>CAZSLS010000011.1:0-65046 GCA_964607575.1 uncultured Planctomycetaceae bacterium | reverse complement strand
AAAGCGGTAACCTGACTCTCATTCACAGTGGTACAGAAAATGGGGGCAGGTCATAGGTGCTGGGTTCTAGGGTTAAACCTGACACCTGACACCTAGCACCTAGCACCTAGCACCTGCCTCCGAAACGTATACGCTGTAAACTGGCTGGTCGCTAGGACCGGCCGGATCGTAGGCGACTCTACCAGACCGCCAGGCGGACTGGTGTGGCAAGATGCAAGAGTTTACAAGTGAATATTGACTTAGGGGCAGGTGGGATCTGTGCGCGCACTGCGCGAGAGAGTTGTTTTTTCGAGCAGGTGAGCAGGAGACCGCAAGAGAGCTGTGTGTTTGGTGATCGTGCAGGTTTTCCAGCTCTTGCCGTTGGATGTTTCACCTGATCGCCTGCTTCCCGATGTACATCGGGACTCTCCTGCTCTGTGAGCGACATTATTTTCGCCAGAAAATAAGGTCGCTCACGGGCGGGTGAGGGATCGTTTTATCCTTTGCGGATTCCGCTTCTTGTGCTAGAATCGCGGTTGTATTGGAGTTTATCCAATTGCATATCGAGACGTTTGAAGTGCGGGATATCGTTCGGTCTTAAGGAGTCGTTCGGAGTTGTTCGGAGTGTTGATTTGAATTTGAAAATGCTTCGTAAAGTGCAGGGTGACCTGCCATGCCGTATTTCGCGGCCCGACGCGCGATCCGCGCGCCCGCACAACCGAGTAACCAACACGTTCAGGAGTGATGTCATGCGTACGCATAATATTCTGACAGTCGCATTTGCTATTGGAATGCTGATCGCCGCGCCCGTCTCGGCGCAGGTAAGCGCGACTTGGGATGGTGATTCGGGAGTCGATCTTTTCTGGCTTACCGGCGACAACTGGATCGGCGGCGCGGCGCCCGGCGCGGCCGGCGACAGCGCCACGTTCGATAATCCCGGTGTGGCGCTGGCCGTCGACATGAACGGTCAGTCCATCACGGTCGATGACATGTTCATCTCCGCGGCCGCCTCGGGTTACGATATCAACAACGGTACGCTGACTCTCAGCACGCTCGCCCACAGCGCAAGCGGGAGCAACACGATCAGCGCCATCCTTGGCGGTACGATCACCGGTTCGGTCTCCGCGGGCACGCTCAAGCTCACCAACGCCGCCAACATTTTCGGCGGTACGATCATCGTAGACGCCGGCGCGACGCTCGATGCTTACGCCGGTTCGCTGGGCAGCGCGGCGATCGGCCTCGACGGCGGGACCGCGACGTTGAGCCTCGGCGGAGCCAACCCCCTCCCGACTGCCGGAATCGCCTACATGCAGATCACCAACGATGCCGACTCCCAGATCAGCACCGACAAGACCTACACCCACGCGCTCGATTTCGGAAACAGCGGCGCCGCTACAGTAAACGGCGTGGCGTTCGCCAGCGACGTCAACCTCTCGGCCGGCGGGCGAACGAACCCGGGCACGCGGACCTACGGCGGCAGTTTCGCGGGCAATGCACCTCCTGGTGTCAGCGGAAATGTCGCAAGCGTGTTCACAGATCTGCGGTATAACGGGCCGGATTTGGGCTACATCGAACTGACCGGTCTGACCGACGGGCAATGGTACGACGTCCGCCTGTACGATCGTTCATATGGATATAATGTCAACAATCGCACGTACTACGCCCAATACGACGTGGGCGGCGATGGTTCGGTGGAATTCACAACGCCGAAGATCGATCAGAACCGCGCGCACCTCGCACCCATGAATATGCCAGGTGACGTTTCGTGGGCGATGAGCTATGTTTACCAGGCCGATGCTAACGGGAAGATCAAAGTAATCATCGATCTTGCCGATGATACAAATGGTACGTATCACCTTTACGGGCTGACCAACGAGGAAGCCGGGGGCGGTCCCCTCGTCAGCGGCGATCTGGACATGTCGGGCAACGATATTGTCGTAACCGCCGGTTCGACGCTCCAGGCGATCACCGACGGTGCGGCGACTTTCGGCGGTCTGACGCTCACCAGCGGCACGCTGGCGATCGAAGGCGCCGCCGGCGGGACGACGTTCGCCTCTCTGGCTGCGATCGCCCCGGGCGCTGCGGTAGGCATCACCTCGGACTCGGACGTCACGATCAACAGCGCCGTAACGCTGGGCGCCGGGGCCTCCCTGGCGTTGAGCGGCGAGACGTTCACCGTTGGAAACGTCACGATGAGCGGATCATCGGGCACGATCGCGCTTGCCAGCAGCCTCCAGGCCGGAGCGCTGGAACTGTCCGCAGGAACGTTCGATTTCAGCGGGACGCAGAATTACGACAGCCTGACAACCACGGGCACGCCGGTGACGATGAACTTCAACGGTGGCGGAACGCTGACGACCGACGCGTTCGACGACCAGAGTTCGGGCGCCCGGATCGTGAACCTCACCGGAAGCGGAACGTTGGCGATAGACGGATCCGTCGGCGGAACTGTTGCGGCGGCCGACACGACCTTCTCCATTGGCGGAGGAACCACGCTCAGCGCGGCGCCCGCGACCGCGGGTCCCATGGGCGCAGGCGGAACTACCCTCAGCTTCGACGGCGGAACGTTCAAAACCTCCGGCGAGGTGCTGGATACTACGGTGCCCGGTACGATCATGCAGTCGATCTTCTACAACACGGGCGCCGATTCGGTTATGGACATGACCGGTGCGACGTACTCCCACGCGACCGACCGGACGCTCACCGGCACGAAGCCCAACACGGTCCTGTCCCTGGACGACGACTACAGCGAACTCGGCGACAGCGAGATTTCGGGCTGGAACTCGTTCGATGGTTGGTCCCCGGCGACCCCAGGCGTGTCCGACCAGTTCGCCACCGTCTTCAGCGGTCAGTTTGTTCCAGACACAACCGGGGTCTACGGCTTCAAGATGAATGTAGACGACAGAGAGTGGATGTGGATCGATATGGACCACAACGGCGTCTTCGAAGCCGGCGAGGCGTTGGGAGCTGTCAACAATCAGAACAAGAACAACAAGACCCTGGACGCCGGCGTGCCTTACGATTTCATCGCCATAGGCCGGGATAACGGCGGTAATCAGACCTTCAACTGGTACATTACCAAGCCCGGCGGCGCCGAGATCCGCGTCAATCCGACCAATTCCGCCGGTAGCGGAGGCGTGTGGCAAACCGGGGCGAAAACTGTCGAGCCGATCAGCATGACCGACACGGACTTTGTGGTGACGGCGAATTCAAACCTCATCGCGACCACTGACTCGACCGCCGAATTCGACTCGCTGAGCCTCAATGGCGGTACGTTGGGCATAACCGGCGTCGCGGTAAACACGACCTTCAGCGGAACGACGGTCGCCCCGGGCGCAGTGACCGGCGTGACCTCCACCAGCGGTCTGACGCTCGGCGCGCTGACCGTGGGTACCGCCGCCGACGTGACTGTCGGATCACCGTCCGCCACCGCGACCTCGATCGACGTCGACACAAGCGTCATCATCCGCACCACCGGCGCGTTCGACCCCGGTACGTACAACGAAGGCGCCGCGGCGACCTCGCTGGTCAAGGCCGGTTCGGGCAGTCTTGACCTGCGAAACCTCGGCGACGGAGCGGCGGAAGGCACTATATTCACCGCCGCGGGCGGAACGCTGCAGTTAGGCGGCGACCACCCGCTGGGCGGGTCGACCGCTCCGCTGAACCTCGCCGGCGGTACGATTCAGGTCACCGGCGCGGAAGTCGCGGCCCCCGCCCCGGTCGGCGCCATCGCACATTACTCGTTCGACGACGTCGCCGGGTCAACCGTCCCGGACTCCTCCGGAAGCGCCACGACATACGACGGGACGATCACCGGCGGAGCGACGGTCGTCGCCGGACACAAAGGGACCGGAGCGATGGATTTCAACGGTAGCGACAGCTATATCGGACTCGGTGCCGGTATCAACCCGCTGGACGGAGAAAGTGCGTTTACCCTGGCTTGGTGGTCAAATATGGACAGTTCCCAGAACGGCGCCCAAATCTCCAGCGACTCGAACGCCGGGGCCAGGTTCATAATCCAGGACGCTGAACCCGTCGCGCCCGTTTACGCTCAGGGAGACGTGTTCGGCGGAGCCCCCAGGCAGAGATTCACGAGCGACGGTCAATGGCATCACTATGCGTTGACCGTGTCCAACACGGGCGGAGGCGATTGGAAGTTCTACGTCGACGGAGACGAAGAGGCGTCCACGACACACAACTTCACGATGTCCAACTTCGAGTTCCAGATGGGCAAACACGTCACCATCTACTTCGACGGTATGATGGACGACGTCTACGTGTACGATTCGGCGCTGAATGATACGCAAATCGGCGCGTTGTACGGCGGTATTGTCACCGACGCGATCGACCTGAGCGGTACTGATGTTATCGTAACCGATAACTCGGGGCTCGATATGGTCACCCCCTCGACCGCGACGCTCGGTTCGCTGACCTTCGGTGCACCAGGCGTGCTGACAACCAGCGGAGCAGACGGTGGCGTAATCTTCGCCGACACTGCGCTGGTATCCGGTGACAACGGGTTCGAGACGCTGGCGGACACCTCTCCAGGCCCGATCACCGTCGGAGCCGGAGTCAACGCGACGATCGTCAAGACCGGCGCGGGCGATCTGATCCTCGAGGCCGCCGCTCCGACCATCGATCCCACCGGATCGCTGGCGTTCGACGTGCAGGGCGGCGCGTTGGTCGCTCAGGCGGGCTCGAATCCGCTGGGCGACGACTCACCGATCTCCATCAACGGCGGCGAGGTCGTCCTGATCAGCAGCGCCACGCCTGTGGCGTTCGACAACCCGGTCGCCAGCACCGGCGGCGCGCTGACGGCGGGGCGGGACGGAGACGGTCACGCCGCCACAGTTACGATCGGCAGCGCAAGCAACCACGTGACGCTGACCAGCGGTGCGCTGACGATGCAGACGCTCGACGGTTACACGCTTAACGTCGGCGGAAACGTCCTCGGCTCCGGAGACCTGACGATAGGCGCCGCCAGCACGGTAACCGTCGCCGGAACGCTGGACGCCGGAACGGTTACGATCGACGGCAGCCTGTCCGTTGCCGGCACGGTAAACGTTAACGAGTTGATCGCCAACACCGGCGGAACGTACAGCGGTCCCAGCAACCTGACGGTCACCCAGACCCTCACGCTGAACGGCGACCTGAACCTCAGCGCCGCGACGCTCGTAGCCGACGGCGCAGACGTCACCGTCAACGGCGGTACGCTGACCCTCCAAGCCGGTAACAGCCTCGGCGGCGGGACCCCGGTCGCCAGCGTCGACGTATCCCGCGGAGGCGGGCTTGCACTGAGCGGAAACAGCCTGACAACCAGGAAACTCAGCACCACCGGCGGAACGTTCGACATGGGCGCCACAGGCAGCTTCATCGCCACCGGCGACGTGACGGCGAGCCCGGCGGCAGGTCCTGCGCAACTGCAACTGACCGGCGGGGTGTTGAGCATCGAAGGCGCCGGTGCTGAAATGCCCGGCGGGCTACAGTTCCACATTGACGCAAGCGACATCAACAATGACGGCGGAGCGACGAATCCCGCCAACGGAGCGACGGTTACCAATTGGGCGGACATCTCGGGCAACGGAAACGACGCCGACAACCCATGGAACGCCCCGGTCTACAACACCGCCGGACCGAACGGAAGGCCCGTGGTGACCTTCACCGACGATATCCTTTCCACGACCCACAACTTCAACAGCCTCGCAGGCTACACGATGATCACCGTCGCCCGCTACACCGGCGGCGACAACGAACGGGTCTTCGGTTCGATGGACCGTAACTTCCTGTTCGGATTCCACGGCGCAACGACCAGCGACTGGCATGCCGACAGTTGGATCTACAACGGTGGAGGCTCAGCCGATACCGATTTCCACCTGCACGTCGGGACAATAACCAACGACGCAGACCCGAAGGCGAGCTTCTGGGACAACGGCGTTAACCGTGTGACTGATAACATAGGATCGCACAACACCAATTACAGGATGGACCGCCTGGCCCTGGGCGGGTACAGGGTTAACTCCGAGACGTCCAACGCCGATATCGCCGAGGCGCTGATCTTCGAGGGCGTCCTGAACGCCGATGACATTAACAACATCGCCGGATATCTGGCGAGCAAGTACGGACTTGCAGGAACCGGATACGACGGCGCCCTGAGCGGACCGATGAACCTGACCGGTACGAACCTGCTGATGACGACCGAGACGACGATTAACGTAATCAGCGACGTAACGCTGGGCGCGCTGCACGTGACGAACGATGATGCGCCGACACTTACCTTCACCGGCGATGCCGATCTGAGCATCAACCTGGAGAGCACAACGTTGGACAACTCGTTCGACCCGCTATACCTGACTATCGACAACACGCCGAAGGTGAACCTCGGTGCGCTGAACCTCGGCGCGACCACCGATCCGGAGATCGAAAAGTACGGACCGGGTCAGTGGATTGTCACAGACACGATCGGCGGATACACCGGCGGCGTGGCGACCTACATCCTGGAGGGCGCCCTGGTCCTCGGCGATCCGGGCGCGATCGGCCCGGCCGGCAGCATTGTCGATATGGACAGCGGGACCGCGCTGAAGCTGTCAAGTTCGGGCGGTGACAAAACGTACGACCCCGCGGTCACCGAGGAGTTTATCTTCACCGGCGACACGACGATCCTGGCCGGAAAGGCCGACGGAAACAGCGCCGCGACCGCCACGATAACGCTTCCGACCGTGCCAAGCATAGCTTCTCGGGCAGTTACGCTCGGCACGACCGACGATACGTACACCCTCAAGATCGACGGTGCGGTAACGGCCGACTCGCTGACGTTCACCGGCCCGGGCACGGTGATGCTGGCGGCCGGCGGAACGGTGAACACCGCGACGGTGGACACCGGCGGAACGGTAAACGTTCCAGGTACGCTGACGGTAACCGACAGGCTGATCCTCGGAGCCGTCGAGGTCACCGACGATGAGAATATCGAGATCGACGGGTCGAACCTTGCCGACCCGACTGGAACGCTGACGATTTCCGGCGGAGCCTTTACGATGGGTCCCAGCGTCGTTCCCCTCGCGGCGCCGAGCGGCGCGGTCGCACACTACGAGTTTGATTCTCTTACCGCGGGCGTCGCCCCCAACGTTGGATCGGCCGGCGCCGCGCTGGACGGGACCCTGGTCGGAGACGCCGCGTTGACCGTCGGCGGAGGCGGCATGCGGGGTGAGGCGATGAACTTTGACGGTAACGGCGACTACATCAACGTCGCGTACGACGCGGCGCTGGACATGTCTGAGTTCACCGTTTCGGCATGGGTGAAAATCAGCTCCGAACCGACTAATTATGGAATCCTCGGCACGCGAATCGGCGGCGACGCCACATTTGACGTGAAGGTGCGAGCGACCGATATACACGCCGACGTCGGCAGCGGCGGAGGCTGGATCAGCACCGGTGTGGACATCGGCGCCGGTCATACGGGAAGCAACGGGCAAGGCGGCGACCTTGCCGTTGGGCAATGGTATCAAGTGACCTACGTCGTCGACGATCCGAACAAGCAGTTCAAGCTTTACATCGACGGCGACCTCAAGCGAACGATCGCCTACGGCGGGACGCCCCGGTTCATGAAGCCGGGGCAGTCGTTGTGGATCGGCGACGACTACGCCGGTCACGAGTACATGAACGGACTTATCGACGAGGTGTTCATCTACGACCGGGCGCTGGACGGCGGCGAAGTCGTTGATCTCTTTGATTACGCGGGCCCCGCCGTCATCGGGACCGTAGAGATCGACATGCCCAACCTGGCGATAGACCTCGCTACGCCCGGGACGAGCGCCGCGATAACACTGCGCGACACGTCGCCCACGCTGGGCGACCTGACGATGGGAGGCGTTACGGACCTGACGATCGCGGTAGCCCAGACCACCAGCTTCAATAACGTGACGGTCAACGCGGGCGGACCTGCGACGATCAACAACGCCGGCGCGACGCCCGGATTGACCGTTCGCGGGGCGCTTCAGACGGCCACCGGCGGCGGCGACCTGACCACCAACTTCAGCGTCAACGGTAACCTGACGGTCGCTGACATGAACGCGGTCGGAACCCTCGGGGCTCCGATAACCGTCTCGGCGAAGAACTTCACCGGAACAGGCGCAGTCACATTCAACGAGCACGCGACTCTGGCGCTGACGAGTTCCACGCTGGCGGTAACCGGCGGGATCACAACGTTCGCCCCCGACTCCGGAGCCACCGGAGCCGACGCGATCATCGTCGGCAGCGGTGCTTCGCTGGTGGTTGAAACCGCCGGTATTTCGACCGATTTGCTGAACGTGCCCCAAGACGCCACGCTGAACGCATCCAGCGCACTGGCGGTTACTAGTTTCGCTGATCTCGGTTCGCTGGACATCACCGCAAGCGGCGCGGCGTTCACGCTGAGCGGTTCGGACCTGTCCGATGACTCGACGGCCCGCACGGTGACTCTACAGGGCGACACGGTGACCTTCAGCGGCGCAGCCGCCTCCGGCGCAGGGGCGGCGGGGATGGCATACATACCCATCACCAACGACGCTGACTCCGAAATCGACCCGGGCAAGACCTATACGCACAAGATCGATTTCGGAAGCGGGACGGTCGCGACGGTCAACACGGTGGCGTTCGACAACGATTTCTCCGGTAACGGATCGTTCGTCGGGACCGGACGTCACGGCGGCAACAATCCCCCCGTGACCGGTGCTGTGGCCGATGTGTTCCGCGACATGAATTTCAATAACATGAACGGAGAGATCATTCTGACCGGTCTGACACCGGGCACGTGGTACGACGTTCGCATGTACCATCGCTCCTGGGGCAACGGCGGTACCAGGACTCAGACTTTCCTCTACGACGTCAGCAACGACGGATCGACCGAAGAAACGGTGACCCTCAACACCGACGATGCGTCCGCCGTTCCGCCCGGACTCGCCGCCTGGAACACCGCCTACGCGATGTCCTACACCTATCAGGCCGAGGCGAACGGTACGCTGAACATCCACGCCAACGCCCACGTCACCAACAACACCCTCCACCTTTACGGGCTGACCAACGAGGAAGTGGTCGTCACCACCGGAGGGATATCCATTCCCAACACCACCGTCGTGGCGGCATCGAACTCCACCCTGGTGCTGAGTGCGGGCGACACGAACCTCGTCACGGTCGGCGGTATCGAAGCATCCGCCGGGGCGACACTGACCATCGATTCGCCCGCGACCACGATCGCGCTGACCAACCTGACACTCGGCGACGGTTCGATGGTAAAATCGACCGCGGCGGCGGGGGCCACCGTGGACATAACGGTCAGCGGGAAGCTGAGTACCGGCAGCGGGACCTCCAATGTCGGCGATCCCGGCGATGAGTTCGGTTTCGGCGCTGACACGTACCTGACCAACCTGACGCTGATCGACGGTGCTGTTCCCGTTGATGCCGATGTCGAGTGGACGTTGACCTCCGGCGCGCAGAGCGATGTTGATGGCGGTGGTATGATGGTTGCGATCGATGACAGCCTCCACGTCTACGGGACATTGAACATGGCCGACGGTCTGACAATCCAACTCGTCGACGGTCTTGCTCCCGGCGTTAACTTCAGTGGCGTGGATGTCGCGCTGTTCAAGGTGTCAGACATGGTAATCATAGACGGCGTTGTCGGGTCTGCCTGGGAGCCCGCGGATGTCGCTAAGATCACAGTGCTTTCGCCTGTCGGCGCCCCTGTGGAATGGACGTGGGACTCCCTGGCGTACCTCAACGACGAGTTCGTGGTCCTGACAAACCTGGTAACCGGCGTGCAACCGGGCGACGCGAACGGCGACAACAAAGTCAACGAAGAAGACCTGGCGCTCCTCAATGCCCAGTGGGGCGATAGAGGCGCGGGCCTGAGCTGCGACTTCGACGGCGACGGCGACGTTGACGTCGACGACTTCCAGATACTCAATGCCCAGTGGGGATATGACGGTACCGGTGGCGGGGGCGCTCCTGCGATGCCCGGATCCGAGACGCCCGAACCGGCGACGATGAGCCTGCTGGCGCTTGGCGGACTGCTGATTCTCCGGAGGCGCCGGAAGGCGTAAGAACGGTTGTTTTGTCCCGCCCGAGTGGTGCATGGAACGCTACAGGCGTTTGGCGGTGAGCCAATTGTCGCTATTGGTTCAAACTGCGAGATTGACACTGCTCGTGCCATGGAATATCTTATCTGTTTTATCTCGCTGGGAAGACCGGATGCGTGGATACGGCGATGCGCAATGATGAGACAGAATGCCGCGAGGCGATGCGATATTCCTGGTTAGGCGTGGAATTCGCCATCATTGTCGTGGCGTTTGCGGCGGGGGGGTACTGGCTCGATATTACTCTGCAGACCGTGCCCGGTTTTACGGCGGTGTTGGGCGTTACCGGGCTGATTTGTGCGTTGTATCGGGCAATTCGAGACGGTATGCAGTTTCGTAAGTGGCTTACCGAGCACAGGAAGAACCTGGATCATTCGGAGAGTGATAGTGGTAGCGGTGCAACTGGAGATGCAAGCAAGTAAGACCGCCGCGCTGGCGTGGATTATCTTGCTGGGGCTGGCTGCCTGGGTAATCGGTGTGTATCCTACGTACCGCCTCGCCGGTCTCGACGGTCTTGCCGCCCAGGGCGCCGCGAGCATCGTAGTCCTGCTGGCCACGAGCACCAGTGCGATGATAATCGCAAAGCTTGCGACTCGCGGTCCGACGATGGCTGCGATGGGTCTGCTCCTGTCCGGATTTGTAAGGTTGATCGTAGTTGTCGGTGCGACTTTTGCGGTGATGTGGATGTTTGACCTTCCGCTGCTGGTTCTGGTGTTGTGGATGGGACTGTTCTACGTCGCCATGCTCAGCGGCGAGGTTATATGGTTGGCCAGGGCGATACACCACGATGACTTCCTCACTGCGTTGGGAGACATCAACCGCTGGGGTATCAGCCCCCCGACCCGTGGCGGAGATGAAGAGGCTGTATCTTGAATCGGATGCTACTGACGAGATGACATGATGCTTGCAGCAAGCGATTTCAACATGATGGAGTATCTCAAGGAGCACCTTGCGGACCAGCCGTGGCCCGGCTGCCAGGTGACCATTGGCGGAATGACGGTCACGTGGATGTCCAGTGCGATCGCCGCGATGCTCATCGTGGCTGTCGGACTGATCGCCGCTATCCTGCCGCTAGCGAAGCGGCGGACGGCACTGCCGACCGGCGGATATAACGCGCTGGAGGTCCTCACTGTGTTCGTGCGCGACACGATCGCCCGTCCGGGGCTTCGCGACGACGCGAAGGCCTACAGGTTTCTGCCCCTGCTGGTGACGCTTTTCGTTTTTGTGCTGGGGATGAATCTCATCGGCCTGGCGCCGCTCGGAACCATCTCGACGTGGGTCCGGTGGCATGTCCCGTTCATGAAGGGGCGCCCCATCGGCGCAACTCCGACCGCCGTCCTGACGATTTGTGCGGCGCTGGCGTGTATCACGCTCCTGTCGATCATGGCTGCGGGGCTGCGGCATGCGGCGGTGAAGTGTCACAAGCGTCGCAAGTGGCCTTTGTGGGTGTGCTGGATTCTCTCACCGGTACTGTGGGCCATGAGCCTCTCGCCGGAGATACCGGGCGCTATGGGCGTAATCATGCTCGTTCCGCTGGTATTCCTCGAACTTATCGGGGTTGTCGCCAAGTGCTTTGCTCTGATGATAAGGCTTTTCGCCAACATGATAGCGGGGCATGCGATGCTTGCTATTCTGATGGTTTTCGTACTCAAGGGAACCACGGCGCTGGTGAATGAAGGCTTGAATGACGTGTTCTACGTGACGCCGGTGGTTATCGTTGGCAGTGCGGTTCTCTGCATGCTGGAAATGGCAGTAGCGCTGTTGCAGGCGTTCATTTTCACCGTATTAACGGCGGTGTTTCTCGGTCTATATGCCGAACCGTCCCACTGACCGAAGGGCGAGGCGATGGAAATTGGAAGACAGAAGGTGTTTTATACTGGCCTGCGGTGAACGTATGTGGTACTTTGCGGGCTTATAGTTACCCCACTAAACAGATAGTTGTTACAGGGAGCAGGAAATGTCGAGAACTGTTACAGTCGCTATGATGTTGCTTGTTGTCGCCTGCGTCGCGGGCGCGGTGATGGCGGAGGATAGCGGTAGCACCAGCAAGCCTGCCGGTCAGTCCGCCCAGGCCAAGCCCGATGAGAAGTCAGAGTCTGGTATTGTCGGGAGCATTACCGTTCTGGCAGGGTGCTTCGGCGCTGCGGCGTGTGCTATCGGCGGCGGGCTTGCAATCTCCCGCCTTGCTTCGGCCTGCATCGAATCAATGGCCAGGCAGCCCGAGGCCGCCGGGTCGATGTTCCTCCCGATGATTATCGCCGCGGGCATGGTCGAAGGCGCCATACTTTTCGCGATACTTGTATGCATGTTGGCTGTGCAGGCTTAGGACTTTCAGCAGGAGCGGGTTTTGCGGCATCCAGTGGACCGGACAACTCGATGGGGCGCAGGTGCGATTTGTGCGTGCGTTATTCTATTCGCCGTTGAAGCGGCGCACGCCGCCGGCGGTAAACCGTTTTACCCCGGGGACCTCGGGCAGGCTATCGCAGCGGTCCTGATCTTCGGTCTGCTGCTGTTCGTACTGGGCAAGTGGGCGTGGGGACCGATCGTCAGGCAATTGCAGGACCGCGAACAGGACATCGTCGAGACCATCGAAAGCACCCAACGTTTCGAAAGCGAAGCCAAGAGCCTCCTGGAAGAGTACAAATCCAAGATCGAAAACGCGGACGCCGAGGTAGAGGAAATTCTCGCCCGGGCAGCTCGGGACGCGGTGGCCGAGAGCGAGAAAATAGTTGAGACCGCCCGCAACGAGGCTCGCGAATCCGTTCGCAAGGGCGTGAAGGATATCAAGAAAGCCAAGGCACATGCGATCCGAGATATGAGAGACGCGACCGCACAACTGGCGGCAGAAATCGCGGGGTGTATCATCGATGAATCCCTGACGCCGGAAGTACGCGAGCATCTCGTGGACGCTTCGATCAAAGCGATCGGTGAACGGGTTGCGGAGGATTCATAGTGTCCGGGTCCGCAGATACGGTAATGCAACCCCAAATGGCCGCTCTGGCCAACACGTACGCCCAGGGGCTTCTGGACAACGTGCCCGATGACGATCGTGCTGAAGAGATCGTCGGTGAACTCGACGAGATCGTCCGGATGCTCGACGAAATCGAGGGCTTTGAATCGCTGTTGACTCGCGCGATGCTGACCCGGACGCAGCGGGATGCACTCGTCCAGCGGGTGTTCTGCGGGCGGGTGAGCGAACTGGCCGAAGCGTTTATGACCATTCTGGGGAGGCGCAATCGCCTTTCGATTATCCGTCCGGCGGCGGGGCAGTTCAGGAAACTGCTCAATATTCGTAAAGGCCTGCTGGAAGTACACGTAACAACCGCGGTGCCGCTCGATGAACAACGTCACGCCGAAGTCACCGAGATGATCTCAAAGGAACTGGACAGCGAGGTTATTGTGATCGGTCATGTCGACGAGGAGATGCTCGGCGGGATCGTGATCCGCGTGGGCGACAGGGTCTATAACGCGTCGCTGTCTCTATCGATCGAAAAACTATCGAACCGTCTCGCCAGAAGAATAGCCCTGGCGGCAATGCCCGCGACCCTCAGGGAGGATGCGCCCGAATGAAATTCAATGCTGATGAAATAACCAGTGTGATTCGCGAAGAGATCGCCCGTTTCAAGCGGGAGATGGACGTCAGCGACGTCGGAAGAGTGTTGGAGGTTGGCGACGGTATCGCCCAGATATTCGGTCTTGGCGACGCAATGGCCGGCGAAATGCTCGAGTTCGAGGGCGGGGCGATGGGGCAGGTGTTCAACCTCGAACAGACCTCCATCGGCGCGGTCATCTATAGCGGTGCCGAGAATGTCAGCGAAGGCACAATCGTTCATACGGCCGGGCACTTGCTGGAAGTTCCGGTAGGCATGGAGATGATCGGGCGAGTTGTCGACCCGCTGGGGATGCCCCTCGACGGACTTGGACCGATAGCGTCGGAAGAAACACGCCCGGTGGAAGTTATCGCTCCGGGTATCGCCCTGCGCCAGCCCGTAACCGAACCGCTGCACACCGGTCTGAAGGCGGTAGACTCGATGACCCCGATCGGACGCGGGCAGCGGGAACTGATCATCGGCGACCGGAAGACCGGTAAGACCGCTATCGCCATCGATGCGATAATCAACCAGAAGGACACCGGCGTGCTGTGCGTGTACGTGGCGGTCGGGCAGAAGGAATCCACGGTCGCCGGTGTTGTCGAAACGCTCCGCACAAACGGTGCAATGGCGCATACAATCGTTGTTTCCGCCGCGTCGTCCGATCCGGCGCCCCTCCAGTATATCGCCCCGTACAGCGGTTGTACGATGGCCGAATACTTTATGAACGAACACGGGCGCCATACGCTCGTGATCTACGACGACCTGAGCAAACAGGCCGCCGCATACAGGCAAATATCCCTGCTGCTGCGCCGCCCGCCGGGTCGCGAGGCGTATCCGGGCGACGTATTTTACCTTCACAGCCGCCTGCTGGAGCGAGCGTGTAAACTCGCCGATCGGTACGTGATCGCCGACGCCTCCGATGACGATCCGGTGGTTGATCCGGAAGATGAAGTGTACGTTGGTCCGATGGGCTTTACCCGGGCCAAAGTTGATATCAAAGCCAAGGATGATCCGCGGGAGTATCGAGTCCATCGCCTGGAGAAGTCGGGCGGTTCGATGACGGCGCTACCGATATGCGAGACGCAGGAAGGCGAGGTTGCAGCTTACATTCCCACGAACCTGATCTCGATCACCGACGGGCAGATCTACCTGGAACCGTCACTGTTTTTTGCGGGCGTTCGTCCGGCGATCAACGCGGGCATTTCGGTAAGCAGGGTCGGGTACAAGGCGGCGGACCCGGCGATGAAGGAGGTCGCCAAATCGCTGCGTCTGGACCTGGCATCATTCAGGGAACTCGAAGCGTTCGCGCAGATGGGCATGGAACTCGACCCCGCCAGCCAGAAGCAGTTGGATCGCGGTCAGAGAATAGTTCGCCTTCTGACGCAGATGCAATACGCTCCGATGGATTCGATAGATCAGGCGATTGCGATTTTCTGCGCGACCGGCGGTCTTCTCGACGATCTGTCGGTCGATGAGATACCGGAGTTCGAGACCTCTCTGTTGGAGTACCTAAAGGCCGACCACAGCGAGTTCTACGAGGAGATCGCGGAAGATCGCTCGCTGGACAGCGGACGTATCAGGAGGCTCAGGCACCTGATCGACGAGTATAAAGAGACCGCATATACCGACCTGGTGCGCGTTCGTAAGCGTGCGGTGCGCCAGACCAAGCTCCTCGAGAAGGAAGCCGAGGAAAAAGCCCGGCGAGAAGGCGAGGAAAAAGCCGCCCAGGAAGACGCTACTCCGGAAGACGGCGGTCAAGAGCAGCAGGAAACCGAATCTTAGTTTTCGATTTGTGGACTATTCGAGAGGTCCGTTGATCGACGGACCGGAAAGTTACACGTGGCCAAAGCCAGAAGAATCCTGAAGCACGCCAATGCCGTAAAGAACATCCGCACGATAACGCGGACGATGGAGATGGTTGCCGCTGCGCGATTCAAACGCACCCACGATCTTGCTGCGGCGGCGAGGCCTTACACGGACCATCTTGCGGGCATGGTCGCCGATATTGTCGCTCGCCTTCCCGCCGAGAAACTCGATCATCCGCTGATGACCGTCCCCCAGGGCGTCCAGACGCTGGTGCTGTTGGTGATAACGTCCAATCGCGGGCTCTGCGGCGCATTTAACACCGCAGTTCTGCGTCTTGCCCGCGAGCGAATGGAGCAACTGCATGAAAGTGGTTACAAGGTGCTTCTTCACGTTATCGGTAAGCGGGGGATCCAGCACTTTCGCTTTCGCCGAGTTCAGGTCGAGCTGGAATACCGCGACTTCACCGACATGCCCGATTACGACGATATCCGCGAAGTCGCCGCTGAATTGATGGACGCATATCTCGCCGGCGGCATAAGCGATTTGGAAATAGTCTACACGCAGTTCATATCGGCAGGGCGGCAGAGTGCTTCGATCGCGCAGATTTTGCCCATGAGCGACCTTCCGAGCCTCGCCGAGAACCGTCCCGACGAAGAACTGCTTCCCTACGATTTTCATCCGTCGACGGAGGAGTTGTTCCAGGGGCTCCTGCCCGTCGCCGTAACGCAGAAGATATACCAGTGCTTCATGGATGCCGCCGTATCCGAGCAGGTGATGCGAATCGCTGCGATGCATGGGGCCACAGAATCCGCCGATGAGATGATCCAAAAGCTGACCGTCAGATACAATCGCGTCCGCCAGGCGCAGATCACCACGGAACTCGCCGAGATCATGGGCGGGCGCATTGCGTTGGAGTAAACACAGGACCGGGAAGAACAAATGGCTGCTACAGGTAAAGTCGTCAGGGTAATAGGGTCGACGTTTGATGTGGAATTTCCCGAGCAGGAGGTCCCCGCCATCTACAACGCAATTCAGGTGAAGTGCGAGGGCAAGGTCCCGATCGACCTGACGGGGGAGGTCCAGCAGCATCTTGGCGGCGGGCAGGCCCGGTGTGTGGCGCTGGGCAGTACCGACGGTCTCTGCCGCGGTATGGAGGTGGTCGACACCGGTTCGCCGGTGACCATGCCCGTCGGCGAAGAAGTCCTCGGGCGGGTATTCAACCTGCTTGGCGAACCGATTGACGGCGGCGGGCCCGTGGAGGTCGCCGAGCGGCGTTCCATACATGCCAAACCGCCTGCTTTCGAGGCACTGACGTCCACCAGCGAGCTTTTCGAGACCGGTATCAAGGTCATCGATTTGCTCTGCCCCTTTGTCCGCGGCGGAAAAACGGGGCTCTTTGGCGGGGCTGGATTGGGAAAGACCGTTGTCATACAGGAACTCATCACGCGAATCGCCACCCAGCACGGTGGATACAGCGTCTTTGCCGGAGTCGGAGAACGCACCCGCGAAGGCAACGACATGTGGCTTGAAATGCAGGACATGGACATCGGCGATACCGGGGAAAGGCTGATCGACAAGACCGCACTAGTCTTCGGGCAGATGAACGAACCGCCCGGCGCGCGGTTGAGGGTGGCGCTGTCCGCCCTGACGCTGGCGGAATACTTCCGTGACCAGGGCGACGAAACGTTGCTGTTCATCGATAATATCTTCCGGTTCAGCCAGGCCGGGGCCGAGGTCTCGGCGCTGCTGGGGCGCATGCCGTCGGCCGTTGGATACCAACCGACTCTCGCTACCGAGATGGGCGAACTCCAGGAACGTATTACCTCCACGCGGGACGGCGCCATTACGTCCGTACAGGCCGTCTACGTGCCCGCCGACGACATGACCGACCCCGCGCCGGCGACCGCGGTGACCCACCTCGATGCGTTTATTGTGCTCGATCGATCGATAGTCGAAAAGGGTATCTACCCCGCGGTCGATCCGCTGGCCAGTTCGTCGCGGGTCCTGGATCCGCAGATCGTGGGCGAAGAACACTACAATACCGCGCGGCGAGTTCAGCAGATACTCCAGAGATATCGTGATCTTCAGGATTTGATAGCTATACTGGGCGTAGACGAGTTGTCCGAGGAAGACAAGCGAATTGTCGCCCGGGCAAGACGCATAGAGCGGTTCCTGTCTCAACCGTTTTTCACCGCCGAAGTGTTCACCGGTAAGCCCGGCGACTTCACTCCGCTGGCCGAGACAGTCAGATGTTTCAAAGAGATCTGCGACGGGAAGTGGGATCACTTGCCCGAGCAGGCATTCATGTATGTCGGCAGGGTCGAACAGGCCGCCGAAGCGGCCGGGAAAATGCATGCGTCAAGTCCCCAATCTGCTGGGGCGGACCCGCCCCAAGCCTCGCCGGACGCACCGGCGAAAGGAGAATGAAGAGATGAATAGCATGACACTGGCAGTTCTGGTTGCGTACTATCTGTTCCTGGCGGTCCGGTGGGATCTGGTCCGCCGCCCAATTCCGTATCTTGTGGGAGCCGGCGCGGTTTCTGTGGCGATACTGTCGGGCTTGTTTGCGGTCTCCGGTCGTGGCGGATTGGAAGTGACCATGATATTCACGGTTCTGGGGCAACTGACTGCTTTTGTCGCCGGGTTCGCGGCGTGCTGCGGGGCGAAACTGCCTATCGATCCGCAGTCTCCCCCTCCGATAGCGGATGAACCGGATATTATATAGGAGTACAGACACATGGATGTTTACGAAGCCATACGACAGCGCCGCAGTGTGCGGAAGTTCGAGGACCGGGCCATCGACGACGACGTACTTACGCGCGTCCTCGATGCGGGGATACTGGCGCCCACCGGTAGGAACACTCAGGAATGGAAATACGTGGTGGTGCGCGACGGCGAGACGAAAAGCCGACTGGCCGAAGCGGCGGAACAGGAATTCATCGCCAAGGCTAAGGTCGTCGTCGCGGTGGTTGCCCTGGACCCGGTGCGAGAGATGTATTGCGGAATTCAGGCCGGACCGGTCGACTGCGCGATTGTCATAGACCACATGACGCTGGCGGCGGTCGCCGAAGGCCTGGGAAGTTGCTGGATCGGACATTTCGACCAGGACAAGTGTCGCGCGATACTTGACATACCTGCCCCGGCGAAGATTATCGAAATGCTCGTGATGGGATACCCCGCAGATGCGCCCGGCGAAAAGAAACGAAAATCTCCCGCCGATTTGATATGCTGGGAGAAATTTTCGTAGACCCCAGGCGCTCAATTGCCACAGGACTTAGAAGATGCCTCCCTACAAGAAACCGTTTCGTTGCGAGATACACACCCCCGTCGGCAGCCGGTGCGCGTGCGACGCGGTGAGTGTCGTGTTTCCGGCGATGGACGGGCAGTATGGCGTGATGGGGGGGCGAACCCCGCTGGTAACTATGCTTGGCTCAGGCGTGTTGACCGTTGAGCCGACCAAGGGGGACCCGCTGGAATTCTTCCTGGCAGGCGGGTTTGCAACGGTCAGGGAGAACACGCTGATAATCCTGGCCGACGATTGCGAAGCCGCCAGCGACATTGACCGAGAAGAGGCGTGGGAGGCCATTTCCCAGGCCCGAGCCATGCCGGGCGAGACTGACGAGGAATTTGAACTTCGCTGTCAGGCGCTGGATCTCGCAAGAAAGCGATTTGCGCTCGTCCAGACCAAAGGTAAGAGAAAGCGTAGAAGCGAGACCGGCTAGGGCGCCGCCATGACCCCAGTGTGAGATTACGATGAAATGTATCAGAATCGGGACGCGCCGAAGCATGCTGGCCCTGACGCAGTCGGGGCACGTGGCGGAGGCAATTCGAGCCGCAAACGAAAACGTCACGACCGAACTGGTCGAGATTGTCACCACCGGCGACGAGACGGTAGGCCCGCTCCTTGATGTTGGCGGAAAGGGGCTCTTTACCGAGCAACTCGAGGATGCGCTGCGGGACGGTTCGATCGATCTGGCCGTCCACTCCGCCAAAGACGTGCCAACCTACCTCGATGACGATTTGGAAATATCGATGGTTCCACTTCGCGCCGACCCCCGCGATGCGCTGGTTACCAGCGACGGAGTTGACCTGCGGGAACTTCCCGGAGGGGCGACTGTCGGTACGGGCAGCCTGCGGAGAGGCGCCCAGGTAAAGGCATGGCGCAGCGACGTGACCGTCGTGCCGATTCGCGGTAATATCGAGACCCGCCTGCAGCGAGCACTGCCCGGTTCGGATCGCAAACTTGATGCCGTGGTACTCGCGATGGCCGGACTCATCCGTGGCGGTCTGACCGAGAAATATGCGGGCCATATTCGCCCGCTCGTCGACATCATGCCCGCGGCTGGGCAGGGAGCGCTCGCCATTGAAACGCTCGTGGGAAACGATGGGGTGGCACCGGTCCTGGCGCCGATTAACGACCCCGATTCATTCGAGGCGCTGGCGGCTGAACGCGCTGTGCTGTTCGCTCTCCAGGCCGACTGCCACAGTTGCATCGCAGTCCACTTCTGCCGAGTCGATGAGAAATGGATCGCCACCGCCATGGTCGCCCGGGAAGATGGATCGGATCTGATAAAGGAAATGGACGTCGGTGGCGGACCGCCCCTGGAACTGGCCGAAAAACTCGCCGCAACGCTGCGCGGTAAAGGTGCAATGGAGTTGCTGCACGAGTAGCAAAAACTCATTCGAGACGATCCCGCAGGGATCAGTTAACGTTTTCCGGAGATACACTATGCGTACGATACCGAGACCATTCCGCGCTGCAAGCCTGTCGCTACTGCTGGCGATCGTGATGTCCGCGACAAACCTTACCGCCGCCCCGAAAGACAAAGCTCCGCCGGAATTCCGGTTCGCGAAAATCTTCACCGACAATATGGTGCTTCAGCAGGGAAAACCGATCACCGTCTGGGGCTTCGCCAAACCGAATGCGAACGTGACCGTTACGCTCACTCAGGACAGCGACGTCGGCGCCAAGGCCGTTGGAGAGGACGCCGAAGCGGAAAAGGGCGATAGCTACTCGGTAACCGTTCAGTATGTAGAGAAGAACCCGCCGAAACTCAAGACCCGGACGATTCAAGCCAAGAGCGGCGCGACCGGGCGGTGGTCGGTCAAGTTCGACCCGGCCAAGGCCAGTTTTCAGCCCACCTGGATCATCGCCAAAAGCGGCGATTCTTCAATCGCCGTGCAAAACGTCCTTATCGGTGAGATCTGGATCTGTGCGGGACAGAGCAATATGGGATGGGGTAATTTCAACCGCAAGGATCGCGAAGGCGCTTCGGCCGATTTTCCCGGGCTACGGTACATCGCCTGGAACGATTCCTGGTACAAACCGCTCGATGACGTCCGCGGGAACATCGCGTGGCAGACCTGTTCGCCTGAATCAGCCCGGAGATTTGCGGCCGTTCCGTATCTTTTTGGCATGTTCCTGCATCGCTATCTCAAGACGCCTGTGGGAATCATCAACGTCGCCCGCGGTGGAACGCTCGGGCAAACGTGGTGCCTGCGTGAAGAACTCAGCGGTATCGACAACAAGATCATCAAGACCGTTCTCAAGGACTACGATGCCCAAACCGCCACGTGGGACGATCCGAAAAAGGTCGAGCAGATAATGGCGGACTGGAAGGAGGCCTGCGCCCAGGCCAAGGTCGAATACGAGAAAAAAGCCGCCGCCGCCAAGGCCGAAGGCAAGAAGCCCCGCCGCATGCGACTTCCGAGGCAACCGGGCGATCCACGTAGCGGATGGAGCCCGCCGGCGGGGTTGTTCAACGCCACCATCATGCCCATACGGAACCTCGGAATACGGGGAGTGCTTTACTACCAGGGCGAGAACAACAATTTTCTTTGTTGGACCAGGTACGAATACACGTTCCCGAAAGTCCCCGTCTCGTTCCGCAAAGCGTTCGGCGACGACACCCTGCCATTCGGATGCATCAGCCAGCCCGGGTGGGGCACATTCGGTACCGATCCGGAAATCGCCACCATCGCCGAGGGCTACGCCATTATTCGAGATATCCAGCGCCGCGCCCTGGCGAAGGATCCCAACGCGGCAATGATCGCGACCTATCCGTCCGGGAACTCGTACATTCATCCGGGAGAGAAGCTCCCCGTAGCCGAATACGCCTCGCTATGGGCATTGGCGAAGGTCTACAAGAAACCTGTTGTCCATCGCGGAAATGAGTACAAGGAGATGAAGGTCAAGGACGACAAGGTATACCTCTTCTTCGACAGCGACCCCATTGTTTACGAAAAATGGAAGCACATAAAGAAAAATGCTTATTGGCAGGTGTTACCGTGCCCCAGAGAAGGCAACGCCGAGTTCCTGGGCTTCATAATCGCCGGTAGCGATCGTCGCTGGTATCCCGCCAAAGCCAAACACACCCGACTTGGCGAAAAACCGTGCATCGAAGTCCGGAGCGATCTGGTAAAGGCTCCCGTCGCCGTCCGATACGGATGGGCGAGTTGGCCTACAGGCAACCTCGTCGGTCGGGAGCGTCTGCCAATTCCAACTTTTCGAACGGATAACTGGCCGATCCCCGAGGGGGTCAACTACTCACCCGAAGCCAAGGCCCGCTGCAGCAAGATCCTCGCGGAATTGAAAACCAAAGCGGAGAAAGACGCCCTGGACCGCAAGATTCGTCAGATACTCCTCGACCTGCCCAATCTCGAAAAGGAACTCCATATTCGAAAGGGCGGTGGTGATGTAAAGGCCCTCGTCGCAAGCAAGATCGCCCGCCTTGAGGGTATCCTCGATGAGTTGAAGAAAGACGACTGGCTTGCGAGGAACATCAGTCGATATCCCCAGTTGGTCGAGAAGATCCAGACCGCGCGGGCTAACATTACGGCCGTGCAGGTCGAGGTGCAGAAGATCGAAGACAAGAAATAAATACCTCAGCATGTTGATAATTGTTGGAAAAGTGGTAATAACAGTCATATAATCATCTTGTAGGCGATCGCAAGCCGGTGGATTGATGGCGGAGCAAGAAAAAGCTCGAAAACTGTTGGTCTTGCACGGACCTGCCCTCGAGGCGCAGGGAGTGTTGGGGTTCCTTTCTGAGCACTTTGACGTTCACGTTACCGAGGAACTCGACGAAGCTCTTTCAGAGATTGGGCGCCAGGAGTACGCCGCCGTCCTCTCGGAGACCGCCGACTTCCTTCCGCTGGAGCGGGGGTCCGTTACCCGGCAGGCCGCGGCGGTACTCGATACTATTGGCGACGGCGTCGGTATTGTCGATCGCGCCGGTGAGCTTGTATGGGCCAATCGGCGCCTTCGACAATTCCCGGCGGAAGTGCTGAATCCGCTGCGGAGGATTTGCGTGGGGGCATTCGACGAGTTCGATCGGAGCGAGGAAAGTCGCGACGACCGCGGAAGGCGATTTTCGCTCATGCCTGACGACCGGAGATACATCGAGGTGATCTGTTCGCCCGTTCGCGACATCGATGGGAATCTCAGGCATATCGCCGCGGTCGCCGTCGATGCAAGCACCCAGCGGCGCCAGCAGCTCAAACTCAACGCGATCGACCGGGCAGGGCGGGAGTTAGTGCATCTGGATTTCGAGACGCTGTCGCGCTTGGATGCAGGCCAGCGCCTTCGATTGCTGGAAGAAAGGATTATGAGTTGCAGCCGCGACGTTCTGGACTATCAGCATTTCGCGGTTCTTCTGCTGGACCAGAATACTAATCGCCTCGAGATCATCGTTTCCGAGGGGCTCAGCCAAAGCGCCCTGGAATTCGAGATTTTCGCGCGCACCGAGGGTAATGGGATATGCGGTTACGTCGCCTCGACGGGGCGAAGCTACATCTGCCCCGACGTTTCGAAAGACGCTCTTTACCTCCAGGGCATGCCCGACGCGAGAAGCTGTCTCACCGTGCCTCTGCTGCTGGGCGACAGGGTGATCGGCGTTTTGCACGTCGAGTCCGATAGTCTGGCGGCGTTCAGCGAGGAAGACCGCCAGTTTGCCGAAATATTCGCGAACTACGTGGCCATTTCGCTGCACATCCTCAACCTGCTTGTGGCCGAACGGTACAGCACGCACACGCAGTTGACCGGTTCGATGTCGGCGGAGCTCGCCGGGCCCATCAACGACATAGTCACCGACGCCACGGAGCTGATGGAGGATTACATCGGTATCGACGAGCTTCGCAAGCGCCTTGGCGCGATAATCGATCGTGCGTGTCAGGCCCGCAAATCCCTGACTGCCTGGAGCAGTTCGTCTGTGGGGGCGGTTACGGGCACCGCCGATTCACGCGGACTCGACGCGGTCCTCGCCGGTAAGTGCGTGCTGGTGGCCGACGATGAACCGCTTCTCCGCGAAACCGTCTGCGACGTTCTGCAACCGTGCGGATGTATCGTGGACCTTGCGTGTGACGGGCGGGAGGCGATCGAGAAGATTTCCGCCCGAAAGTACGATCTGATCATTTCGGACATCAAGATGCCCGGCGCAGACGGTTACGAGGTATTCGATGCCGCCCGGAGTGCTTCGAGCGATACCGCGGTGATTCTGATGACGGCGTTCGGGTACGATCCCAAGCATTCGATAGTTCGTGCAAATCGTGAGGGGCTCAGTTCCGTTCTGTTCAAACCGTTCAAGGTGAACCAGCTTCTCGATGAGTGTCGCAGCGCAGTTTCTACCGGGCAGTAGCGCGTCGGTTGGGGGCTCCAGATCCCGGGCGGGTGTTTTCCACGAAAGTTCCCATCTCCTCTATCGTAAGCGCAAATCAAGTGGGTTGAGATAAGGGACGATAAAGCGATTAGAAAGTGCCCCGAAACGACCTGTTTCGTAAACTTGATTATGGAGCGCAAGGGTCGGACTGCGGAGGGCTCCACGGGCAGGCGGCTATTGCAATAGTCTGGTACCCCAGGGCTTATGGCCCGACAGCGACGAGGTATTGCATGTGATGATGAGAGCGAAGAACTTTCAATTCAGGCGTGGTATGACGTTGATGGAGGCGTTGTTGGCATCGACGATGCTGGCGATGGGCGCCTCTGCGGTTTTGCTTCCGTTCAGCGCGGGCGCCCAGAACGAGCAGGAAGACGCCCGCAGGACCCTTGCGCTGTCCTTCGGACGCGAAATGATGGAAGAGATTCTCTCCAAACCGTTCGACGATCCCCAGGGATCTGACGGAATGGGCCCTGACAGCGGGGAATCGGGGAGGGTGCTTTTTGACAACATTGACGACTTCGACGGCTACGAGGATGGCTACAACAAGTCCATCAGTAGAGTTGTCGGTAGGAACAACGAAACCATCGGCGGAGTGGCGACTGAGGGTTTGCAGCGTGAGGTAGTGGTACGCTACATCCACGTCGCCGGGCAGGACTTGGGCGAGGACGCGAATTTCGTCCGGGTCGAAGTAATAATGTCATTCAAGGGAAACGAACTCCTGACCCTCAGACGCATGGTTCACAAGCCTCAGTGACCGGCGACGGGAAGTGCATAATGATTCAAAAAGCCAAAGGATTCACGCTCGCCGAGATGTTGATGTCGATGATGGTCATGTCGATTGTCTCCCTGGCGGTGGTGTCCATGACAATGGCGCTGACGACGGCGCAGGAATATTCGGAGGACTTCTACCGCAATATTCAGATCGCGCGCAATTCGCTGCGGCGCATTGAACGGGACGTAAACAAGTCCAAACTCATCACCGCCGGCGACTCGAACACGCTGGTGTATTGGCTGGACGACGCCAACGGCAACGGAGATATCGAGCTGACTGAGATGCGGATGGTTAGGAGCAACCCGGCGACGGGCGAGGTAACGCGTTACCGTCCGGTGCTCCCGGTATTCTGGCCGCAGGAGTGGAAAGATATATGGGAGAATTCGATGACAGTGCAGATAGCCACCGATCTTCCCACTGCCATTGCCTGGCTAACGCATCCGCAGTGGGCTGTACAGGAGACTCTGGCCACGGACGTCACGTCGCTCAAGTTCACTGCATCGCCGGCGATACCTACATCTGAAGTGCTGCAGATAGAAGTGACGGTCGGTGAAGGTCCCGGCGCCGTGGAACTGCGTAGTTCGTCGTCCATGCGAGCCAGCAAGCTCGCCGATCTCTACATGGACGACGGCGATTATCATCTGGTTGTACGGGAAGATTAAATGAGTGCGACAATAGCTGACAGATTGACAGACACCAGTCGCAGATCCGGCGGATTTGCGCTGCTTATGGTGCTGATGCTGATTGCCACCGCCTCTGTGGTGGGGATCAGCTACATCTACGGTTCGCAGGTCAAGACCGCCAGCACGGGCAATCTTATACTGGTTTCGGAGGCGAGATATCTCGCCGAATCGGGCCTGCAGCACGGGCTTTACGCTCTTCAGACCCGCGCCGTACCGTTCGGTTCCGCCGCGGCGCCCAACGGTCCGTACCACGTCGCAGCCGGCGATGGCGGATACGAGTTCTACATCACCGCGACGTCAGTTCCCAACGATTACCAAATAGTCGCCACGGGTACGGAGGGCGGGGTTTCGCAGACCGTCGCGATGACCGTCAGGCTCACCAGCGAATACGCCAAGAAAATGGTCGATCTCAACCCGAGATACTGGTGGCGCATGGGTGATTCGGGGTTTACGGTCGTCGACGAGCAGCGGAGAGATGACGGGAGGTACGTAAATGGCGTCATCCGCGGCGTCGATGGAGCGATTCTCGGCGACTCCGACACCGCTGCCGAGTTCCGCGGGAGCAACGATTACGTCAATCTCGGTGAAATGGAGAAGGTGGAATGGCCTCGCGTGACGTTTGGCGTCTGGGTTCGGGCCGATGCCTGGGCAAGTACATATCCCCGGATTATCTCGCGAGCCTGGGGTGTCAATACGACAAACAGGCATTGGGAAATCGCCGTCCACAGCAATCGCAGATTACGCTTCACCCTGCGGGTGAAGGACACTCACACCGTACTTTACGGGCTGACGCCACTCCAACTGGGGCAATGGTATTTTGTGGTCTGTACGTTCGATAAAGATGCGCGACGGATGCGAGTCTATCTCAACGGTGAAGTGGACGGAACCAGGAGCAACACGTTGCATGACAACATCAAGGACGACGGTGACATTGAGGCCTGGATCGGTGACTGCCCGACCGTACCGGGCCAGCGTCCGTGGGCAGGGCCTGTCGACGAAGTGTTCATCGCGAAAGACATAGCCATGACTCCCGAGCAGGTAAAGGAACTTTACGACGCCAGCATACCGTACGTGGAGGTGATTTCCTGGGATGACTAATGCGAACAGGAACAATACGGCGATGACCGCCGGCGGTTTCACGCTGACGGAAGTACTGATGACGGTGATAGTGATCGTCATTGCCGCCACCGTCGTGGTCCCGCTTCTCGGTTCGAGCGATTACTCCGTGACGGTGGCAGGGGCGAGGCGAGTGGCTTCGGACTTGCAGTATGCCCAGGACATGGCGATCGCGACGCAGAAGGATATCACGGTAGGCTTTGACGTAAACCGTGAAAGCTATTGGTTGTCTAACGAAAGTGGCGTGCTGATTCATCCGATTACTAACAATGCATACACGACTGACTTTAGAGTCGATAAGGAATTGTCGCAATTGGATATAGTAACGGTCTCAGGAGGCGGGTTGGTGACATTCGACCCGATAGGCGTGCCTAACAGGCAGTGTAATATAGTGTTACGCGCAGGCAGAAACACGTTCAACGTGACGGTAAGTTCGGTTACCGGAACGGTGAGCGTTACCGTTGACGAGTGACCTTTGCCCGATTGCGGGCGTGATTGTCTGGAAGAGAGGCGAGAAGGACGATGAGGTTTTTGCGGCGAAAAGAACCGTGGCCAATTGCATTGGACATCGGTACCGACAGTATCAAGGTTCTGCAACTGGGTGAAGCAGGCGGTTCGCTGTTCGTACGCGCATGCGGACAGTGGCAGTTTCCGGGTGTAGCGGGCGATCCGAAGCAGAGATATGAGATGACCGTTGCCGCCGTCCGGGAGATACTCCGCAAGGGGGACTTCAAGGGGCGCAGGAGTGTTTCGTCGCTATCGGGCAGTGAAGTGAACATTAAGAACGTGCGTCTGGAAAAACTTTCCAGAGATGAAATGGAGAAGGCGATGCAATGGGAGGCCCAGGACCGATTCCCCTTTGACGTGGTCCCCGATCGCCTCAAATACGTGGATGCCGGAGAAGTGCGCAGCGGTTCGGAAACGCGAAGCGAGATTATCATGCTGGCGGTCTCAGAGGAATCCATTGAGGGTCACCTGAAAATGCTCAAGGCGGTGGGACTTGACCCCGAACACATATTCCCCGAACCGCTGGCTGTATTCAGGATGGCGAAACGCTCGCTGAGGCGGGATGCCGACCGTGATACCGTCTCGGTAATCCTCGACCTCGGCGCCCGGGCGACCCGCGTGATTGTCGCACGCGGACGACAAGTGGTATTCATCAAAGTTATTGATATCGGCGGTAGGGCGTTCGATCAGGTCGTTGCCGACCAGTTGAACCTGGACCTCGCCGAAGCGGTCGAACTCAGGGCTCGAATAATGCAGGAACACGCGAAGTTCCTTGGCGGTAATCGCAGGTCCGATCACGATGACCCCGAAGAGACTCGCAGCGACGTCGACTGGACAATTCGCGACGCCGTCCGGGGCATGGTCGAAGAGCTTGCCAGAGAAATCGGTCTCTGCCTGAGGTACTGCAGCGTAACATTCCGCGGACTCAGACCAAACACCGTGCTGATGGCTGGGGGCGAAGTGTACGATCCTGCCGTCATAGAACTGTTAACCGACAACCTGGGAATTGAATGCAACGTGGCCCAACCGCTGCGAGGGATTGACGTCTCGCGCGCAATGCCGGGCTCGGGGCGCCGGACACCCATGTCCGAATGGGCGGTGGCTTCAGGTATGGCGATGCGGGACGAGGATATAGCTCCTCACAGAAAGGAGGCCAAAGATGACCGTCGACTTTCTGCCTGAACGGATAACGATTAAACGCGCATCGCGCGCACGCCTTGTCCGCCAGGGATACCTGCTGGGGATAGTGTTTACTTCGCTGGTCAGCCTGGGATACTTCAACGAGGAACGCGTCGCCTACGCCGAAGCGCAAATGAGCGACCTCGCCACCCAATCGGCCAACAGGACCAGGCAGGTCGAAATGATGTACGATCTGCAGAAGCAGCTATCGGATCTGATGATCAAGCAGCAGATAGACAACCGCCTGGGAAGCAGAATCAATGCGATGGACATTCTCGGTGAACTTGGGCAAATACTACCGGAAAGCACGACGCTGACGAGTCTTGAATTGTCCGCCAAGCCTGTGGGACTTGATATCAAGCGCGCGGCGCGCGGGGTTCCGAGCGCCGCTGGCCCCAGAAGGGCGGGCAAGAAGAGGACTAAGGTCGTCAACCGCCTGAAGTTGACAATAACGGGCCTGAGTCCCAACAACGTTGACGTCGCGAATTTTATAGCAAGTTTGTCAGCCAGCCCGTTTTTCGAGGAAGTGGTCATGGGCTACGCCAAAAACATCGTCTTCCGCAAGAAGGCGGCTAAGGAGTTCCGGGCGAGCTGCTACGTGGTTCGCTAGAAGGAGTCCAAACCGATGCGATTAGGAAAAGACACTTGCATAGTCTCGGGAATACTCGTTGCGATGATCGCAAGCGCCATCGGGTTTGTCTACCGAGGGCAGGACAAGAGGCTCAATGAACTCGATACAGTGATAACGACCACCAAAGCGACTTTGAAGACGCAGGCCAAGACCGTTGCGGTCGTGCCCAGGTTCCTGGCGCAGATCGCGGAGATGCGCAAGCGTTACAGGAACTTCAACCGGCGTTTGCCTGCCCGACAGGAACTCGGTGGTTTCCTCAGAGATATATCTGCCCATCTGGGCGACGAGGAGTTTTCCGATCAATTGATCGAGCCGGGCAGCCCGACGCGAGAGGACCTGTTCCACACCCTTCCGATTATCATGCGATTCAGGGGTTCTTACCTCACCAGCGTCGATTTCTTCAAGCGCATCGACGAGATGGAGAGGCTCACGAGAATACAGAAGCTCAAGATGACCAGGTTGCTTGACAAGGACGACTCAAAACTGGAAATAGAATTGCAATTGAACATCTACTTTAGCGAGAGTTAATCCGACCGTTGTTCCCGCGGTGTTATGGAACTGACGGAGAAATAAGAAATGGCCCAGAACAACAACGGCATAAAAATGTTAAAGGCGCGGTTGATGGCGGAATTTGCCCGCGACAAGAAGAAGGCCGTCATACTGGTCGCGCTGCTGTTGATAGCGGTGTTTTTTGTTGGCAAGATGCTCCTGAAAAGTTCTCCGCAGGCAGCTACCGCGGCGACTGATCCCGCAGGTGTGGCATTCGGCGGCGACCCGAGGAATCAGGGAGCAGGCAGCGCGGTTGTACAGACGCCGGGCGCCAAGACCCCCAAGGCGGATCTGCCGAAAGGCGCCGCCAGTGCGATAACCCGAGATATCTTCATGCCGGACCCGGCAATCTTCCCGCGCGTCAAAGAAACCGCTGGTCCGAACAGCAAGGTTGGCGTTGTCGAAGATGAGAAAAGCAAGCGGGATATAGAACTCGCGCGCAAGACAAAACTCATCAAGGAACAGGGCGATAAGCTTCACCTGGAGAGTACGATTACCGGTCGCGTGCCAATTGCGATTATCAATGGAACTGTACTCGGAGTCGGTGGCGTAATTAATGGGTTTCGAGTAGTCAAGATCGACTCTCAGGCTTGTGTCGTGGAGAAGGAAGGAGTCAGGCTGAACCTGACCATGGAATAACTGTGCGTACCGGCGCGGTCTACACACCGTGCCGGATTGATAGATGGGGTTACCCCCCCCCCGGTCCGGGCTTGCGATAAGCCAGGAGGATGAAGTGACTACCGCCAAACGATTAGGACTGACAACGATTGCCTTAGTTTTGATGGGAGCCAGTGCGGCGTATTACGCCACCATGATGGCTATGAAGGGGCATGGTGTGCTGTCGTCGGGCGTGAACTACCTGGTCCTTGCCCTGATCGCCGCGTTGACCATTCTGATGCTTCTGGTCTTCTGGCGCAGTACGCACAGGGCGATGTCGGAGGTTTCCAGGCAAATCAGCGAAATGACCCGCACCGGTAAGGTCGGGATGGTCATGGTTCGTGGAAACAACGAACTGAACGAGGTGACCGGTCCCTTGAACAAACTGCTGTCGAGCGTTCAGGAAGAGGTCGAGTCGCTCCGGAGCCAAACACGCGAACTTCAGATACAAAGCCGGATCACCTCAGCCGAGAAAGACCACACCGAAGCGATTATCTTCTCGATCTCCGACGCTGTGATCGTCACTAACCGGTTCGACGAACTTCTTCTCGCCAACGAAGCGGCAGAGGAATTGCTGGACTTCAAGCTCGATACTTCGCAGCGAAAGAACATCGACCGGATACTCTCGGATGGTAGCCTGGTGCGGTTGATACGGGAAACTCGCAACCACAGTCGCAGTTCCAAGCGCAAGGTCGTCGAGCACAGTATCGACAAGAATGGAGACGCCAAGACCTTCACCATCACCCTCAGTTGCGTCGATGCCTCAAACAACGAGGTTTCGGGTGTTGTCGCCGTTTTGCACGACATAACTCGCGAGAAGGAAATCGCGAGGATGAAAACGGACTTCGTTTCGAACGTTTCACACGAGCTCAAGACTCCGTTGGCTTCGATCAAAGCCTACATCGAGATGCTTATCGACGGTGAGGCCGAAGACGAGCAGACGACGCGGGATTTCTACGATATCATCTCCGGTGAGACCGATCGCCTGCATCGCCTCATTGAGAACATCCTGAACATATCTCGCATCGAATCGGGAGTTGTAAAGGTTGTCCGCGAACCGATCAGTCTGACCGGTGTGGTTAAGCGCGTTCTCGATGTGGCTGCGCCCCAGGCGAGACTCAAAGGCATTGAACTGGAGGAACGCCTGGCGCCGGTCTTCTACCAGGTCGAAGCCGACGCGGACATGATCTACCAGGCCACGATGAATCTCGTGTCCAATGCCATAAAATATACCCCGGACAATGGAAAGATAGTCGTGGAAGTCACGGTGGACGAACGTCGCGGTGTGGCGGTATGTGCTGTTGTGGATGATGGTGCGGGTATCCCCGCGGTAGACCTGCCTCATATCTTCGAAAAATTCTACCGCGTAAAGGCCAACAAGAAGCTCGCCAAGGGAACGGGCCTGGGGCTTACGCTGGTCAAACATATTGTCGAGAGCGTTCACAGTGGTGAACTTTCAGTGATTTCTGAGGAAGGTGAAGGAAGCACCTTCAGCTTTGAACTACCGGTCTTGAGTTGATCCCCGACGGGGAATACCTCAGGACAATGAGACAAGCTCAACCAAGAGGAATGGAGAAATGAGTAAAAGGATAGTTGTAGCAGACGACGAGGCACATATCCTGCACGTAGTTTCGATGAAACTCACTAATGCAGGGTACGATGTGCAGACCGCCGAGGACGGTGAGGAGGCGCTGGAACTCTGCCAGGCCGATCCCCCCGATATGCTGATTACCGACTACCAGATGCCTTACATGAGCGGAGTGGAACTCTGCAAGGCCCTGAGGCAGTCGGAGTCTACGAGGGACATCCCGGCTATGATGCTCACCGCAAGGGGATTTGACGTCGAGCCCCCCGAGATGATCGAGGCGGGAATAGCCGCCGTGCTGGCAAAACCGTTCTCGCCGCGAGAAGTACTCGGTAAGGTCATCGAACTTGTTGGCGAATCGCAGGAAGCACCCGCCGGAGCATAATACTGCATGGATATGATCGAAACAGCCCAATTGCGTCATAACGCAATGCTCGAGAGGATCGCTCAGAATCTCAGTGTCCGCCTGTCGGACCTGGGGGTCTACTTCTCGGTGCGCGATGACGAAGGAATGGCTGTCGGACGATCTGAATCGCCATGCGAATTCTGCCGCATGATCTGCGACGCCGACGCATCATGCTCCGCTGCCACCGCAGAAGCGGCTGCGACCGTAAGCAAAACGAAGGCTCCCGAACTTGCCACCTCGAAGTGCGGATGCGCAATTGTCGCTCTACCAGTCAAACGCCGGCGGAGAGTTATCGGTTCGGTCGTGGCGTGTATGCCCGTGGCGTCGATGCTGGACGAAGAGTACCTCGCCCGCATCTGCGACAAGATGCAGTTGGACCGCGAGTATATGTCGAAGCTTGGGCAAGAGGCCTGCGATCGCGCCGGGCTATCTCCCAAACAGCTCGCCGGGCTGCTCGAGCAGATGCTGGGCGCCGAAACGGCCTGCCACACCAGCACCGATGAACTCGCCACGCTCTCGAACAATCTGGCGACCACCTACGAGGAACTCTCACTGGTCTATCGTATCAGCGGGTCCATGCAGCTTACCCAACGCCCCAAGGCCTATTTGCAGAATGTCTGTGAAGAACTCGTGGAAGTTATGGGTGTAAGTACCGCGGTGGCAATAGTCTACCCGAATGCCAAAAGCGCCGAGGCCCAGGAGATGATCGTAGTGGCAGGCGGATGCGGGCTCGACGACAAGCAATTGGCTCTACTGGCGTCGAAGTACATGGTTCCCCGTTTTGGTGATGACAATCGCGGTGTTGTGGACAACCACTTCCAGCACGAAGAGGATCAATGGCCAGACGGGCAGATTCGCAGACTCGTATCGGTGCCCCTTGTTGCAGACGGACCACCCTGTGGGATACTGATAAGCATAGACAAACTCGATCGGGAATTCGACAGTGTCGACCTGAAACTCCTGAGTTCGATTGGTAACCAGTCAGCGGTCTTCCTTGCCAACAGCCGCCTGTACGGCGACCTGCAGGATTTGCTGATGGGCGTGTTGCACGCACTGTCGGCAACCATCGACGCCAAGGATCCCTACACGTGTGGTCATTCGCGCCGGGTGGCTTTGATTTCGCGTCGTCTGGCAGAAAAGGTCGGTTTCGACGCCGAACGCGTCCACCGGATATACCTCGCCGGTCTGCTGCACGACATCGGCAAGATTGGCGTACCCGAAGCTGTACTCTGCAAGGCCGGAAAACTCACCGACGATGAATACACCGAGATGAAAAGCCACCCGCTTCTAGGCGCAAAGATACTGGGTGGAATCCGCCAGCTTGACGACATTATTCCGGGCATTCTATCTCACCACGAGCGGCTTGACGGTAAGGGATATCCAAACGGATTACACGCCGAGGAGTTGTCCATGGACTCACTGATCGTGGGGCTCGCCGACAGCTTCGACGCGATGACCTCCGACCGAATATATAGAAAGGATCTGCCCATTGATGTCGTTCGCAAGGAGATAGAAGACAACGCCGGTTTGCAGTTCGATGGTTCATTGGTCGTGGAATTCCTGTCGTGGGATCTCGATGCGCTGCTGGATGAACTGCACATGCCCGCCGAAACGGTCGTCCTTTGTGATGACCCCGGGGGAACGAAATGAGCATACCGGTAGAAGATTACGGACACGCGGTCATCCTGAAGCCCAAGGGCGAGCTTACCGAGGACACGCTCGATGCGTTTAAGGAAGTTGTGGACCACCAACTCATGAGCGACGCGGTGGTCGATGTGATAGTCGACATGGAGGAGATCACGTTTATCGATTCAACCTTACTGGAATACCTGCTGGACACGCAGGATTCGCTGCACGAGAAGTTCGGTCAGGTACGGTTGGCCAGGTGTGACGAGAATGTCGCCACAATCCTGGAGATAACGCGACTCAATCTGGTATTCGAGGTTTTTGAAAACACCAGCGATGCCGTCAGAGTAGCAGGTGCGTAAGCAGCAAAGAGAGGCCGCCGTACAGTGATCAGTACACCTACCAAAGCCAGAAAGCTCCAGTTGGGGCAGCTCCTGATACGCAGGGGCGTGCTGACCGACGAAGAGGTGACCAGCGCGCTGGAGTACCAGCGAGGCACCGATGGCACACTGCTGCTGGGTGAAGTGCTGCTCCAGATGAATCTGTGTACTGAAGACCAGATCATGGAGGCCCTCGCCGAGGGATGCGAAGTACCCTTTGCCCACATCTCCCCAAAGATCACCGATGCAAAGGTAATCGAACTGCTTACCCGGGAATTCCTCGAGAAACACTCGGTGCTACCGCTGTTCAAGATTCGCAATCGCCTGGTACTGGCGGTAACCGAGCCGGCGAACGTGTTCCTCGTGGAGGAAGTCCAGCGCCTCACCGGTTGCGAAGTGGTCATCGTTTGCGCAACAACGAAGGACATCGCCGCAACGCTGGAGAACCACCTTCCCTCCGCCAACGTGTTCGTTATCGACGAGATATTCGACGAGTCCGACGCCAGCGAGCTGTCTCTGGTCGAAGAGAAGATCGAAGACATAACGGACATAGAGGCCGCCGCCGAAGGTTCGCCGGTGATCAAGCTCGTTAACTACCTGGTCTTCCACGCCGTTCGGGAAGGCGCCTCGGACATACATATAGAACCCGACGACAACTTTCTTCGCGTGAGATATCGCGTGGACGGTTCGCTGTACGAGAAGATCAAACCGCCGTACAAGATGCTGCCTGCAATATCGAGCCGCATCAAGATCATGGCGGGACTTGACATCGCCGAGCGCCGTATGCCTCAAGACGGCGGTATCCACGTGATGATGGATGGGCGCCCGATCGATTTGCGAGTTTCAACCATGCCCGGGCAGCATGGCGAGAAGATCGTTATCCGCGTAATCGACAATAGAAGCATAATGGTGAACCTCGAGAAGCTCGGGTTCAGCTACGATATGCTCAAGAACTGGCAGAAGACCATAGGGGCGCCGAACGGGATCGTCCTGGTCACCGGGCCTACCGGATCGGGAAAGAGTACGACACTGTACAGTGTACTGAAGGAACTCAACTCCGACGAAGTCAATATCTGCACGGTCGAGGACCCCGTGGAGTTCAACCTGAAGGGCGTCAACCAGTTTCAGGTTAACGAGCGGGTCGGGTTCTCGTTTGCCTCGTCGCTTCGCAGCCTGTTGAGGCAGGACCCCGACATCGTGATGATTGGCGAAATCCGCGACGACGAAACAGCACGCATCGCCGTACAGGCAGCGCTCACCGGACACCTGGTGCTCTCCACGCTGCACACCAACAATGCCCCCGGCGCCATTACGCGACTGATGAATGTTGGAGTAGAGTCATACCTGGTCGCCGCCTCACTGGTGGGGGTTCTGGCCCAGAGACTGGTCAGGAAGATATGTACGACTTGCAAGGAACCGTACGACCCGCCGGAGAACATTCGGCGCGTGGTCGAAAAAATGGCCGGATCGGTCGAAACGTTCTATCGAGGCAAGGGTTGCCCGAAATGCCGAAAAACCGGTTTCTCCGGGCGCATTGGTATATATGAACTGCTTATCATGACCGACGACTTGCGCCAGAAGATCAGCGGGAATATTTCGATCGACGAGGTCCGCAAAGCCGCCATCGAAAGCGGTATGACGATACTGAGACAGGATGGGATGGATAAAGTCAAAGCCGGAATCACGACCGTCGAGGAAGTGTTGAGCGTGACGACGAGTTGAGGTCGCTGGCGGCTTTGACGTACCAAACCATTAAACGTGGAGGAAAAAACAATGCCGCAGTTTGCATATAAGATCCGAGATCGAACGGGGAACATCGATACCGGTACGCTCCAATCCAGCAATGTTTCAGACGCCACGCACAGCCTCCAGGAGCGGGGAAATACGATTCTCTCCCTTCAGGAGGATTTCGGTCGGGGGGGGGGTGAAGAAGTCCCGCTGCTCGGTGGAACCAAGAAGGTCAAGAAAGACGACATAATCTTCTTCGCGGCGCAGTTGGCGGTGATGGTCGATACCGGTGTACCGCTGAGTGAAGCTCTGGACCTGATAGGATCTCAGAGCGAGCATGGCGGTCTGAAGAAACTGCTGTCCGAGGTGTCGGAAGACGTTAAGGGCGGAATGGAGTTCTCCAACGCGCTGGAGAAACACCCCAGGCAATTCGACACGCTGTTTGTCTCGCTGATGCGTGCTTCGGAGGCATCGGGAACGATGGGACCGATGCTCCAGCGAGTCAGCGATTACATGGAAGAGCAGCGCAAGACCCGCAAGCGCATCAAGGGCGCCATGGTATATCCGTCCTGTATGTTGGGATTCTGTCTGGTGATCATTATTTGTCTGCTGGTATTCATACTACCGAAATTCGAGAAGATATATGCGGGCAAGAAGGCTGTTCTACCGGCTCCAACGCGGGTCCTGCTCGCGATAAGTCATGGCTTTACGGACTACTGGTATCTCATTCTGGGTGGCACGATCGCCGTTGTCGGCGGTCTGATCATGTACCTGCGTACGCCTGGCGGACAAAACGCACTGGACACATTTCGCATACGCATGCCCATAATGGGAGGTATGTTCCGCAAAGCCTGTCTGGCAAAGTCGCTGCGATGTCTCTCGACAATGGTCACCAGCGGTGTCGGAATGATCGATGGGCTCGAGATCACATCGCGCGTATCGGGAAACAGGCACTTTAAGGCTGTCTGGGACAAAGTCTCTGACGGTGTCAAGGAGGGGTCGAACCTCTCTGAGGGGCTCATGGATTCCCCGCTGATTCCGGGAAACGTCTGCCAGATGATAAGCGCCGGCGAGAAATCGGGCAAACTCGGCATGGTCATGGACCGCGTCGCGAGGTTTTGCGAAGAGGATCTCAAGGTTGCGGTAAAGGCCATCACCGACATGATCGAACCGGTGATGATCATCGTAATGGGTGTGATAGTAGGTGGTATAGCAATGGCGCTGCTGATGCCGGTCTTCAAGATGGCAAAAGTTGCCGGTCACTGATTGCGACCGGTGAGAATCGGACGCGGGTGAATGCTTTCTCGCGAGCTTCACTTCGTGTAGAATGCGTTCCATGACCAAGCGCGATTATTACGATGTTCTCGGCGTGGGGCGGGGTGCTTCCGCTGCCGAGATCAAGCGCGCATATCGCAAACTGGCCCGCAAGTACCATCCCGACGTGAACAAGGCTTCCGGTGCGGTCGAGAACTTCAAGGAAGCCACCGAGGCCTACGAAGTACTCGGCGACGCGAAGAAACGCGAGATGTACGATCAATTCGGGCATACCGGCGCCCCGGGTGTTTCCGGGGTCCCGGGCGGGGGGTTTCAGGATTTCTTCTCGGGCGGTGGCGCGGGGCAGCGGGGATTCATGGGGATGGGGCTCGACGATATCCTCCAGGCGCTTCGGGGCAAGATACCCCATTCGCGAAAACGCCGTGTGCGCCAGGATACGAACCTGGATATCGAGCAGCGGGTGACGCTGGAGTTCATGCAGGCGGTGTTGGGGACTACCGTTCCCCTCCTCATACGTCGGGGAGATGCCCCCGACGGAAAAACCGAGACCGTCGAGGTGAAAATCCCCCCCGGCGTGCGCGAAGGTTCCAGGATCCGCGCGAGAGGACAGGGTCTTAAGCACAGACGCCGAAAGGGCGACCTGTACATAATCATCTCGGTCAGACCGCATCCGTATTTCACCGCCAATGGGAATGACATTACCGTCGAGGTACCGATATCCATCACCGAAGCGGCGCTCGGGGCCAAGGTGGACGTGCCCACCGTAGACGGTATGACCACAGTAACCGTACCGCCGGGCACCAGCAGCGGGCAGCGCCTTCGTCTGCGGAAGAAGGGTATCAAGGCCGCATCGGGGCGGGGAGATCAATTTGTGCTGATCAAGATCGCGATCGACAAACAAGTCTCCGCCGAGGGGCGCAAGTTGCTCGAAGAGTTCCAAAGCCACCAACAGTCAGACCCCAGAAAGGATGCACCGTGGCGGTGAGGAGACCTCATACACGTTCGTCCGGGCGAACATTCATAGCCGTACTGCTCGTGGCGGTGACGATCGGTCTGGCAATGGCGATCTGGACGCTGTCCGACGCGGCGTCGGCTAATCGCGATGACCCGGTGTTGCGGGACTACTTCCGATGGATGACCTATCTGGCGATGGTGCTCCTTGTGGTGACCTTGGCGCTGCTGGCGATGCGGGGTGTTCGGTGGATCGCGGCGCGGTTCAAGCCACTGACGCCCGGAAAACCGACTTCCCAGGTAAGTGCGTGGGTCGAGGCGGGTAAGCGATTCGAGCTTCCCGACGAAGACGAGTCCGAAGACGACGAGAGGCCGTCAGAGAGCTGATTTCATGGTGGCCGGTTGAGTTTTCGCCCGCCTTCCGGCGTCCGCGGGGCGTGCAAAGAGGCGGACTTTGCCCGATTTGAGATATACGTTGAGTTTCTCCGACGTGCGAATGACCGCCTCGTCGCGCGCCATCTCTTCCAGATCGTAATACAGCGGTACGGTGTGGGGCCCGGATATCTCGCAGTGTCCGTCTCGCAGGCACGAAACCATCAGCAGGCGTCCATCGTCGCCAATCTCCTGGCGGACGACGGTCGGTTCGGAACTCGCGACGAGGTATAACCCCGCGGCGGCAGCGATCACCGTAACCATCGCGGCGGACACGCGCCACCCCGCATGGCGCACCAGAAGGCTCGCTGCCAGGAGTACGCAGGCTACCGCGGATATTACAAATACGCTTTGCAGTGTGCGATGCGACCAGACTGGTGGAAGGTAATCTCCGGTCTCGTAGGCCTCCGGATCCAGGAAGGCCTGGGCAGTCACCCATCCCGCCGGCCAGTCGAGCGACAAATCGAATTCGGCGATAACAGCAGCGTCAGCGGTCTCCCCGGCAAGGAGACGCACGTTGTAAGAATCCTCCGCCGACAACGCGGGCAAGACTACTCTGAGCGCCCGGGGAGGGGAGTCTGGCGGGATCGTAACGCCGAAGAGCATTGTCGGACCGCCGCGAGCCGAGCGGACAGTGATACCGCGGATAACGCCGTGCTTGCCGCGGGTCCCGGAGGCGGGGGAAGCGTAGCGAACCGTGAGATTCGCACGTCGGTAGGGCAGTTCGGAGTCATCGCGAGTTTCCCCACGCTCCAGCGAAACTTGCACCACCCCGTCGTCGGCGGGCATGGTTTGTGCCCCGGCGGTATGTGTCACCACAAACATTGCAGCCCAAAACCACGCGATTCTTGCCTGTGTCATTTTTGCAATACCTCGCGGTGAGCTTGAAGGAGGCATTTGGCCCGCAGCAATTCAGCGACCGACCACGCCTGGGCGATACAACCCCTCGGACGGTGGGGCGGATCGCCGTCGAATATCTCACTGATGTAGCCCATCCCGGCTTCGGAGAGATGTTCGTCGAATTGCCCCAACCACCGGTCCGCCTGCTCGACTGCCTCCTTGTCGCCGGCGTGGACCTTCAGGTGCGCCTCGACAAACGCCCCGATAAGCCACGCCCACACCGTTCCCTGATGATATGCCCGATCCCGCGACGGCGGCGAGCCTTCGTAGCTGCCTGTGTAACGAGGGTCCTCGGGCGATAGCGTCCTCAGCCCGCGGGGTGTCAGCAGGTGGTGTCGTACGGTTTGGAGGACTGCCCGCTGCCTGTCGGGCGACAGGGGGCTGTGCGGTAGTGAAATCGCGAATATCTGGTTCGGGCGGATCGAAGCATCCTTCAGGTCGTCGCTGACGCAATCGTGGAGACATTGATCTTTCTCGTTCCAGAACACCCGCTCGAATGCGGGGGCGATAATGTCCGCCAGATCCGCGTAGTGTCGAGCGAGGCTTTCGTCGGCGCCGCCGCAGCGATGAGCCATTATTCGATGCGCGCTGTACCACAGGGCGTTTATTTCGACCGCCTTACCGTAGCGGGGAGTGACGGTCTCGGCGCCGATGGCGGCGTCCATCCAGGTCAGTTGCGTCTTGTCCGATCCGCCGGTCAGCAGCCCGTCTCCGTCGGCGTGAATGTCGAACGACGCGCCTTCGCGGTAGGACCTGAGGATCGTATCGCACACCGTCAGCAGCGTGTCTTTCCAGAAAGACACCTCTCCGCCGGCCTGGATATATCGCTCGGCGGCAATGATGAACCACAGCGAAGCGTCAATGCTGTTGTAGTGCGGCGAGGCGCCGTAGTCGTCGAAACGGTTGGGTATCATGCCTTTTGACATGTGGTCGGCGAAGGTCTTGAACACCTTGCGGGCTCGCGAGAAGCGTCCGGTGGAAAGAAGCAGTCCGGGCAGGGAGATCAGCGCATCGCGCCCCCAGTCGGCAAACCAGTGGAAACCGGCGATAATGCTGGTCGAAGATGCGGTATTGGGGAAGCTGCGACGGACGATGAAGACGTCGCTCACCGCTGCCAGCGACCGGGCGGTTTCATCTGCACCCGCCGCGAGAGCCCCCGCCAACTCCGCCCTCCGCTCGGTGCGACGCTGGAGCGTGGCATCGAAATCGAAACTCACAGGCTCATCCAAAGCCGCCGTAAGCGAACAACTCCGGCCATCGTCCAGCACGTAGGTGAAGGTTCCGGGGCAGTAGAGGTCTTCGTGGGCATCCTGCCCGCGGGCAGCTTCCCGGCGGTAGTAGAAGTTGTACCACCAGTCCGGCGAAGCGCGGAACTGTCCGTCGCGCCCCATCAGGTGCAGTGTGTACTCCGGGCTGATGTCGTCCCGGACGACCACGCCGCGGTCAGTTGTCCGGAACGATACCTGAGTTTCGCCCGACGACCGGCGCAAACTGTGGAAGTCCCTCAGTGCGGTAAACGGCGAGAGAACCAACCGCCCCGAACCGCAGTGCAGAGTGTACCGCAGGGTTACGGCGTTGGCGGCCTCGGCAAGGAGAATCTCCTTGACCAGCTTGCTGTCACCGACGCGATAGACGAAAGTCACCGCCGCGTCGCTCCGGAATTCCGCCAGCAGGTTGACACCCATCGGCGAGAAGACCTCGTCGAACTCGTTGGCAGCGAGTTCGTATGAGCCGCGATCCGTCTCGACGCGTTCCATTACCGTCGAAAGCATCATCATCCTCCCGACCGGAGGACTCGCCGCGGCTATCAGGAGTCCGTGATATCGGCGCGTATTACACCCTGCCGGCGTGCCCGACGCGAACGCGCCAAGACGATTTCCCACCAACCACTCACGGGCCAGGAGCGAATCGATCTGCTCGTCGCGGCAGTCAAGGACTATTGTCCCCGGTAGGGTTTCTGTCGAATCGAAAGGAGTCATAAATTACTCATCGGCACGTCGCATATCGCGATTATAGGTGATTGTGCCCCGCCAGCGGAAGCCCCCGCGCTGAATGGATCGCGAGATTGCAGTTAACTCCCGCCCGTACATTTCGGAAGTGACGGGAGTTTATGGAACTTGCATGCTACCGAGAGCGTCGTATTATGTATGGAAATACTGACCGAATTCGCGGCGTCCCCTTGAGAGACAACGGACTATGCATATTGGCAAGACAAACGTATGGCTGATTCAACTGGCGTTATTTGCGGTGGGAATGGGTTTGATGTCGGATTCGGCACGGGGCGGTCCGCCGACAGGTAAGCGCCCGGGCCTGCACATCAAGCAGAACTCCTCGATCAACTTCCGAAGCAGCAGCTATCACGTCATGAATGATTCGGCGGGCAATCGCTGGGACATCCAGTATTACGGCTCGGTATATCGCGGGACGTCCTATTCCTATTCCGGCGGGATGTACCTCCAGGTGGGCGGTTCGCAGTTTCAGACGCCCAACTACCAGGGATGGACCAATAAGGAAGGCGAACTCGAACTGGGGCCATGGAAACGAAACAACCTCACCATCTACCGCCGCATAAAGGCTTACAAGGACCATCCCATCGCCAGGTGGCTCGAGATCCTGGAAAACCCCACAGGATCCGCGATCAAAGTGCAGGTGGCGATCTACACCAACGTGCGATACTCGGTGTCGCAGTCCAAGACCAGCAGCGGGCAGAGAACGTTCGGCGCCAAAGACTGGGCCATCTGGACCAAGGGCTCGAGTTCACGGAGTACGCCGACGCTGCACGTTGTAACGAGCCCCGATGCCAAGATCCGCCCGACCGTGAGCGTCTCGAGCAGCCAGATATACACGCGTTACAATCTCACCATTCCGGCGGGCAAAACCGTGGTGCTGTGCCATTTCGAGGCCCAGAACCGCAATACGGCGGAACTCGAAAAGATGATGAAGAAATTCCCGACAAAGGCGCTTCTGAAAGATCTGCCGGGCTCGGTGCGTAAAATGATCCTCAACATCAGGGCCGGCGGATGGGTAGAAGGCGTTGACCTCGACAGGCGCGAAAAATCGGATCGTGTGGTCTTGGCCAACGGCGATCTGATGCTGGGGACCGTTGGCAACAAGTCATTCAAGATATCGACCCTGTTGGGCGAGATGGAACTGCCCGCGGCCCAGTTGCTGGGAATGGCGGTCGGCGATAAGGGGCAGTTGCGATTCGTTCTGACCAACGGGCAGGTTATCGGCGGAATCGCCAAGGGGGTCAAGCTGGACCTGGCGCTGCCCAGCGGGGGAAAACTCAACATTCCCATCGAGAAGGTCAAGCAGTGGTCATTCCGCATCAGCAAAGAGAAGCCCGACGATTTGGCGGAACTTGGCCCGTACGTATCGTTCGATACCGGCGATATGCTTGCGATCAAGACCGGCGAGGGGACGATGAAGCTTCGCTTCCAGGCGAAGTATGGTACGCTCGAACTGGCCCCCGCCGAGTTGCTCGAGATCGCTCGCAACGAGAAGAAGGGCGCCAAGAGCGCCTATATCGTTTCATTCATCGACGGGTCGCGAGTTTCGGGGAACTTCGAGAGCAAGAAGCTGGCTTTGCAGCTCAAGCTGGGCAACCGGAGTGTTGACGTCCCGCGAGATAAAGTAGCGTTGATGTTCTTTTCCGACGAGGACAAGCCGTCCGGCAAGGCCTGCGAGCTGCTTTTGAACAACACCGACAAGCTTATGGGCTTACTCAGCGACAAGGGCTACCGCCTGACCACGGATTTCGGTGAAGCCAGAATTGCTTTCGACAAGTTCAGGAAAATCACCTTCAAGAAACCGAAAGCTGACGCCCCGGTCCTCGCGACAGTCGAAATGCTTAACGGTACGGTCCTTCGCGGGCGACTCGACAAGGATAAGATCGGTTTCAAAGTTGGCGCCGAGATACGTCTGAGCATCCCCACGGGCATGGTGACATCCCTGACCCGTCCGGAGCCGACCGGCGATTCGGACGACAAGGCGAAGCCTCCGCCCGGGGTCCAGCCGGTCCCCCCGATTCCGATTCGTCCGCCGGTACGCGTTCTCAATGCCAGGAGGCAGGCCTTCAGATTTGAGCGGCTCGACCGCGATTGAGAACGAGGCGAGGGCGGCGTTTACTTGCCCGCCTTTAGCAGCATTGTCAGAATGCCCGCAAATGCGCACAGCGCCGCGAATATGCTGCACGCCAGGGACAGGAAGACCAGAATTGTGAGCTTTCCGGTGCGCCCTTCGATGAGCCTGGTGAATTCTTTGAGATCCTGTGCTGCGCGGTTTGTGGTTTGGGCGGTCTGGTCGGATTGGTTGTTTGCGGTGGTCAGGGCTTCCTCCACCGTCGTCTTGAGCGGTTGGAGTAATTCGGTGACAGCCTCGATGTCGATCGCTGGTTCGCTCGCCTCCGGCGGCGCCGGGAGGTTGGCGAGTGTATCCCTGATCGTGGTAAGCTGACCCTTGAGTTCGGCAAGATCGGCTGGATCAATTCCGCCGGTGATAGAGCCCGTGAGATTCTGTATCACGGTTCCCAGCTTCTTTATAGTGGCCGCCATGCGGTTATTCGTCGATGCGACGCTGTCGGCGGACCGCTTGACGTTTTCCGCGGCGGTTTCCAGTTTCGCGTGGGATAGCTTGAAAGTGTTGTCGATGGCGGATCTGGTGTGCTTTCCGGCGACGGTTATCGTCCTGGATGCATCCTCCAGCGCCTTGATAACGTTGGTGAGAAGCTCCAGCCCCCGTTGCGATCTGGCGCGTGCTTCGGCAACCGTTTGCGGGGGTTGGGGCTGATCTGATTGGGATGTGGAGGCGACGGCGGCAGCCTTGGCGGTGGTGGGGGCCTTTGCGGCGGCCACGAGATCGCTCAGCGCATCGGCGGGTGACTGCGGTTTGGAATTCGATTTAGCCATTATATATCTCCGGCGCCTGTTAACCCTGTTGCTTATCAGGCTTGGGGGCCTGCTTTGGTTCGGCGGGAGGTTTGTCCTCGCCCGTCGCATCTGACGAAGTCTTTCCGAGATACTCCGGCAGGTCCAGCCCGACCTGTTTGGCCAGTTCGTGCATCGGGGGCAGGGCGCCCATGATTCTCTGCCCGAGTCCGGACATTCCCTGTGTGTCTCCGCCGCCGTCCCAGACGATGATCTTCTCGATGGGCAGGTCCTGGATGGCCTTGGCCTGGATACCCGCAACGTCGGCGAGTTTCTCGACGATGAGCAGGGAGGCGAGTTGCTGCGGGCCCTGGCACGAACTGACGAGGTTTGCGTAGCCTTTTGCTTTTCCGTCGAGTATTGCCTGGACGCCTTTTCCCTCTGCGGTCATTTTGGCGAGCATGGCTTCGGCCTGACCTTCGGCGATTCGTATGGCCTGCTGCTTCTGGGCGTCGGCGGCGATGACGACCTTTTCTCTCTGGGCGTTTGCGGGCACGACGATTTCCGCATTCAGGCGGGCCTCTTCGCGCATGGCGCGAGCTTCTTCGGCGGCTTTTTCCGCCTCTTCCTGTGCAACGCGAATGGCGCCGTCTGCCTGTCTGGCCGCGGACTCCGAGCGGTTCCTCGCCTCCTGTTCGGCAACGCTCTGGTTCGCGCGATATTCGGCTTTCTTGGAGTCGGCGACGGTTTCGGCGCTTACGGCTTCGGCTTCGAGGGCGGCGACCTGCTGTCGTCTGCTGCGGTCAGCGCCGGCTTCTCCGATATCGGCGGTGGCGTTGGCGTCGGCGACGGCAACGCGGGTGTCTCTCTGGCGTTCGGCGACACCGGTCTGACCGGATTTTTCCTGCTCGGCGACGTCGATGTTCGCCTGGTTGATCGCTTCGGCGGCGGCTTTTCGCCCCAGGGCCTTGATGTATCCCGACTCGTCATCGATGTCGCGGATATTAACGTTGATCAGGTACAGACCGATCTTCTCGAGTTCAAATGAGACCGCGTCATTGACCTTGGCCAGGAACGCCTGTCTGTCCTGGTTGATCTCTTCGATTTTCATCGTGGCGATGACCGCACGCATCTGACCGAGGATAATATCCTGCGCTTGGGCTTGGATCTGCCCGCGAGACAGCGCCAGGAGACGCACCGCTGCATTTTGCATGACACCGGGCTGATTGCTGATCGCCGCGGTTACTGTAGTAGGCACGGTAACGCGGATATTCTCCAGCGACAGGGCGTTGGTCAGGTCGATCGGAACGACGAACGGTTCGAGTTCGAGGTAGTCAAACGCCTGTATGAGCGGCCAGACGAACGCCGCCCCGCCATGGACACACCTGGCAGCTCCGCTACCGGTCTTACCGTAGATAACCAGAATCTTGTTCGATGGGCAGCGTTTGTAGCGCTGCGCGAAGAACATCACCACGCCGATAACGACCGCGGCGAGAATGATCATCAGAATAACAGCCGTTGGTATCCCGTTACCGCCTTCTTGGGCCAGTATGGTCGATGCAATAATATTGCTCATTTGTCATCATCCTTTCGGTTTGCGGTTGCCTCGGCGGGCGTTGGGGAATCTACCGCCCTGACTTCCACTGTGGTGTCATCGAGCTTGCGGAGAACTTCTACGGGTGCACCGGACGCGATCGCCACGTTACCGGCGCTGCGCGCGTCGACCATGGACATCGCCCCGGTGACGGTAACCCTGATCTTGCCTATACCGTCGGCGGGGATATCCATATAGACCGCCCCGCGCGTTCCGACACAACTGGCGATTTGCGGATTACCCGTTTCTGCCAGTTTTCGCATCCAATTGATCAGAAGGGTCACGATGAGCCATCCCGCCAGCCCCCATCCAAACGCATACGCCAGCGCTGCGGGCGTGTACACGTCCTGGTCGAGGTACATTGCGCCCGCCCAGAAGAACAGCGTGCAAAAAGCCAGTATCGCCCGGATACTGAACAGGCGGAACGCATCGAGGCTGTCGACGGCATCTCCGGCGTCGGCGGCGTCAACTGCATCTGCCGCGTCGGCGGCGTCAACACCGTCGATATCAAAGTCGGCGTCAACTGCGCCGTCAACATCCATATCTCCGCCGGACAGACCGATCAGCGACGCCACGAACTGCCAGATGAAGATGACGCTGAAAAACGAGGCGCAGACATAGAATACCTGCGTGATTGTGTCCATCTCCGTCCACCATTGTGAAAACGTTGCAATCATTTCTGAATCTCCCTGCATTACGATTCGCTGCTGGGGATGTACCCGATCAGCGTTGCCCGCCGGTCGAGACGCCCCGGACGACACTTGCCTCGTAAGAATACCGGCTGGGGGAGCCTCCTGCAAGCCACAAAAAAGGCGGTCCGTTTGAAGTTGTCTTTGGTTACGATGGAATACTCCCGCCTTGACGGCGTGGGGAGGCGTGTTTTTATCGAGGCGTCGGAAAAAAGTGTACCTGTTACCTCTTGTCATTAGAGCTTCCACTGTTATAATTAAGATATCCTACCGATAATGCATGAACCCCCGCAGACAGGAGTCACTCGCATGCGAAAATCGGCCGTAATTTCAGGCTGTGTATTAGTGTCCGTACTTCTTTCAATCAGCAGCGGTGCGCTTGGTGCCCCCAAGTTTTCAGACGCCGCTGTGAAGGCGGCTATCGAAAAAGGCGCCAAGTTCCTGTTGTCTCAGCAGGAGGACGATGGGGGTTGGCCTTCTCACGGTGGCGAGAGGTATCTCACCGGACCGGGAGCAATGGCGATCTATGCGCTGCTGGAAAGCGGTATCAACCCGCAGGAAGCGAAGATGGTGAAAGCTCTCAAGTGGATGCAGGACACGCCCGATAAGATGATCTACTGTCTCGGGATGCGTGCCAATGCCTGGGAAGTGGCTAACCGTACGACGCTCGACAAGTACAAGGAAGACCTCAAGAGCGATATCCGCAAGGTGATAGAATCCACGCAGGACGGGAGCTTTCACTACGAGACCGGCGGTTCCCCCAAGGCCGGCGGCGACAACTCTACCAGCCAGTTCGGTCTGCTCGCTATGTGGGCGGGCAGCCTCAATGATATAAATATCCGCACCAGCGTCTGGAAGAAGTGCATGGACCACTGGATCCGTACGCAGTCGCCCGAAGGCGGATGGAACTATCGCGGTACGGGCAACAAGCCCACCATGACCGCCGCGGGCATCGCCAGCATGTATGTATGCGTCGACAATCTCTACGCCCAGACATTCGTCAAGAAGCCCGCCCGAGCCAAAGATTTCCCGGCGCTGATGACCATTCAGAAAGGCGTCAACAGGCTCGACAGCACTTTCGCCAACATGGGTGGAGGACACGGTAATTACTACATGTACGGTATCGAACGCGTCGGGCTCGCCTGTGGATACAAGTACTTCAACGGTAAGGACTGGTACAAGCAAGGCGCCACCGCCCTCCTGGGAAGCCAGAAAGCCGACGGATCGTGGGGCGAGGTGTACGCGACGGCATTTTCGATGCTGTTCCTGATTCGCGGGCAGCATCCGGTGCTGTTCAACAAGCTGATGTACAATGGCGACTGGAACAACCGCCCGCGCGACCTTGCCGCATTGACGCGATGGATGTCAAAGGAGTACGAACAGACATTGAATTGGCAGATCGTCGACCTGAAAATGCCCATCCGGGATTGGCACGATGCGCCGATACTCGTGATAACCGGGTCAAAAGCACCGGCGTTCACCGATGCCCATGTCAGCAAAATGCGAAACTTCGTTCTCCAGGGCGGAACCATATTGACCGTCACAGAGTCGACGTTTGGGGGAGGTACCGCCTTCAGCGATGCTATGCGCAAGATGTACGAGCAGATGCTTCCCGATTACAAGATCAAGAAGTTGCCCGCCACGCACGAACTCTACGGTAACAAGGTCTACTACGATCTGCCTGCCCGGGTTCTGAAGTTCGAGGCGATAAGCAACGGTGTCAGACCGCTGATCATCCATACCGACACGGACATGGCCGCACGCTGGCAGGCCGGCGTTATCACCACAGAATCCGGCGCACATTTCAGGGCCGCCACGAATATCGCGAAGTACGTGGCCGGACAACTGAAGAATCTGCGTCATCGCGGAGTGAGCCACTGGGCCAAAGACGGGGGCGGCGCGACGAGCAAGACTATTCGCATATCACGTCTCAAGCACAGCGGTAACTGGAACCCCGAACCGATGTCCGACAAGGCGCTGACGATAAAGATGAAGAATCGCGCCAAGATCAAACTGGAGATCGGCGACCCGATCGCAATTACGGATCTTCCCGCTTCCGGCGTGAAGTTGGCGATGATGACCGGTACGGATGCGGTCACATTTTCAGCGGCCGAGCAGTCGGCGATAAAATCGTTCGTCGAAGGCGGCGGTACTGTTTTTATCGACGTGGCGGGGGGTAACGGGCGGAGTTACGGCGGAGTCAAGCCGTTTGCCCGATCGGTTCGCAGCGCCCTGAAAGAGATGTTTCCGGGAAGGCGCAACAGGCCCCGCCAGTTGGCGTACTCATCGCCGCTGTACAGCGCCGAGGGAAACACCATTAAAACTGTCAACTTCCGCCAGCATACGCGCCGGGTAATCGCCGACAAATACCCCCAGATTCATGCGGTGCTCGTCGGCGGGCGACCGGGTATCCTGTTTTCGGAGTTGGACCTGACCGCCGGAATGGTCGGGCACCCTTCGCTGGCAGTGGACGGATACACCCCGGATTCCGCCTTCAAAATCGTACGCAACATTATCCTCTACGCTAACAGATGATCCGGGACTATCGTCCCAGGTCGAATCCGAAGTAGCGAGCGGCGTTGTGGTGCGAAATGTCCGCGACCATCGTACCGATCATCTCGAGATCGTCGGGCAGGAGTCCCGTCTGCATTTCGCGGCCGAGGATATTGCACAGTATCCGCCGGAAGTATTCGTGGCGAGTGTACGACAGGAACGATCGCGAATCGGTCAACATGCCGACGAAGCGGCTGAGCAGGCCCGTGTTCGACAGGGTGTCTATCTGCCTGGTCATCCCGTCCAACTGGTCCAGGAACCACCACCCGCTTCCGAACTGAATCTTGCCAGGTTGATCGCCCTGGAAATTTCCGATCATCGTTGCCAGCATCTCGTTATCGCACGGGTTCATGTTGTAGAGGATCGTCTTGCCCAGTGCGCCGAGGTTGTCCATGCTGTCCAGCAGACCGCTGAGCCCGCGTGCCGAATCGCCCTGACCGATCGAGTCGCACCCGCAGTCCGGACCGAGTTGCTCGAACAAACGAGTTGAATTATTCCGCAACGCACCGTAGTGAATCTGCTGGGTCCAACCGGCCCATGAGCCCATCACGCCGAACCGGAACATGAGAGACGATTTGAACTTGACCGCGTCATCGTCGCCGATTTCCTGTCCGGAGCGAAGCGTGTCGAATATCGCGTCGATCTCGGCTTCGGTGTAGTCCGCCCAGCATACCGACCCCAAACCGTGATCGCTGAGGCGGCATCCGGTATCGTTGAAGAATTCATGCCTCGCCGCGAGCGCCAACATGAATGACTCGAAGTCCGCGATCTCCATATCCGCGGCGACCGCCAGCCTGTCGGTCCATTGGTTGAACGCTTCGGGCGATTCTACGGCCATCGCCTTGTCCGCCCGGAATGTCGGAAGCATCTGGATATCGAACGTTTTATCGTCCGCGACGGCCCGGTGATACTCCAGCGAATCGACCGGATCGTCGGTGGTGCATACGAGCACGACGTTCATCTGCTTCATGATCCCGCGAGCGGAGAACTCCGGCGAACGCAGCTTTTCATTGCACTCGTCCCATATTCCCCTGGCGGTCTCTGGGCAAAGCAGGCGGTCGGAAATTCCGAAAGGCCGCTTCAATTCCAGGTGGACCCAGTGGTACATCGGGTTGCGGAGCGTCTGGGGGACTACCTCGGCCCACTTGGCGAATTTGTCCCAATCCGACCCATCGCCGGTGATGTACTTCTCATCGACACCCGCCGCCCGCATGAGGCGCCATTTGTAATGATCCCCGTCGAGCCATATCTGTGTGAGATTCTCGAAGCGCCGATCCCGCGCCACCTGCTCGGGAGGGAGGTGACAGTGATAGTCGATGATCGGCAGATCCCGGGCGTATTGGTGGTAGAGGTTTCGGGCCGCTTCGGTTTGCAGCAGAAAGTCATCGGTGATAAACAAATCGCTCATCGTTTGCAGTTCCTGGCGGCGGCGTTTTGAGTTTGTGGTTTTGTGGCAGCAGGCGGCTTACAAGGGAATAATGCAGCAGTCAGCCCCCAAAGGCAAGGGGTTCTTGCCCGAGGCCTGATACCACATGCGGAAGAACTGTTGGGACATCGTGACTCCGCGGCGTGTATAATGGCGAGCATGAAGGCGTTAGTACTGAGAGCGACTCTCTGTGCGGCGGTCATGTTGTCGGGTGCGGTCTGCCCGCCGCGGAAGGCCCGGGCGGTCGGGTTGAAGAACGCCAAGGCGACATTCGAGCAGAAGGGGTTTCGCGTCGCCAACGTCCTGGTCGATAACTCGGCCGGATGGGCAATCCATCCAAAGACCCACAAGAATCAGAGTGCGACCTTCGAGACGGTCGCACCGCTGTCGCTGAAAGACCGGACCCCTCTCACGTTCACACTGAAGCACGCGGCGATCGCCAATTTCAACATCGGTAGATTTCGCCTGTCGATTACCCCGGACGCGCGGGTCGGGGCGGCGAGCAAGTGGACTCAACTTACCCCCCTCCGCGCAACGAGCGCCGGTGGCGCCACGCTGAAGATCGCCGCCGATAATTCGATCCTCGCCGGCGGAAAGAATCCCGATCGCGACACCTACACTGTGGTCGCCCGAACCTCGCTTCGCCGGGTCACCGGTTTCCGCCTCGAAGTACTCGCCGATCCCACCCTCCCCGATACGGGACCGGGTCGCGACCGCCTGGCCGCGTCGGGAATCAGGGGGAACTTTGTCCTGACGTCGTTCAAGGTCGACTTCCCCGCCGACATCGAAAAGACCGCGAGGACCATGCTGCATCAGAGCGAACGGGCGCGCCGCACAACCCTGTCGGACAAAGTGGGCGCGAAGGAAATTATCTTTACCGTCCGGGAGAAGAGTCGCGACGGGCACTGGTACGCAAACATTGGATGGCTCGTTACCCGTCCCGAAACCAAGCTCTACGGCGACGGCGGACAGCTCTGCCGCCTGAATCTCCTCACAGGCAAACTGGCCGTGATTATCGCGGACCCGAAAGGTGGAATCCGCGATCCGCAGATGCATTATGATGGGAAGAAGATTCTCTTCTCCATGCGCAAATCCGGAAGCGAATACTACCACCTCTACGAGATCAACGTTAACTCACGCCGTCTGAGGCAGTTGACTTCCGGACCTTTCGACGATATCGAGCCGGCCTACATGCCGAACGGCGATATCATGTTCTGCTCCACCCGGTGCAACAGTTGGGTGGCCTGCGGATGGTACAAGGTGACCACCCTTCACCGATGCGACGCAAACGGCGGGAACATCCGCAAGATCTCTTCGAACATCGTCAACGAGGACACTCCCTGGATGCTGCCGGACGGACGCGTACTCTACATGCGATGGGAATACGTTGACCGAAGCAATCTCGCATACCAGCACTTGTGGACAGTCAACCCGGATGGGACCGGTCAGATGGTCTACTACGGTAACCAGTTCCGCGAAGGAGGCGTGTACTGTGACGCCAAGCCGATCCCTGGCACGAACCGAGTGGTTTACGTGAACTCGCCGGGACACGGACGGGCGGATCACCAGGGAGTGTTGATGACGGTGGACTCCAGGAGGGGGCCCGACGACAGATCCCTGGCCAAACCGCTCAATCTCGGGCCTCAATTCGCCGCGCTGCAGGGCCGCTGCTACGATCCGTATCCCTGTTCCGAGAACTGCTTTCTTTTCGCCTGCGGGCGCAACATCTACCTGACCGACGGCGCCGGTGATACTCGGGTGATCTACACGCTGGGCAATGATGCTCCGCGGCGCATGATCGTTCAGGAACCCCGCCCCCTTCGCCGCCGGAGGCGGGAAAAAGTGATTCCGTCGAGGGTGGACCTGAGCAAGACGGTCGGGCGGATGCTCCTGGCCAACGTCAACCACGGGCGCCGTATGAAGGGCGTTAAACCGGGCCAGATCAAGAAGCTGCTCGTTTTGGAACAGCTTGCAAAACCGGCGGGGAACATGGGCGGATGGCACCATCCGATCAGCATGGGGCATCCCCAGGCGGCTGGGAGGGGCGGTATTGGCAACTGTGGAACCTTCACGCTCAAACGGATTCTCGGTACGGTTCCGGTCGAGCCGGACGGATCGGCCTGGTTTGAGGCCCCGGCGATGCGCAGCCTGTTCTTCGTGGCGCTGGACGAAAATGATATGTCCGTCAAGCGAATGCAGAGCTACGTTACGTTGCAGCCCGGCGAGGTTACCGGTTGCGTCGGTTGCCACGAGAACCGTACCGATACTCACCGCACTCTGTCGCAGCAGCGTCTGCAGGCCACCAGGCGACCGCCGAGCAAGATCGCCCCAGTCCGCGACGTGCCCGACGTGATGGATTTCCCCCGCGATATCCAACCGATTCTCGACAGGCATTGCGTCTCCTGCCACAGATACCAGACCACTGGAAAGAACGCCCCGCGATCGGGGGGTGTGATTCTCACCGGGGACCGCGGACCGTGGTTCTCGCATGCGTACGCCGCATTGACCGTCCGCAGGTTGTTTTCCGATGGACGAAACGGTGGTGGTAACAGGCCCCCGCGATCTATCGGATCGTCGGCCAGCCGCTTGATGAAAATGCTCGACGGCAAGCACTACAAGGTCAGGGTCTCGCCGCACCAGCGGAAAATGATCCGCCTTTGGATTGAGACGGGGGCCGCATATCCCGGAACGTATTCCGCTTGTGGGAGCGGGATGATCGATATAGACCCCAGCGGGGTGTGGGGCACGATTACAGAACGAGGAGTCTACCGACCTAGCGGACAGGTCTCTATTCCCGCTCCACGGGAGGTCCTGGACCGCCGCTGCCTGGGATGCCATAAGGGACGTGCTCCCTTGCACCCCCAACTGCTCTACAATCTCACCCATCCGGCCAGATCGATGGTTCTGCTCGCCCCCCTGGCCAAAAAAGCGGGCGGATACGGACTCTGCGTACACAAAAACAGGACGAAAAAACCGAACGGGTCGGCGGGCTTTGCCAGTAAGAGTGACCGCGACTACAAGGCCATCCTGGTATTTCTCCGCAAGGCCGGCGAGGCGCTGAACAAGACGAAGCGATTCGATATGCCCGGATTCCGACCGCCGAACGCATACATCCGCGAAATGAAGAACTACGGAATCCTTCCGGCGAGTTTCAACGCCGCGAAAGACCCCGTCGACGTGTACAAACTCGATCGGGCATACTGGCGATCACTTTGGCACAAGCCAAGTGGCAGTGGGGGGCAGTGGGGTCAGTCCTGGCGTATCGAATGAACCTGCAGACCAAAGACCCTCAGGCGTTCTACTTCGCCCGGATATCGTACGCCATGAGGATCTTGTCGTGCCTTATGTACAATCGTCCGCCGAAGACTACCGGATGGGCCCACAGCGGACCGCTTCCACCGGGCAGGATCTCGAAACTGCTGACCGGTTTGAAGCCCTCGGGTACCGCCGGGGCGAGGTAGACCCTGTTGCGGTCGCTGAGGACATAGAGCATCCCACCGGCGAGCGTGATCGATGCGGATTTCTTGCCCGAGGCTTCATGCGCCGCCGAGTACATCGTCTTGCCCGTCTTGAACTCGACGCACGTCAGGCGCGAGCCCTTTGACGAGTGTCCGAACAAGTATCCGCCGGTCAGGACGACGCCCCCGTGCAGGTTGTCCAGCTTTGGATTCTTCCAGATGGGTTTGGCTGTGCATTTCTTCCCGGCTACTTTCAGTTTCAGGAGCGTTCCGCCCGGACCTTTTCCCGAGACGAAAATGTGACCGTCATGATGGAGCGGCGTCATGATGTTCTCGTCCAACCACACGACATGCTTGAACTTCCAGAGGATTTTGCCCGTGTCGGCAGCCACTGACACGACCGATCGCGACATCATCGTCACGATCTGCCTGAGCCCGCCGTATTCGACTACGATTGGCGATGCATACCCCGGTTTGTCGCCCACGCTGGGGGAAGTCCAGATGGTCTTGCCCGTATCCTTATCGAGCGCGACGATGCTGGTTCGGGCTCCGCCGACGACGCAGATAACTTTCTTCCCGTCGATCAGCAGCGACTCGGACAACCCCCACGTGCAGTTTTTCCCGCCGAAACGCTCAAGGACGTTCAGGGCCCATATCTCCTTGCCCGTCTCGGCGTCGAGGCAGACAATAGCCCCGTCCGGTCCGAGGTGATACACCTTACCGCAATTGACGGTCGGTGTTCCGCGGGCTCCGGGGTACGATCGTTTGGCGACCGGCCCGTTCTTCGCCTGCCAGAGTATCTTGCCGTCGAGCCCCAGCGCGGTGACGACAGTATGCCCGTCGATATTCCCGGCCGTGTAGATTTTCGATCCGCTGATCGAGACGGTGGCGTAACCCTTACCGACTCCGCGTCTGGCCCAGAGCAATTTCGGACCGTCTTGGGGCCACTTGGTCAGGAGGTCCTTCTCGGTTGACGCGTTGTCCCTCCGCGGACCGTTAAACTGGGCCCACTGATCGGGCGCAGTCGCCGGCGGGGCCGCGGCGCCCGAAAGTGCGACCGCCAGAACAACCGCCCATGCGTATTTGAGGTGCGACGGGGTCATCTATTCCCTCCCGCGCTGGCCCGCTTCTTTGCCGCGGGCGGTTTGTACCATAGCGACTTCCAGTATTTCTGGTCCGTGTCGAAGATGTCGATCTTCTCTTTGGACGGATCGAACGATTTGTCCAGCACGCCGTACTTTTTCATCTCGCGGATGTACTGGCGATTCGGTTTGAACCTGGGTGTCCCGAATCTCGGCAGGGCGTCCATTTTGGTCTTGGCCTGCTGCAGCGTTGCCAGCAGGCGCTTGTAGTCCGGATCGTTTTTGGTCTTGAACACGCCGGGGCAGCTTCCCCGCCCGCCGGCCTTCTTGTCTAGCGGCGCCATGATCACCGACGAAAACTCAGGACGCGTGATATTTACGATCGCATGCGAACTGTACAGCGCCAGCGGATCGTTGGGGATGACTTTCCGCTCGTGTCTCGCCACCGGGCGTTTGATACCGCGGTTCTTGGCCCCGTCGACGTGGAAGGGAACGGTCGGAAGTTTCTTGCCATTGTGACACGAAGCACACCTGCGTTTGAGGATATCGCGTGTTCCTCCCAGGGCCGAACCGCCGGCGTGCCCTTCGCGGCCTTGCTCTTCCTTGTTTCGCAAACCACCGTAGGAACCGGCGTACGGCGCGGCGCTTTCTATCCACAACCAGACCGTCCGCCACTCCCTGGGCGAGACCTTGACCTTCTTGTGCTTTGCGTGTGTGCCGTCGATCTTCTTCATCAGCGGGCTCGCAAACGTGCCGATTGTGCGCGGCGGTTGGTTACCGTATCCGTTTCGCCCGTCGGCTACCTGCAGCCGTGCGAACATGGCGTAGTAGGGCAGCGACCACATCCTGCCGAGGTCCCCGGCCAGAGAGAGCTTGCCCTTGAACTTCGTGGGATTGTGGCACTTGACGCAATGCTTGTCGAATATCGGTTGGATGTCGCGGTTGAAGTCCAGCACGTCGGGGTAGCCTTCAAAGCGTTTGATTTTGCTGGCCGGACGCTTCATCGCCTGCAGGACGCGCGTCCGCATCGCCGGGGCGGTTCTCGTGCGGTTCTCGTGGCAACCGGCGCAGCTCGTGACCTCGCCGGGGGCAACGCTTACGAAACTCTGCATCCGTTTGACCGACAGGTCATTGGCGTCCAGCGCCACGAAGAACACCGCGCGGTTTGCCGGCAGTGTGAACGAGGCCGAACCGTCTTGCTCGACTGGAACCGTACCGAGAACCCGTTCGAGCGTGAACGTGCCCAACCACGAAGTGAGATCCGGACCGCCGGAGAAGTTCACGGGCTTTGGCAGCGATTCGAGGATCAGCAGTTTCTTGATCTCGCCGCGCTTGATCCCGCCCATGTTCCTGCCGTTGTAAACGTCGGTCAGCACCAACTGCCCGGTATCCAACGCTGGATTCGTTCGCGGAAGGACCATACGCTCGCGTGGGCGCTTGATGACGGGGCGGGGCTCGTGGCAGTTCAGATTCGAAGAATGGATTACTTCACGCTGACCTTGAGCGTTCATGATAACAATTGTTTTTCCCTGTGCGGCCAGAATGCAATCCTCCGTGAATGCCCACGGGTCGATGTATCGTCCCCGCCGGCTGATTCTTCGGATGCCCTTTGCGTCGTCCGGTCCGAACGCGTCGGTGAAGATGCTGACCGCGCCGTAGTGGTCCCTCGCGCCGTGTCCGGGTGAGTCTATCCCGATAATCTTATTCGTACCGGGAATCGGCTTGGCGTCGATATACAGGGGATAGTGGCGTTGGTTTCCATAGTAGACCATCTGCCTGGTTCCGTCGGGGTTCACGGTCCAGAGATGGTGATATCCGATCTGGCTGCGGTCGGTATATTCCCACCGCGTGTAGACGATGCGCCCGTCGGGGAGGACCGCGGGTGTGTTGTCGTGCTCGTTATTGGCGGATATCTGGTGGATATTGGCGCCTTTGGCGTCGCAGCGGTAGAGCGTGCCCACCTGCGTCATCCAGCAATTGACCCAGCGCTTGCATCGCGTCGATACGAACACGACTCCGCCGTCGGGCAGGTAGGTCGGTTCGTAGTCGTCGAAGTTTCCCGAGGTGATCTGCTTTACGCCGGAGCCGTCGATGTTGATCTCGTAGAGATTGTAGAAATGCGATTTCGCCTTGCGCCACGAGAAGAGAATCTTCTTGGCGTCGTAGTGGACCTGTGGGTCGCGTATCGATCCGCCTTTGGCGTCGAGGATAACCGTAACCTTACCGGTCGGAAGATTCAGCATGCACAACCTTCCCGTGCCCGGTTTACCATTGGCCGCGTAGGCGGGTCGTTTCTCGTCGTCGCAATAGTATCCGATGTTGGCGTACCAGTGCCCGTCGTTGTACGAACTGCGATTTGCGAAGATGATATCGGTTACGCCTTTCATCGGTCCGGTCAGTGCCTTGGTAAGCATCGGTCCGGGTTTTCCGGCGGACTGTGCCTCGCCGGCGACAGTGGCGATTCCAAATAAGACGAGCAGGGCAAGGTATTTCTTCATCGATTAACTTCCTTTACGCGGGAGATTCAGGCGATGTCGGTGGTATATAGTAGTATAAACGCCTGGGCGGCGGAAGACTTGCGTTCGGTCTCATGTTCGTTACGCATGCGATACGCCCTGGAGGCGGAAGTTAACCCAATCGTTGTCGATTGACGATTTGACCCGCCGCCGGTGATATGGTATTGTTAGTGCAGCGTGGGCGGTGGCTTTGGCGAGTTGTTCGACGCTTGTGTTCGGCTCCCATCGAAAGGCTTGAGATGGCAGGTTACGGTTATGACGACGGGTACACCGGGATCAGAAAGTTCCTTAACCCGCGAGACCCCAGGATCCGAATCGGCTTTTGCGTTGTTCTCGGCGCCTTGGTGCTGCTGTTGCTGTGGATTGCGATCAGCAGTTATTTCGGGGCGGACGATGTCCCTTCCTTAATGAGCGACGAACTGCACGTGGTATGCACAAAATGTAACGCCGGATCGGTGGTCTCCAGAGACGCCCAGGCCCGGAAGATCAAGGACAAACCATCACCGTTGGCGGTATATCCCGATTGCGCCAAGTGCGGTGAGGCGGTAAGTTGCGTCAGCGCGACGCTCTGCCCCAAATGCGGTAAGCGATTCGCCAGTGAATCAGCCAAGGCGATCCGAAAGGCTATCGACAGCGGCGAGGTAGTCGACAAGCACGGATTCGATCTGATTTGCCCCGGATGCAAACATGACCTGAAGGGAGTTGTCGCTCATGACTAGCTCCGATACACCACAGAGGACTCCCAACGTGATCCATACCAGCGCCCCGAAACTCCGACCAGGCCCGTTGCGGGGATTTACCCTAGCGGAACTTCTGGTTGTAATAGTAATCATCTCGCTCCTGGCATCGATTCTCGCCCCATTCATGAACGTTGCCGCCGAGCGTGCCCGACGAACCAAGTGCCGCAACAGGCTCCAGAAACTTCACGGGTCGGCGGCGCTGTACGGTAGCCAAAACCATAACCGCATACCGGTCGTCCACGAGGGCATGGAATACGGCGCCATAGGCAAAATCCTCACCAGTGGAGGGCGCTTCGCCGAGGAGTACATGGGGCAGTCGTGTCGCAAGACGGCTACGTATGCGAACATGCTGAAAGAAGATAACGTCTTCCAGTGTCCAGCCGCCCTGAGCAATTGGGACCACTTCGATAAGAAACTGGGCACGAATTACAGGCTTAGCGGTTTTGGTCTCGATTTGGGCGGAGGCGACGGGCTGCATCCCCTTACGATGTCTATAGGCGGTACTGTGCAGTCGAAGGCGGGGAGCAAAGTTCATCCCGCCGGAGAGGTCGCGATGGCGATGGACTGGATATGGTCCAGGAATGGCAATGGACTGGGATCAGATTTCACGCGCGGAAAGTCGCTGAGCAACCATCCCAAGGGCGCCAACGTCCTTTACGGTTCGGGATCGGTGAAATGGGTCAATTATGGTTCCATGATTGCAGTTCCCAGCGTGGAGGGGCTGATAATGCCTCCGCGCACTTACGGTTTCATCGACGGCGGTAAGAGCGGTACATATATCGCCGCCCCCTGCGGCGAAGTAGTCGCGCCCAGTGCTGGAAAGGGGAACAAGAAACCGGGCGCAGGGGTTATGTGGTAGGGTCGGTAACGCGCCGCCAGAGGGGAGCGAACGAAAAAAAAATATTTCGCATGCAATAATACTGTTACGTCAACAGTTTTACTACTTGACGATCCGAAGTATTCAGAGTATACTAATTAATTGAAGTGTCGAGCAACCATGCTTGGGAGATCTGGGGACCTCTATGGGGTTCGACGAGATGTTCGGTAGCCTCTGCCGGACGTGAAAAACGGAGAAGTAAATCCCTCCTTAATGTTTTCCGTCGTATTGGCCCGCAAAGAGAGACGTAATGCTCCGCGGTACTGTCGGCGGAGAAGAACTTGTGGGACTCACCCGGCGATCGGGGTAGGAAAGAGTATGACTACACGAGAAATCAATCCAGGGTCCGAAGATTCTTCGGTATCGCATGCCGAGGTCCTCGAGACTGCTCATTCGGCACGGAAATGGGTGTACGTGCTTGCGGTCTTCGTTGCCGCTTCATGGGTGCTCATCGCCATAGTGTTGTTCCAGCACCGCAATCCTGCTACCGCCAACGGGAGTGCGAACACTTCTACGGACACCAGGCCTATGACCGCCACCGCGGGTCCATGGGGCGAACTCGAGCTTACACCGATTGTTATAGCGCCACCGCTGGAGTACGTTGCAGAAAGCGATCTGGATTTCTCCGGGAAGGTGGTTTGGCACGTTCCCAACGTCGGATCAGTTGGACTCACCGCCCTGTTCAAGAGAATCGGTCTCGCCACGCCCCTCATTGCCGAACTGCAATCGATGGCCAAAGCCAACACCTCCCTGCCCGGAATGAGTATCTATCCGTCGAAGGAATTCGTGCGAGGCCTCAACGCCGAGGTCAGAGCAAAACTGTATCTTGCACTGTCCGAGTTCGGGCAGAACCTCGATCTTCGCAATCAGTTTCTGTTTTGCGGGGACTCACCTGACCAGTGGTTCGCCGGATCGGCGGTTTCGCCCGAGACCAGAAAGCTTGTCGAACCGTTCATATACAAACGTGGAAACTTTCTGTATTTTGCCGACATGCGGAGTATTGCGGATTCCATTCCTTCACGCGAGCAATACGTGGCGCTCCTGAAAACGCTGAGGCGGGATGCCACTTTTCTCGTCCATGTGAAAGTTTCCGAAAAGTCGGATATTGAAACGCTGGTCAACTACTGGGGTCGCGGAGGCCGCGCCCAGGAGGTCCGACCAATCCTCGAATCACTCATGCGGCGTGGAGGGGACCAGGGCATTAACATTACCCATCTCCTTCCGCCGCTGGCCAGGAGAAGGTTGTATACGTATCCTGCCCGATCGATCATCGACGTCAAAGTCCAACGCGACTGCCACTGGACATCATTGAATTTCTTCAACGATGTGCCCGACGACAAGTACGCCGCACCGAACGTGATGATTCCCGAACTGAAAGAGAACTACTATCGGGTCCACGCGAATTTCCAATTGGGCGATCTTGCACTGGTCGTGGATTCCAGGGGCAGGAGCGTGCATTCGGCGACGTATATTGCCGATGACATCTTATTCCACAGATGCGGGGCCGACTCATCGGCCCCATGGACGCTGGTGAAAGGCGAAGATCTCGCCAGCCTCTACCCACGGCGGAACAAGGTCATGGTTCTGTACTATCGGCGTAAAAAGATGTAGACCCGAGGCGACCTTTCAAACCCGCGGATTTAACTTGCTTAACGTGTCGGCTCGGAGAGTATCTCGATGTCCTTGTACTCGACGTGCATCTCCTGTCCGCCGTGTAATTGCAGGCCCAGGTGGCCTTCAGTCCGACCGCGATCGTTCTTCAGCTCCGCCGTCTTGCGATTGTTAACGTGAACGACTATCCGCTTACCGCGGGCCGAAACGGTCATCTGGTTCCACTGGCCTTGCTTGACCAGCTTCTTGATCTGCCTGGCGTCGGGCTTCGTCACCCAACCTCGCCCGCCGGTTTCGTACAGACCGCCGACGGCCATGTCATTGGCGGCAATCTCGGCCTGGAAACCGTTGACATTGACGTTGCTCTTGACCTTGGCGACGCGGAAGTAGAGACCGCTGTTGCCCTTGACCGCTTTGAATTTCAGGCGGATCGTGAAGTCTTTGTACTTCTTGTCGCTGACCAGGATACCGTGCTTCTTTTCGGTCTTGGGGCAGGTGCCCACGATAGCTCCATCTTTGACTTCCCACTTACCGCCCGCCGTCGCCGACCAGCCAGCCAGCGTCTTACCGTCAAACAGCGGAAGCCATTTGCGATGCCCAAGGTCCTTGATCTTCAGATTCCGCCAACTGACCGAAACCGAATCCGTTCGCTTGCCCACACCGTGGACCTGCAGGCCGACGAATCCCCTCAGCGTCATCGAATCGACCAGATCGGCGGCCGCCACGCCGTTCAGCCACGTCTTGAGCGAATCGCCAACGGCCTCGACGCGGACCTTGTTCCACTCGTTCTGCTTGAACGCCTTGCGGGCGGGATCGTTGTTTTTGAGATTGTTCAACCAGCCGCGGCGGCTCTCTTCGTAGATACCCGCCGTCCAGGCCCGTTTCGACGGGTCGATCTCCACCTGGTATCCGTGGACCCGCCCCGACTTGTACGATTTGAGGCTGTTGGACCGGATCTGCACGCCGGAATTGAGCGACGGGTCCACTTTGAATTCGTATTCGAGGACAAAGTCGCCGTACATCTTCTTCGTGCAGAGAAAACTGTTGGACGTGTTCGGGACGGACGAGCCGACGATCGCGCCGCCTTTGGCTTCGTAGTTGGCTTTACCGCCAAGCTGCTTCCAACCGTCCAGCGTCTTACCGTCAAACAGCGGCGTGAATTTCACGTCGGGCGCGATGAGCTTGGGTTTATCCGCCGCCCACGCTGCTGACGCAAACACCGCAACACAAGCAAACAAAACGCTCTTACCGATCGAATGCACCATTTCATGCTCCTTAAGTTGTAAGGCGATTGTATCGTTCCGCGGGCTCCGGGCAAGTCTGTTTTCCTTGACTAAAGGGGCGATAACTCCAAGAATGTCATGCAGGTATTCGCAACGAACAAGGAGATCCTATGATGACCTCTCGACGATTATCTCTGGCGGCAGTCGCGGCTATTCTATTGATCGCTCACGCCGGATCAAGGGCGTGCGATACGTGGGTCGCCATGCGCGACCAGACGACGTGCGGATATACCATCCATGCCAAGAACAGCGACAGGCCCACATTCGGCTGCCAACCGCTCGTCTACAACGCCGCGAAACAATGGCCCGCCGGGGCGCAAATCGATCTCGTGCGAACGAAGATACCGCAGGCCCGCGAAACTTACGCGACGCTCGGCTCGAGCCCGTACTGGTCGTGGGGATACGAGGAAGGGATAAACGAGTACAGCGTGGCGATTGGCAACGAGGCTATCTGGACAAAGGTCCTCGCTGCCGAAATGTCCGCCCACAAGGCGGGAAAAGGCCCGAAGTTCGGACCCAACGGGATGGACCTGGTCAGGCTCGGGCTCGAAAGAGGCAAGACCGCCCGCGAGTCCCTCGAGGCGATCGCGCGGGTCGTCGAGACCCACGGGCAGTTCGGATCGGCCAGCCCCACGCGAGGGACTTCCGGAGGATATCACAATTCGTTCATCATCGCCGACCCGACCGAGGCCTGGATCCTCGAGACCACGGGCAACCATTGGGTGGCCAAACGCATCAAAAAAGGAGCGACGTCGATTTCCAACGGCGTTTCTCTGGGCACGGATATCGATCTGAAATCCGCCAACGTGATTCCCCATGCGGTCGCCAAAGGCTGGTGGCCCGAAGGCAAGACCGCCGAGTTCCACTTCCAGCATGCCTATTCGCCCAGGACAAAGAGGGATGACCCCGTCAAGTTGCGAGTGCATGGCCGCGCGGCGTGCTCGCGGAGGATGCTGGCGGAGAAGCCCGGGAAGGTCGACGTCCGCTGGATGATGAACATCGCCAGGTGCCGCCAGATCGGGCTGAACATAACCGCCAGTTCCGCCGTGGCCGTCCTGCCCCATACTGATACGGAACTCCCGGTCTACTGGTGGTGTCCGTCGCTGATTGGACGTCGTGATTGTTGCTTCACGCTTAGCCTTTTGGGGCATAGGCGAGCCTGTCCTGGAACCCTAGCTCAATTCCGGGGATGCCGCCCTGCGCGAGATAGGGGAGATCCCGATGTGCTTCGGGACAGGTTCCGTACGTTGTGAGGAGAGCAGAACAGGCTTCAAGCCGATCTCTAGCCGGTTTGCTGCTTCGGTTGGCTTTGGGCTGCTTTGCGTCGTGCTTCCTGCTTCCTGCTCCGCTCTTTGAGCTACTCAGGACAGGTCTGCTGCGGCGAGGTCGCGGCGTTACGTCGTGACAAGCTGTGTCAAAAAAGCCGTTGCCGTTCGCCATCCTCAGTGTCCTTGATGTTCACCTGAACCATGGCCGCTGGCCGGCGCGATCCGTGCGCGCATTACGGCCGATACGGAGGTGTGGTGTTTCCGTGTGACACTGGCGCCGATGCGTTGTTGAAAGTGGTTGCGAAATACGTCTTTGAACAGGTGATCAGGTGATCAGGAGACCGCAGGTTAGCGTTCGGCGATCGGACTGGAAATTCAAGTCTTGCCGTTGTCGTTTCACCTGTCACCTGATCTACTGATCACCTGCTCTGTGTGTGAAAAGATTTCCGACAGGAAATCCAGTCACACACGCCGGTAGGGGGGTTGCAACTCTGAGGCGGAGAAGGGTATGGTATGCGGCATGGAACGTCTGAAGATTATCGTGACCGCCGGGGCTACACGCGAGTATCTCGATTCGGTTCGGTTTATCTCCAATGCGTCGAGCGGGCTGATGGGCTGCGAAGTTGCCGCCGCCGCAGCGGACGCGCATGATGTGACGCTGCTGATCGGCGCCGCGGGGGTGCCCGCCGCGATCGCGCCGCGGCTCGAAGCGGTCCGGATAGTACCGTTCAGCAGCGTGGGCGATCTGAAAGAGAAACTCGGCGGGCTCTTCGATGGATGTGACGTTCTGGTGATGGCGGCTGCGGTGGGGGACTTCCGCTTGGTAGAACCGTTTGAGGGCAAGATACCACGCGGCGGCGGGGCGATTACACTGCGACTCGAACCGACTGAGGATATTCTCGCTGGTCTGTCCGCCCGAAAGCGAAGCGGACAGATCGTGGTCGCATTTGCGGTCGAAGATGGTCCTCGCGAGCAGATCGAGGCCAAGGCGAAGGGGGAGGCCCACGCCAAGGGCGCCGAGTGTGTTGTCGTAAACACGCCCGCCGCAATAGGTAGCACCGAATCGGAGGCCTGCATACTCATCGGCGAGACGATTGGATTGCCCTGGGGATACCGCCCCAAGGAGATCCTGGCGGGCGAGATTGTCAGGCTTATCGAGGGCATCGTCGCCTAGTTCGCCCCGGTCACAAGCCGGAAATCCTGAATCAACCGACAGTAACCCGGCGTTTCCGATGGAGAGAAAACAATGAACGGTCCGATAAAAACAGAAATACGCCGGAAGCCCGGGTGCGAAGATATCACCCTTCCTCAGTATATGAGCGAGCATGCAGCGGGCATGGATGTCTGTGCGGCATGTGAGGGCGATGTCAGGGTCGCTCCGGGAGACGTGAAGTTGATACCGGCCGGTTTCTACATGGCGGTGCCCGTCGGTTACGAGGCCCAGATGCGGCCCCGTAGCGGACTGGCGATAAAACATGGTATAGTTCTGCCTAACTCGCCGGGCACTATCGACGCGGACTATCGCGGCGAAGTGTGTGTGATACTGGGCAACGTCGGGCGTGATGA
>CAZSLS010000010.1:0-68031 GCA_964607575.1 uncultured Planctomycetaceae bacterium | reverse complement strand
AGCGGTAACCTGACTCTCATTCACAGTGGTACAGAAAATGGGGGCAGGTCAGGCCAAGACGGCACGTTGGGTCTGGCGCACATAAAGGATATCGGCGGATACACGATCGCTCAGGACCCCGCATCCTGCATAATCGACGGAATGCCCGAGGCGGCTATTGCCGGCGGATGCGTAGACGATGTGTTGACCTACATGGGGATCAGGCAGATGCTGGTTGAATCGTTCGACCGGGTCTGCGTCTAACTGCAATTCGCCGGTAATTGCTCCGCCCTGACATCCGCAAACCTCGCCTGCTTGTAATACGAGTCGGCCTGTGTAGACTAACGCGGATACCGAACAGGAATAATGGGTCAATCTCGTCATGCAACGTACTACGACATACGCCAGGGTATTCGTTTCGATTCTGCTTGCATTGTCGCTAGTGGCGCTTCCGTTGGCGTTTTCGGCGTGTGGCGAGCGGAACGGGGAATTCTCGCGGGAGAGTTTTTTCGATCGCGCCCTGCGGCGCAACGAGAAGTTATGGAGCGACGTCGCCAACAGCACCCCCCCGCCGAACCGTGGGATTCGGTGGATCTACAACTACGCCCTGCTGCTGGCCGAATCGGGCGACGCGAAAATGCTACCGCGAATTGCCCGGTTGATCGAACTCGGGGGGACCATGCAGGACAAGGACCCCGCCAGCGCGACCTTCGGAAATTTCCGGTGGTATTGGCGAACGGAGAAAGTGACAGACCTCAACGCCGTCGAATTCGTCTCGCACCACATGATTCCGCTCTGGGTGGACCACCGCGCCAGGCTCGATCCGCCCGCCAGGTCGACCCTCCGGCAGACCTTGCGACGGTCGGTCGATGGATGCCTTCGCCACAAGGTCCATCCGAGCTACACGAACATCGCGATCTCCAATGCGGTTAACCTGATCCTTCTGGGTGAGCAATTCGACCGCAGAGACGCCCTGGACGAGGGCCTGAGGCGACTCGATACGATATGTCTTACCACTTGGCGATACGGGATCTGCGAGTATGATTCTCCGACGTACTACGGGGTCGATCTCGACGAACTGGTCCTCCTGAACAAGTATGTCCGCAGCCCCCGCGCCCGCAAAGCAGGCGAGGCGATGCTCGAGTTGTTCTGGACCGACATCGCCGCCAACTGGTTCGCGCCCGGCGGGCATCTCGGCGGTACGCACAGCCGGTCCTACAATTACCCTTGCGCCGCCAGCGATTTCCTCGATCGACATCTTTCACATGTCGGATGGGCCAGGGGCGCATACAGCGACTGGACACGACGGAAATACCTCGACTCTCCCGAAAGCAGGTTCCTGGACGGCGCCGCGTGGCTCGACGCCTTGCCCGGGCCCTGGAAGCCTCCAAAAAAGCTCCGCGAGATGGCCCTGACACTCTACCCGCGCGACGTCCGTCAGCGTTTTGGGTCGCGCGGGGCGCATTGGCGCAGGCACATGGTCTATCGGGACATTACGCTGGGATGCTCGGGCAAGGCCTACGGCGTGATGGACCTTCCGCTTACGGTCAGCCTTCCGGGCGACAGGACCGCGTCGCGATGCTATTTCATCGCAGACGGACGGGAAGACTCCTACGGAAAGCGGAAGTTTTCGGTCGGATCGGCTGGCCACACCAAGGCTCTGCACCTCGGGCCTCTCTGGGCGGCGGCTTCGGGCGGCGACCAGGCGATGGCGATCGCCTTCTACCCCGATAGCGTGGTGAACCGCAACAACGTTATCAACCTGCAAAGCCACTTCGTCTTCCGGCGCCCCGACGCAATGTACATCGATTCAAAGCCCTGTTCGGCCCCGGCGACCCTGCCTGCAGGGGCAGTTCTAACGCTGCGATATGGAACCGCAGCCGTTGCGGTATCCATCCCCTGGGCGAGGCGCACCGACCAGTCGCCCGCGCCGATCCGCGTCGTCGACGATGGAAATCCACACAATGTCCTGCGATTGACCGTCGATCATTTCGCCGGAAAGAGAATCCAGGGGCCGGGCAATCCACTGCCCGGGGCGGCGATCTGGGTGCGAATCGGCAGCGGACTTACGGACCGGCGTTTTGGAAAGTGGCGAGACGGACTTTCGGCGCCAAAAATCGAAGTCAGCCCAAAGGTCCTGCGACTCTCCTCGACCGGCGGGCGGAAAGTTGTCAGCCTCACGGTCGATAATCCCTGGGACAATAAGCGTAAGGTCCGCGTCGAGCCGGCGCCGCCGGAGGGAATCCTGTCGGTAAACGGCAAAGAACTCGGACGCGGAATCCTCGAGGCGATCCTCCCCCGCAAAGCCGCTCACTGACCGTCGCTGAACCGGATGGCCTTGAAGCTCTCCATCTGCTGCTTTATGGCGACTTCCGTCGGGAGGCGCTCCATGCTGCTGGCGCCGTAGAAACCGTGCACGCCCCGGGTGTGGTTGAGGACGTACTCGGCGTCGTCGGGCATGGAGATCGGACCACCGTGGCAGAGTACGATCACGTCGGGATTGGCGCTTTTGGCGGCGTCGGCGATTTCCTGGACCTTCGCGGGGGCCTGCTCGAGTGACAGTGCGCTGGTCGCGCCGATCGCTCCCTTGGTGGTGAGCCCCATGTGTGCGACTACAATGTCGGCCCCGGCAGCGGCCATCGCCTCGCCTTCGGCGGCGGTGAAGGCATAGGGCGTGGTCAGCATGTCCATCTCGCGGGCCATGCGAACCATCTCGACTTCAAGATCGTAACCCATTCCCGTCTCTTCGAGGTTCCGGCGGAACATTCCGTCGTACAAGCCGACGGTCGGAAAGTTCTGCACGCCGGAGAAACCAATGTCGCGAATCTGCCCCAGAAAGACGTCCATCTGCCTGAACGGATCGGTCCCGCAGACGCCCGCCAGGACTGGGGTATCCTTGACGATAGTCAATACCTCCGAGGCCATCTCCATGACAATTCCGTTCGCATCGCCGTATGGCATGCATCCGGCCAGCGATCCGCGTCCGGCCATCCGGAATCGCCCGGAGTTGTAGATGACGATCAGGTCGACGCCACCTGCCTCCTCAAACTTGGCGCTGATGCCTGTCCCCGCCCCGCCGCCGATAATCGGAACGCCCGCATCGATGTGGGCCTTTAGTCTGTCGAGCACTTCCTGTCTGGTAAACGCCATGATTGTCTCCTCTGTGGTTTGTCCGGGTGGTCTACTGCTGCCGTTTGGGCAGCTCGATGACGACGCCCTCCATCTGTCGCAGCTCGGCCTCCGGGCCGGGTGGGGCGTAGATCGCCAGCAGCTTCATCGGGTCGTCGCCCACGTTCACCGTCGAGTGAAAGGCATCCGGCGGGATGTGAACCAGCACGCCCGGGCCGATCACAAGCTCGCGTGTCTCGCCGCCGACCTCTACCATCTGCCGGCCTTTGCCCTCGATCACGTACAGGATCTCCTCGCAACCGGGATGGTTGTGCCTGTCGTGGCCCTTGCCCGGCTGGAGGACGACCAGACCGGCGCTGAACTTCTCGGCGGCCGTCACCCGCGGCTCCGACAGCCACGACAGCCGCCCCCAGTCAAAGACCTGCGTCTCGACGTCGTCCGGCTCGACGTAGGTCAGCTTCTGCTCGCTGTTGGTCATGTTAACGGTCTCCTTCATTTTTCTTGGCAATCAGGGCCAGCATCATTTCCACGGCCTTTGCGGCAAATTGAGGATCGTTGATATTGCAGTCGATCTCAGCGACCTCGATGTCGTCCCGCACGCCGGATCTGATGGCATCGAAGATGGCCTGGTCGGCCTGGCGGTCGCAAAACATCTCGCCATCGCCGTCGAGGATCGACACGCCCTTTAGCGGCAAGAGGAACGCCACCGGTCCGGTCGCGGCGCTAGCCTTGGCGGCGAATATCTCGCCCATCCGGCGATTTTCCTCGACGTTGGTCCGCATGAGCGTTATGTCCGGATTCCACGGGTAAAAAGTTCTGTCGGCGTCCTTGTATTTTTGGGGAACGGTGTCGGGCCCGCCGAAGTTGGCCATGTCCACGCAGCCGGGGACGATAAGGTGCGGGACACCCATTTCGCCCGGCGCGTCGAGGCGCTTCTGTCCGGCGCTGAACATTCCGCCGCAGATTTCATCCGCCCACTCGGTGGTCGTCACGTCCAGAACGGCGTCGACGAGCCGGTCCCGAACGAGCGATTCCATCGTCTTTCCGCCGGCGCCGGTGGCGTGGAACACCAGCACTTCGAACCCCTCGCCCGCCAGGGCGTCCATGCACATGTTGATGCACTCGGTGGTATTTCCGAACATCGAGGCGGTGATAATCGGCTTCTCGTCGGGCGATGTTTCCGGTTCGGCGCCGACCATACCGCAGATCGCGCCCGCAGCCCGCGTGAAGATAATCCGCGAGATGCGATTGATCCCCGCGACATCCACGATCGACGGAAACATCACTATGTCCTTGGCGCCGACGTAAGCGGGCGTATTTGCAGACCCTGCAGCCGTCGAAACGCACACTTTCGGTACGCCCAGCGGAAGGGCCCGCATACCAGCGGTGATAACGGCGGTCCCTCCCGTACCGCCCATCCCGACAATACCGTCCAACTTCCCTTCATCGTACAGGCGTTTGACTAACACAGGCGCACCGGCGGTCATCACCTTCATCGCCTCGCCGCGATCTCCGCTCTCCCGGAGCGCCGAAAGGTCTCCCTCTCCGGCGGTGGCGACCTGGTCGGCTTCTATGTCCACATCAAACAGGTCGGTCGTACCGAGTACGCCGATATTAATCGCCAGCACTTCGCAGCCCCGCGCGAGAACATGCTCGCGCAGGAAGGCGTACTCGGGGCCTTTGGTGTCGAAGGCGCCAATCATTGCGATCGTCTTGCTCATAGCGGGTTCCTTTTACTCCTGCGTGTTCTCGGCGCTGGCAGCGACGGGCTCAAACTCGCGGGCCGCTGACGAATAGATCACGATCAGATCCGCATCGGTCTTGCTAACGCAACGAGCGTTGTGGACAACTCCGGCCGGGATGACTATAACGTCGCCCGGTTTCATTCGCACGGTCCCGATGTCGTCGGCGTAGTGGTCAAGCTCGCCGGAGACCACGTACAGCAGCTCGTCGCAGTTACCGTGACGATGGCGCCCATTGGCTTTGTCGGCCTTGATGATAACGCGACCGAGCGTCATCGAGTTGCAGTTGCCCGCCTTGGCGTTGACCGTCCAGGCCAGCGAGCCCCAGTCGGTAACTTTCTTGGGCGTCTGGGCGGTGTGCGCGAGTGTTGTTTTCATGCCTCCGGTCATTGGCTGGTTGTTACAGCCGGTCGCGGCGGCTAGAAACGCTGCCGCCAGCACGATCATCGCCACATTATAAACAGCTCTGCGTTTCGTCGTGTCACTGGTCATTTGCCGGGTTCCTTTGTGGTTTGAATTCTACTCGAAGAGGATAATAGCTCCGCCGGCCGGTTCGAGCTTGAAGCTGATCGCCCCGCCGGTGACGCTCAGGGCGTCGTATTTCTTAGTCTTGCGATTGAAGATGCGCGGCTTGACGGGTTTGGTGAGTTTCAGCTTGATGGTCTGCTCGCCGTAGGCATCATGGTTCGCGATGAACACGACGTCTTTGTCCTTGGAATCATACTTCGAAACACCCATGACAAACTCCCCGCCAGCCGGCTGGATCCAGAAATCCTTGGGAAACTGGTTCTTCTCGAGTCCCGGGGGCATGGTGATCTGGCCTTCCTTCTGCGGAACGGGGCGGTGGTTCCAGTCGGTTGTCCAGGGCGTCGAATAGATCGCCTTGGGCAGGCCGATCTTCGCGATCTCCTGGCGCATAGGCTCGATGTAAGCGTTCACCTTGGCGAGATCCTTACCGTACTGGTTGAACTGGAAGCTGCTCATGTTCATGATGCGCGAGCCGATGTGCCACATCGCCCCCCTAAGCCCGCAGGCGATCGAAGTCGTCTGAATGTACTGCAGGCGATTGGGATTGCCCTTGCCCGCCAGACCCGCGTCGGTTTCGCAATAACGACCGAGCCGGTTTCCGTGGGTCGAGGCCGCTTTCCAGGCCGACAGAAGATTGGGGAAATTCTTGTGCGGCCCCCGCTTCCAGGAGAAATCGTAGTAGCTGATAAAGTCCGACTTGGCGAGGTAACTGAGGCTGTAGTTCTTGTACGTTCCGGACCAGGTCGCGTGCGTGGGGTCCCACTTGTGGACATTATTGATGTCCCTGGCCCGACCTTTCCCGGTCTTGCCGAACCGATCGGACCACAGGTGGTATCCCACAATCGTTGGATTACCCTGCAGCTTCTTGAGCAGAACTTCGCATTCTTTGGGATTCCTGTAGACGTGCAGACCGTCGGCCAGCAGATCGACCATCATCAGCACTTTGTGTTTCTTGCAGAGGGCCTCCCGCTCCGGAGTGTATCTGCACAACACCGCGTTGAAGTGTCCCTCGGTGGTGATCGCTTTCAAGAGCTTGTCGAACTCCGCCGGTTCCTTGGGCATCGGATCGCCGCTGTATCCGTTGATGAAGATCGCGATGTAGGTTTTCGCCCTGCGCTGGGCCTGGGCTTTCTTGTCGATGGGTTTATCGTCGACTGCGGCGGCCGGGGCCAGTGCAATCAAGACGACAAGACAACCGATTGCAGTGCGAACCGTTTGAAATCGTTTCATACTCATCAGTCAACTCCTTAATGGGGCGCCAGAACCGAAACGTCGCACGAATTCGGCGTTAATTGCGGCCTGGTCGTTATAGCGGTCATAGATCCCGATGATCACGCCGTCGTTGGGTTTGATCGATTTATACGTATCGCGAAAAGCCTGCTCGACCCATTGGCGGCGATCGGACAGTCGCCCGGCGGCTAGTATTTTAAACGCCAGGCACGGCCGCTTCGTCTGGCGTATCACCTTGAACATCCGGGGCGGGTCCTCCTGGAGGTACACTTCTCGGACGGGGATGGGCACGTGTCCCAAAAGCTTCTTCAGAGCCTCGGCACTCCGGTGGCGCTCGTACACGCACGTCATGTAGTAGTCCACGTCCCAGCCCTTGGACTCGATCGCGTCAATAACGTCCGGCATGTGCGTCGAAACCCCGGCCAGCAGCCCTGCATCGCGAACCTTCTTGAGGTAATCGCCGATCTGATCGATCTTCCCGCTCTTGAAAAGGTTGTCGGTGGTCTCGCCGTGATGGGCAATTGCGATGCAGCCGCCGTCGGCGAGCTTCTTGACGCCCGCTGCACTACCGGATGCGATGGCGATATAATGCATCTTGCCCCCGGCCTTGACGAAACGCCTATACAGATCCAAACTACGCCCGCTCCCCTGCCAGCAGTTAATGCCCACCGCCTGGCAGCGACGCAGCGTCTTGAAGATCTGATCGGGCGTATAGTACTTGCGCATCTCGCGGTTAACGAATACCGACAAATGCGAGCCGCCGCCGAACGGATTGTTCCCGCAGATCAAACGCGACAGCGAGTACTTGCCCAGGCGTAATTGCGGCAGCGTTGTCTTCTTCGCCGTCGGGGCCGGTTCAGCCGCCGAAGAATTACCTGCGCTACGAGCAATCGCCAGGACCGCAGGCAGGACGGCAGTCTTCTTCAGAAACTCGCGGCGCCCACCGTTGCTGACAATACTGTGATCGGAAGCCATGATGGCGTTCTCCCGTCGTAAAAGTCGAAGATCCAACCTGACGGAAACCTCAACCGGATTTCCCAAATAAGAAGTCACCCGTATTCCTTGCGGGCGCTCGGCATGATTCTACCCTACCTCCCGACTCATGCAAAGCAGTTGTCGGTGTCAGAAGCTCGGGGCGAGCCTTGCCAAGCCCCCTGCTACAGGTGAGAATGGGTCTGCTATATGACCAAAACAATGTTAAACCGCCGCCAGTTTATCAAACAAACCGTAGTCGCCGGCGCCCTGGCGGGGATCGCTGCGACCGCACGCTCGAGCGTCAAAGGCCCCCAGGCCAAACCGAACATAATACTGATCCTGACCGACGACCAGGGCTACGGTGATGTTGGCTTCAACGGGAACAAGATCATCAAGACGCCTAACCTCGACCGCTTCGCTCGCGAGAACGTCGTGTTCGATCGGTTCTATGTCGATCCGGTGTGTACTCCGACGCGGGCGGCGTTGATGACGGGGCGACATCCGTACCGGGTTCATATAACCTGGGTCGGCCAGCGCCTGCCCGTCGATGAAATGACAATCGCCGAAGCTCTTAAGCAAGGCGGATATACCACCGCGTGTTACGGTAAGTGGGGCAACCTGGGAACGCATTACCCGCGGCGGGCGATCGACCGCGGTTTCGACGAGGCCGTCGTACACATGAAAGGCCAGTTCAGCCCGCCGCAGAACAAGACAGCATACTTCGACCCGATCCTCTGGAAGAACGATAAGGAAACCCGGTACAGGGGATACTGCAATGACGTGTGGTTCGACGAGGCCGAGAAGTTCATCGACAAGAACAAGGCCCGCCCGTTCTTCATCTACCTGCCTACCAATCTCCCGCACCTGCCCGCCCAGGTACCGAAGAAATATTCAAAACCGTACGAAGGCAAGTTAATCCACGACCAGGCCCAGCGCGCCGCCGGGATGATAACGCATATCGACCACCGGTTCGGGCAAATGATGAAGAAGCTCGACAAACTCGGTCTTCGCGACAACACGATAGTCATCTTCATGTCGGACAACGGTCCGGTGTGGACCGGGAAGCAGATTTTCCTGGCCGGTCTGCGAGGCAAGAAGGGCTGGGTGTACGAGGGCGGAATCCGCGTACCGTGCGTGATGAGCTGGCCGGCGAGGTGGAAAGGCGCCCGCCGCCTCAACGATATCGCAGCCCACATCGACATCATGCCCACACTCCTCGATGCCGCCGGCGTGAAACCGAAAAAAAGGATCGCTTTCGACGGGATAAGCCTGCTCGCCCTGCTCGGCGAGGGGAAATCCATGCCCGACCGCACGCTGATCATACAGGGATATCCACACAGCAAACCGCAGAAACGCCGCTGCTTCATGGTAACCAACCGCAAGTACAAGCTCGTCCAGCCGGTAGGCTACAGGAAGAGCGACAACAAGATGTACTCCCCGAAACCAATGCCCGAAAGCGAGTTCCGTTACGAGTTGTACGATATCGCAAAGGACCCCGGCGAGAGCAGCGATATAGCCGCCCGACACCCCGAGATTGTCGCGACAATGCTCAAGCAATACGATCGCTGGTACGAGGATGTCACGAAAAACCCGGGGCTCAGCAGGCCCGCGCCTCTCCCCCACGTCGGACACGATCAGCAGAAGAGCGTCCGCATTATGATGTATGGCGGGAAGTCCGTCGAGGTAGTCCACCCGGGCCCCTACCGGATAACGCTCGAACCATACGGAATCGTCGGTTGGAAGCGCGGCGACATATGGGACGGACAACCCTTCGTCGCCGGCGACAAGGGGCTGGCCCGTATCAGGATGGGCGATGTCTCAATGAGCAAACCGGTCAACAAGGGTGACAAGGTGTGCGTATTCGAAGACGTGATGCTGTCGAAAGGCAAGGGTAACATCCGCCCGACATTCGTTATCGCCGACAAGACGGTAATAGGCGGCCGCAACGCCGAGGGCAAGCAGCAGGGCCCGATTCACGTGACATTCGAGCGCGTGGACTGAATCGGCGGAAAAGGAGGGGGGTTCAGCGTATAATAGACGTGGAGTTGTTTGCGAAAGCATAAGGAGTGCGGACAAATCAGAACAATGCCCACCTCAGTTGCGTTTGTGTTCATTCTGATTCTCAGCACACAGGCTCTGGGCGGCCAGTGGGACACCGTCATCTTGAGAGACGACTTCGACGCACCGGACATCAGCAGCGATAACTGGGTGATCAACAATCCAAACTCCGATTGGTGGCAGCCACTGGGCAATACGTTCTTCCCATGCCCCACCCACCACACGAACGGACCGTTTCCTCACGTCGAGAACAATACGTGCGTGATCGAGTTCCACACTTACAATGCTTACCACTTGTACCCGCCCAAGACGACATTCCTCAGCGGCGAGATTCACACTGCGATGGAGTTCACCCCGGACAGGGACTACCGCTTCGAGGCCAGAGTCAAGTCAAATCAGTATCCGAGGGGCGTGGTCACTTCGTTCTTCCTGTACGGCTACGATGGAGCCCAAGCCGATGAAATCGACTTTGAATTCGTATCCAACAAGACAAATGACGACACGAGCTACCCAGACGGCGATCCGGTTCTCACTAACACGTGGAATGAGACTCGCGAGAAGCCCCGGTACATGACGAATAACCCCTTCAATCTGGCGGAGTGGAATACGTTCCGGATTTACTGGTATCCCGACGACCAGCGAGTCGAATGGACCTGGATCGATCCGGGCGCCGGTGAGACGCTGCTGCGAACGGAGACGGACGCCTTTTTCATACCGAACGAGCCGATGTCGCTATACTTTAATTTCTGGGCACCCAAGGAGACTTGGGGGGACGCCTACGACGCGGGCCTCGAACCGGCCCAGACCTCAGGCGAGAACGAAATCTACACCTACGAGATCGACTACGTCGAAGTTCGCGTCACCTCCGTACCGGGTGACACCGATAACGACAACGACGTTGATACCGCCGACTACAACAATCTGGTCGCACAGTTTGGAATCGCCCCGCCGGGGGGATCTGTCAGTGCGGACTTCAATGGCGACAACATGGTTGATCTCGAAGATTTCGCCGTCATGCGCGGAAACTTCGGCTTCGGCGTTGAAACGGCGGCAGCGAGCGGGGTCGACAGCGAGACACACGCGGCGCCCGAACCGGCCACGCTGATATTGCTTGGCGCGGCAGCGTTTGTCGTGCTGAAACGAAAACGAAAATCCTGACACAAATCAAGACTCCCAATTGCCCGCCGTTTGGGTATAATCCGGGCATGGGAAAGATACGACTCACAACATCGTTCGTGATCTTCGCGGCGATTGTCGTCGGTTGCGAGTCAGACAAACCGTCGTCACGCCTGACGAAACTCGTCAATGATGCAAGAGTACAAGGGCCAGTCTACCGCTCTCCGCTGTCGGTGGCGGTCTCTCCGGACGGTGAGACGCTGTACGTTTCCGATAGAACGGCCGGTTGCGTAACCGTACTCGATGCGATAGCCGGTAAGAAGATCCGCGACGTGGCGATCGGGGGGGAACCTAACGCTCTGGCCCTGTCGGCAGACGGTAAGACGCTCTACGTCGCCCGTCGGAAAGCAAACTCGATCGCCCTGATTGACACCGCCCAAACAACCGTCACCGGACATATCTCCGTGGGCACCTGGCCGGTCGCGGTCGCCCTGGCGGAAAAGAGCAATCGCCTCTACAGCTGCAACCGCGGTAATCATACGGTTTCGGTGGTCGACCTGACCGCGGGCAAGGAGATCAAGCAGATCGCCGTGGTCCGCGACCCGGCATTTGCGGTGGTCACCGGCGATGAGTCGCGCCTGGTCGTCGCCAATTTCATGCCCGCCGGTGCGGCGACCGCCCCCGATCCGGCGTCCGAGATCAGCATTATCGATACGAAGGCGATGCGACAGACCGCCAGTGTCAAACTACCGCGCGGCTCGACGATGGCCCGCGGGACCTGGGTATCTCCCGACGGTAAGTGGGCGTATGTGGTTCACCTCCTGGGCCTCTTCGACCTTCCGGTCACGCAACTGGAACAAGGCTGGGTCCACACGACCGCTTTGAGCATTATCGACCTGGCGAAGTCGGAGAGGCTGGCGACTGTTCTGCTGGACGATCTGACCCAAGGCGCACCGGACCCCTGGGCGGTGGTCGGTTCGAGAAACGGTAAGAAACTCTGGATCAGCCATCGCGGAGTCCACGAGGTCTCGACGATCGACATCGGGCGAATACACGAACTGCTCGAGGGCAAGATCCCGGCGGCACTGGCCGGAGTCAAGGACGCTCAACGCGACAACATCTGGGTCCGCATCAGGAAAGACAAACGCCAGATCGCCGAACTGGCTCGCGATCTTACGGCGCTCCATATTTCCAATACCCTCGCCCGCGCATCATCGGGCGGTAAAGGTCCAACGGGCATGGCGCTCGGGCCCGACGGGAAAAAACTCTACGTAGCCAACTACTATGGCGCCACCGTAGGCGTGCTGGACACAGCGGGGGGGAAGCTGACCGCTGCGATCAGCGTGGGCGATCAGCCCATACCCGATGCGGCCCGGCGCGGTGAGATATTCTTCCACGACGCGACGCGTTGCTACCAGCGGTGGCACAGTTGCGCGTCGTGCCATCTCGACGGCGGGCGAGTGGACGCCCTGACGTGGGACTTCATGCGAGACGGGATCGACAACGGGAAGGACGTAATCAGCCTGGTCTACATGCACCGCACCCCGCCGCACAACCGCCGCGCCACGCGCCCCAATCCATGGGAATCCATAGAGACAGGCATAGTCGGAAGCCACCAGAATGAGCCCGCCAAACCGGAGGTCGACGACCTGCTGGCCTACCTGAAATCGCTCAAGCCCGAGCCGAATCCAAACCTTCCAAGCTTTGCCGCAGCAGCCAAGCGGGGAAAGGTGCTGTTCGAGGGCAAGGCCAATTGCACCAGATGCCATCCGGCGCCCCTGTTCACCGACAACAAGAGCTACAACGTGGGAACCGCCAGCGCGGGCGACCCTGACGGGCGCTACGACACACCGTCGCTGATCGAAGCGTACCGCACCGCCCCCTACTATCACGACGGGCGGGCGCCCACCATGAAAGAAGCGCTGACCCCCCGCGATCCCAAAGGCCGCCACGGGAGGCTCAAGGACCTCACACCGAAGGAAATCGAGGACCTGATCGCTTACGTACTTTCGCTGTGATTACGCCGGCTTCTTTGCGGATGTTTTGGCTTTGGCAGGTTTCTTCGCGGGCGCAGGTTTCTTCTTAGGGGCCGTTTCGATGTCCTTGACGCGAGTGTATCGGAATTTCTTGGGAAACATCTTCTGGCCCACCGATTTGATGAACTTGAGGAGGTTCTCCATGGTGTCGGTAGTTTTGGCGTCCTTGCCCTTGATCTTGCCTGCCTTGATCGATGATCTGATGAATTTCTGATCCGGTGCGAGAATGTCGAGCTTGTCTCCGACAAATTTATACTGAAAGATGTCGTATCTATCGACAGAGGCGATCAGTTCCTCCGGTTTGGCGCCGCGCAGTTGGGGTATCAGTTTGGAGGTATATCCAATGCTGAAGTAATTCTTATCGCCAATGATAGTCGGGAAGCCAATGAAGTGGCGCATGTAGAATTTGGGTTTCTTCTTTCCAGGCTTGATCAGGACCAGTTCCATCCAGTTGAGCTTGCCCAGGATATTACCCGCTCCTATGTGAAAATAGTACGTCTCACCTCTGAGGACCGTTCTCCAGGTGCCTATGAGACGTTGGTCGATCTTGGCCTTGAGGGGATCCGACAGCGGACGGCTTGACGAAATACCGTAATCCGCCCTCGCGGTCATCCCAAATCCCAACAGCAGACTCGTCAGTGCAACCAGAGACAGAATAAATCGCCTGTTTAACATTGTCGTCTCCCTGTAGCAGCCACAGTTATGCGCGGAAACCAACCAACCGTCACCCGTTGAAGGCGGTCGGTTTCCACTAATGATACGAGATAGCCTACGCCGTCCCAGACAAACTATCAAGCTTTCTGGCGCGTCAAACTATTTGCTACCTTACTTTGTAGCAAACCGCCATACCGCGGGTGGCTTTAACCGTCACCATTTCCCAGTCGGGATGGTTCTTCATGTAGTCCAGCCAGTCCTGCATCGCCTTGCCCGACGCTATGGCATTATGTCCGACGACGATGGCGCCGGGGAGGAGTTTGTCTTCGACGGCTTTGAAGTATTTGAAATAATCGCTCTTGCGGGCGTCGATGAACATGAAATCGTACTTCCCTTCCAACTTCGGGAGAACTTTCAGCGCATCGCCGTGGATGATCGTAACGGTTTTCTCCAGGCCGGCCTTCTTGATATTCTCGCGGGATTCGGCGACCATCTTCTCGCTGATCTCAACGCCGAAGAGATGCCCGCCGGTCCGCTCGAATCCGATGCCCATATTAACCGAGCCGAATCCGACGGCCGTCCCGACTTCGATACCCCTCTGGGCTTTCTTCGACTGGATGAGCATTCTCAGCAGCATCGTATCTGCCGCCGGAGTGCTCATACCGATCTTCCTTATCTTATCGATCACCTTCTGGCGTGCCTGGTCCTTTGCGACAGCGGCTTTGTGGGCGTCAGTTTCCGCCCAGATATACGCAACCGAGGTCAACATGCAGCAGAGAATAACTGCCAGGATAATGCGTCGTCTCATAGTACTGTCCTTTCATACGGCGTGTTGGAGTTCAGGTATTGTCGCCTTCGATCGCTGCTCCGGTTTTGAACAGGGTAGGCAGCGATTTTATCAGGCCCTTGGGGTCATAGAGGTTCTCGACTTCCCCGCGACAGTTGTACCAGCAGTCCGTGCAGCGATTTCCCGCGGCGGCGGCGGACAACTTCGCGACTATCGTCTGGGGACCGTGACGGTAGATATTCGCCACCGGAGTGCTCTTGTGCTCGACGCATATGGCAATATCACCGGTGGAGTCTATATTGAAAAACGCCCTTCCGGCGCGGCAGTGGGGTATCCCGCCGGCGAGATACTCGTCGAACTTCGCGAGGTAATTAGGATTCGACAGGAAGTTCGGCCAGCGTTTCTGCAGTTCGAGCAGGCGTGGCGCCACCGCTCCGTTGTTATGCGCGTAGGCATGCGATCCGGTCTTGCGAAAACCGTAGGGTTGGAGCATGAAGTGAGCTCCTCTGTCCGCCGCCATTTCAACGATGGTGTCCATGTCGTCGATGTTGTCATCGAGCAGAACGGTCATTACGTTAACCCGCTGGAAAGCGAGTTTTCGTGCCCGTACGAGCATTTCCACCGCCCGCCAGGCCTGCTTCCATGCGCCATCCATACCCCGCCTCTTGTCGTGCGGTGCGCCGCTGGCGTAGTCGATGCTCACCGAGACCCCCCATACGCCGGCGGTCATCAGGGCCTCGGCGCTCTGCGGCGTGACGAACCAACCGTTGGTGGTCACCAGGGGAAAGTGATATTTTCCGATCGCGCGAACGATGTCGCACAGGTCGGTGCGCAGCATCGGTTCCCCCCCCGCCAGCGACACCAGAAGCGTGCCCAACTGCGCGAGTTTCGCCGCACCGGCTGCGTATTGCTCTACGGTGGGCTCATCGGCCCGCCCGAGGGGATCGTGCCAGTAATGGCAGAACCGGCAGCGGTAGTTGCATCGGTAAGTGACCTGCCAACCGCACCAGATCGGGTGCCCTGCAGCCCAAGTCCTGAAAAGTCGCCATTTCTTCTGCGTCGGTCTGAGCATGTTGCGGGGGCCTAGTTAGTCTTAGTCGTCTCCCAACTCTTGATGTCGTCGTTTTCGCTGGTCTCCAGGTACATGTCGTTGGCTCCCGTTCCGATAATCAATATCCCGCCGGCGTTGCGAGCGACAGTCCCAATGCGCGGGTCCTTGATGCAGTTGTTTTCGAACCGGGCCTTGGCAGAGGCCGTGGTGACGTAAGCACTATTGTCAGCCCACATGTAGCAGGCGGTCGGCGCGGTAACGTTCAGCCTGGACGGAAAATACAACAGCGCATTGGTTGTCTTGCTGTCATCGCCCAGAGAGTTCCTTGCGATAGCCGCGCCCGTGCTGTCTTTCCTGATCAGAAGGTGCGCTTTGTATTCGAGGTACTTGCTGGTGGCATTGGGAGCATTGGAGGGGATCTCGGAATCGGGGTAGTCGAACAGCCTGGCCGCGGCGATCTGGCTACCGGTGTACGGACCGGCGTCGGGTGTAGTTCCCTTGAGCTGTCCAATGTCGTCCTGTCCGGGATACCTTCCGTTGTTATCGCCCTTGAATGCGCCGGCGGCATTGGCCACGCGCTGGACAAACGCCTTGGAATTGGCGGTGTCGACGTTCTGGAGGATCTTGTTTATCATCGGAACGAGGAGGGTGACCAGAATCGACATGATAACTATGACGATCAACAATTCCATCAGCGTAAAACCTTCTCGCAAGAACCCAGGCGATGTCGCGGTCTTTGTCATATGTGCGTCCTTTCGATACCGTTTAGTCCCTACGTTATTATACCGCACGAAGGCATCTTCTGGAAACATACCACCGCGTAATTCCAATATTTCGCTCCCGCAATACCCACACACACCGACAAGGACAGTTGCCTTCGGCGCGACAAGTCGCTACTCTGCCCGCGTATGAATGCAAACCCGCACACCAGGCGATTCTTCGTTTCGGACCTGTCCGGCGACGAAATCAGCCTCCATCCCGGCGAGGCCCATCATGCACTGCACGTGCTTCGCCTCAAGTGCGGCGACGAGGTTGAACTGTTCGACGGCGCCGGGGCCCTTGCCACCGCCCTCATCGGGCACGTCGACCGGCGAAACGTTGTAATGCGCATCACCGCCAGACGAACGTGCCCCCCCCCTGCCCCGCCGGATATCGCTCTTGCATTTGCCGCACCCAAACCAAATCGCCTCGACTGGCTGGTGGAAAAAGCCACCGAACTCGGCGCCGCGTCGCTGCAGCGCGTGATATTCGATCGAAGCCCTCCCGCCGCCAAAACCGAATCCGCTGCGAAATCCGACAAGCTGCTGGTCCGCTGCATATCGGCGGCCAAGCAGAGCGGGCTTAACTTTCTGCCCGAATTGCCCACCCCGGTCACCCTGACGGAGATACTTACCGCCCGGGACGATTCGCTGAAGCTGCTGGGCGATACCGGACCGGACGCCGTGAAACTCGCCGAGGCGATCGAGGGCGCCCCGCCACCCGATACCGTCAGACTGCTGATCGGACCGGAAGGCGGACTGACCGAAAGCGAACGCGGCGAGTCGATATCGTCCGGGTTTATCCCGGTAAGAGTCGCCCGGACAACCCTGCGGACCGAAACCGCCGCCGTGGCGCTGCTGGCGGCGACAGTCGCTTCGCTGCCATTGAAATGAACCGGCATGCTTGAAACTGTAGACTCTGGCCCGCCAAGCGGGTAGAGTATTGGCAGGAGTGTTATCCGACCTGGCTCGCGGTCGGAAGACGGAGTTATAACGAGTGAACAAGACGCTCTTTAGATATATCGGTCTGGACCTGATAAAGGTCACCGGGCTCACTCTGGTCGTCCTGACCCTTACGCTGACGACGCTGGGGATAATTGAACCACTGCGCAAAGAGGGTCTCGGCGCCCGCCAGGTGCTGCTGGTCTTCTCGGTGACCCTGCCCGTGATGCTCTCGCTGACCATGCCGTTCGCCGCCTTGTTCGCCGCCTGCTTCGTCTACGGACGATTCAGCCAGGACAATGAACTGCTTGCCGGCCGCGCCAGCGGAATATCAACGCTCTCACTGCTGCGCCCGGCGCTGGTGCTCGGAATCGTGGTGACGTTCGCTTCACTGCTCCTGAGCAACAACATCGCCCCGGTAATGGCCAAGAAGAGCACCGACGCGATCACGGACAACATTCGCGGTATAATGTGCCGCAAGCTTGCGATGCGCGGATTCCTGGGTTTCCAGGACATGACAATCCATGCCGACTCGGTCGAAAGGTATCCCGACAAAGACTACGACAAGCTCCAGGGCGTCGTCGTGGTGAAGCGAACGGGCAAAGGCGGACACGTCGAGATCATGGCCGCCAGGTCCGCGCGAGCCAGGTTCGGTATCAACGACACTAATCTCAAGGCATTTGTTAATCTCACCCTGGACGAACCGGTGCTCATGAGTTCCGAGGATCCCTCCATTCGTACAGAACGCACCGCCAGCATCGACTCGGTATCGTTCGACAGGCGAGTAAAGGAAAAACCCGCGTGGTACAGTTGGAGCGAACTGCGAGCCACGCTCGCCGATCCGAGCAAGAGCATTACCGTGCAGCAGGCCATACCAAAGATACAGCAAGCCATCTGCAGCGACATCTTCGCCAAGCGCATCACCGAGGCGCTCCGGGCAACCGGGACATACGACAAATTCACCAGGCACAATGAACGGTACATCATCAAAGCCCCAAACGCCTCCGTTGGCGGTCCGGGCAGGATTGCACTCAGCAAGGGCGGACCGGGAAACTCTCAACTCGTCGAGATCACGGAATTACGCGGCGGTAAGCCCGCCAGGAAGGTGACCGCCGCCCTTGGTGAAATCAAGATCACCTGGGACAAGTTCACCAGGAAACCCGAAGTATCGATTACCCTCGACAAAAATGTTCGCTCGACGGACCTCACCATCACCGACAGCGATCTGACGGGCGTTGACGCCGAGACCACCCGGAAGGCCTGGAGACGCGGGCAGATCCGCATACCCGAAGATATCCGCGTGGAACTCGACAAGATAACGCCGTACGAAGCATACCACAACGGCGGTAAGGGCGGCGGGCTGACCGACAATCCGACCATTCACGGATCGCTGGACACACTCAACAACGATCACGTGGTCAGGCTGCGAAGGGACATTATATCCGAGCTGAACATGCGTTTGGCGTACGGTCTCAGTTGCCTGCTGATGGTGATGTTGGGCGGCGCGTTGGGCCTGATATTTCGCGGCGGACAGTTTGTAAGCGCGCTTGTCACCGCTGTAGTTCCCGCCGCGGCGGTTATAGTTACTCTCCTGATGGGCAAGAACATCGCCCAGAACCCGGATGTTCTGCTCAAAGGTAATCCCGACGCGGCAATCGCCGTGGGAATATCCATTATGTGGGGGGGTATCGCATTGCTGGCAGTCGCAACCAGCGTGATATACTGGAGAGTGTCAAGGAAATGACGTGGAAGCAACTGACCGCTGACAGCTAATAACAATGAAAACGCTCGATCGATACATAGTACGGACGTTTCTGACCACCGCTTTCCTGTTCCTGGTGGTGATGATGCTGCTGCGCATCGTTCTGGATCTGTTTACGAACGTTGACGAGTTCACCGAACACTCCGGACCATTCCTGAGCATAATGGGAAACATCTGGGCATACTACGCCACGCAGTCGCTGGTTTATTTCATAGAACTCGGCGGGTTGATAATAGTCGCGTCGGCGGCGTTCTCTCTGGCAAGGATGAACCACACAAACGAACTGACGGCTATGCTCGCTTCGGGCGTGAGCCTGCACAGGGTGGTCCTGCCCATAATCATCTGTTCGATGCTGATGGGAGGGGTGATAATTCTCGACCAGGAACTGCTCGTCCCCCGCTTCGCCCATCTTCTGATTCGCGACCCAGACGAGGCCGGTAAACGCGCAAAGAAAGAGTTCATTGTCCCTGTCATGACCGATTCGAACAACACCGGTTGGTACAGCGAAAAATTCACCAGCGCCACCCAGGAGAAGCCTCCGATCATGAAACGTCCGGCGGTAATACTCCGCAACGGTGATGCAATCGCGGTCGGACGGGCCTGCACAAGCGAAGGGGGCGAAGCTCTGTACGGTAAATTCGGTAATGCGGAGGGATGGCACATTAAGCGGGCAAACCTGGCCAAGCTCAATCGCGGCGAGTCCGCCCCCTGGCCGGCAATGCCTTCCACCGAACGAATATGGACGCGGCTCGACCCGACGTCGCTGCTGGGGAAACTGGTTCGCAAAGCGACGCCGGGGGGCTCGCCGCGTGAAATCGACCGCCTGCGCGATGTGCGATGCGGGCTGGTGCTCAGCGCGGAGAAATTCCACACAGACCCCTCCGTCGCGGGCAAGCCGAGAACCGGATACCTGAAGAAACCCCGCTTCGTCTTCGAGGACGACACCGGACGGATCCTCGGCGTTATCTACGCCTCCCGCGCAACGTGGGTGCAATCGAACGGAATACCGTCGCTCAGCGGATTCTGGAAACTCGATCGCGGAGCGTTGTTCATAGAGTCGAACATGACTCCCGACGCCATCGTACTCCGGCAGTCAGCCGAGTGGATCAGCTATATGTCCACCTTCGACCTGACACAACTGCTCCAGTTCGAGCAGCATATACCCGGCGAGCAGTCCGCCGTCCTGACGCTTCACACACGCGTGGCAAATCCGATAAACAACCTGGTGATGCTCCTGCTGGGCCTGCCCTTCATCCTTTCCCGCCAGCGCAATCTCAGGAAATCAGTTGGCCTGAACATCCTGGTCGTTGGCGGTTTCTACGTGTTCATGTACGGCTGCAGATACATCGACATCGCCCCGATATGGGCGGCATGGTTACCGATACTCATATTCGGACCGCTGGCCGTACTCATGTTCGATACCGTCAAAACCTGATCGCTGGACCGACGGATCAACAGCCAACAGCCAACAAGAAACGCCCAATTTCCAAGTAAACGACAACGGCGACGGTAGTGGCAGGCGTTTCCGTCGTGTCGTTAGACCCGAAGGGTCTTTGCGATCTTAGCCGGGTCCGGAAGGGCCCGGAAGGTGTGCATTAATACCCCAGAGCCCCGACGGGGCGACAGAGCGTATCGAATGCAATCCGGGGTAGTTTATCACCGAAGCAGCTTTTCTGTCGCCCCGTTGGGGCTCTGTTTTAAGGGGGCAGGGTTCCGGGCCCTCCCGGACCCGGCTAAGATCGCACCGGCCCTCCGGGCCGTCTGTCGTTACCGTTGTCGTTACCGTTGTCGTTACCGTTGTCGTCGCCGTTGTCGTTCACTTGGAAATTGGGCGTTTCTTGTTGGCTGTTGGGTGTTCATCCGTCGCCGTCGCCGTAGCTTGTCTTCGGTCGTGAACCCGTTTTTACTACGGAGCGGGAAACTCCGGTTGGCGTCCCTGGAGTACGGACACGACGTCGTAAACCACGTCGCACATGTTCTCGACAGCTTGTGGTACGCGGGCGGCGATGTGCGGTGTCAGCGTTACACCCTGGAGCCCGAACAGCGGATAGTCCGCCGGCGGCGGCTCGGGGTCGTGACAGTCTATAGTGGCGGATGATATCTTCCCGCTGACCACCGCGTCAGCCAGATCCCCGTAGTTAACGCACGGTCCGCGAGCGGCGTTAATGAACTGCGCACCGTCCTTGAACCCGCGCAGCGACTCGCCATCGATCAAACCTCGCGTACTTTCGTCCAGGGGCACGTGGATCGTCACGATGTCGCTTTCGCGATAGAGCGTCGGTTTGTCGACTTGGCGGGCATCGTAGTCCAGTTCAATCGGGATGATATCGTTGTACAGGACTCTCATCCCCAATGCCCGCACCGCGGCGCCGACGCGAGAACCGATCCGACCGCAACCGACGATGCCCAGAGTCATACCCGAAAGGAATCGCCCGTATGCCTGCTTACGCATGCGGTGAAACTCGGCGCCCTCGACAAAACCGGACATAGGCCAAAACCGCCTGTTCATCCGAATGACAGCGGCGATGGTGTAGTCGACGACCGCCAGCGTGTTAGCCGCCGGAGTGTGTACGACCTCTACCCCCCGCCGGCGAGCGGCGGCTACGTCGATATTCTCGAGGGCAACGCCCGCGCGACCGACTACTTTCAGACGCCTCCCACGGTCGAGCAACTCGTCGTTGACCTGCGTATAGGTCCGCACGACCAGCCCGTCAGCATCGCTGATACGATCGATCGCGCCGGCGGCGTCTGTACGAACGACCTCCGCATGCTCAGCAAGATACTCTAACGCGCGATCGCTCAGCGGTTCGGATACGACCACCTTCAATGTTGTTTCTGCGTTTTCCACTTTTCAATTTTTCCCGTATGCCTCAGCATAAGCGCATATCCTCGCCATTGGAAATACTGCTTTGGATTTCGGACAGGGCAATCGCATCTCAACAGGCAGCGGCGACGGCTCGGCATCAATCGATATTCTTCGACCTGCCCAGAGATCGAATTTTTGAAAGCAGCTTCGACCAGAATCCCGGGCGTGCGATACCGATCCGTTTCGACAGCCCGCGAACGGACTCATCGTTGGGATCGAGCATAAACGCCCTCGAAGCGTACCGTCTGGCCCGATCCATCTCGCCGATTCTCAAGTGTGCCAACGCCAGATTGTAAAATGCCAGCACGTAATCCGGTTTGAGTTTGAGAGCTTCGCGACAATGCTTGATGCCCTCTCGATGCTTATTCAACCGGAAGAAACTCACCGCAAGATTGTGCCTCGCGTGAGGGTCCCCGGGCGCCAGGTCCACCAATTGCCTCAACACGGAATTCGCCTGCTTCACCAACTTGGCCTCGAGCAGCAGATGACCGAGTTCGTGAAGTATGTCAATGTCGCTTCCGGCGTGCTTGATCTCGTAGAGGAGGTGCTTGGCGGCCTCCTGGACCCGCCCTCGCTTCAACAGCACGCGGGCAAGCCTTGCGTGAGCGAGCGGATACGCCCCATCGGTCTGCAGGGCCCTGCGAAAATGCCTTTCTGCCGCCGCGAACGCCCGCTTATTCATCGCCAGTTCGCCAAGACAGAACAGCGCCGCGGCGTCTTCGGGATTGATTTTCAAAGCCTCGACGAACTTCTGGCGGGCCTCGTCGAGCTGACCGAGGTCCATCAGCATCTCGCCGTAATCCAGCAGCGTCTCGATGTCGTCGACATCGCTCTGCAGTTCGGCTTCGTAGTACTCCCGGGCACCCGCAAGGTCTCCCTTGGTCCACAACGCTTCTGCGATTCTCGCATTGGCATGGCGGTGATTCGGATCGAGCCTGAGCGTCTGCTTCCAACAATCAACGGCCCGATCGTATTCCTGGCGGACATACAGCGAATTGCCCATGTTGTAGTAGCACAGGGCACATTGGTCCTTGACCTGGCGGGCGAGGTAGAACATCAGTTCGGCCTTGTCGTGCTGGGCCATCTCCGTATACGTGATGATCCTGTTGCAGTATGAGGGCTCGTACGTGGGATCGCGCTTCTCGATACGCCGGAAGACTTCCAGAGATTCAGCGTACATCGCCTGGCGCGTCAAGTTAACTCCAAGCGAATTGAGAATCTCGACGTCGTCAGGTTCCAACTCCACCGCCCGTCGCAACGCCTCACCCCCGCTGACAAAATCATCCATCGCCTCGAGCGTCAGACCAAGATTGTAATGCCACGCCGCATTGTGCGGATTAATGTCTATCGCGGCGCGCAGTTCGGCGGCCGCTTCGGGCCAACGCCCTTGCTCAAAGTGCCGGTGCGCAGACTCCACACGCGCCTCGGCATCCATCCACTCATTCAAAGGACTGTATTCACCATCCACAACTAATACCCTTTACTGCTCTTGTAAACGGGCCTCTGCAGGCCCTCTTTCCGGTCCGTCACCCCTGGGCGTCAATGCCCAATTCAACAAACTCCATTCTACACTAATAGTCAGATTTCGCCAAGGTACAAAAAAAACAAGTTCCATTTGCCACGTGGCGGTCCTTGCCGCACACCGGATACGACAACGGATCTCGCCACGAAGGACACAAAGAACGGAAACGGCACAAGAATGGTTAACGACCACAACCACGACAACGACTCGGACGTTTCGTGGCCAAAAACCGCTGCATCCCAAATGGCCGAATCCCGGATTGCCCTTTGCGCTCGCACAGCGGGATGGTACCATCGCGCCATGGATCAGCGCGACCAATGGCTTCTCTGCGATGAGACCGCTCTGCTTAAGGATTGCAGAGTCGATACCTACAAATCTTCGGGACCCGGCGGGCAACGCAAGAACAAGGTCGAAACCGCTGTCCGCCTGGTCCACGAACCGTCAGGCATATCCGCACAAGGCCAACAGACACGAAGCCAAATACGCAACAAAACACTCGCACTACGCAATCTCCGCATGTACATTGCATGCGCCTGCCGCCGACCGCAAGATCTGAACCAATTGACACTTCCCGACGAAATAACGGATTGTTTCCAACTCCCCCGACCCGGGTCCGCCAACCACGTTAAGCGACGCCTCTCCCTGCCCAGCGGAAACAGGTGCTTCTGGCCGGTGGCGGCGTTTGTACTCGACGTGTTCGACGCCGCAGAGGGGCAACTGTCCAGAGCGTCCGGCGCACTTGGTATTTCAACTGCAAATCTCGCTGCTTTCCTCCGCACCGACCGCCACCTTCTGGCGGCAGGTCAGGCAATTCGCAAGGCGCACGGACATACTCCGTTACGCTGACCACCGCGATGGCGGCGATTCCTGGAATTCGCCTTATTGCCCGCCTTGGCTTTTTGCCCAAACAGACTCTCGTCGACCTGGCCGGACCTCTCATTTATCGCGCAGCAATACCGTAATCGAGACGCCTGGAGTAAATCGCCAGAGATGCCCGTCACTCCGGGCCGCTAGTAACTCGAAAAAAATAGGCTGACAGTAAGAACTGTCAGCCCTGTATAGATGCCTGTGATCAGGGTCGGGGCATGGGTGCGGTCATAGTATTAACCACAAACACCTAACGCATATAGTATCGACTATGAACCGCCAAAAGTAAAGGGAAAACCCGAACTCCCTGAATTTTTTTAATTCTCCCGCCATGCTTTCAGGTCCGTGAAGCAGCAATAACCGAGAGCAACCGGAACACAGCAGGCCAAGCGTGTCCCCCGTAAACATGTTTATGTCCAACTGTTACACGAATAGGCCGTCTTCCCGCAAACCCTTGCCAACGACACAACCCCCCCACTTGCCCCTACAAATATCATCTGTCACGTTTTTCGTAGAATCCCGACTGATTTTCTGACCAGTTCGTCGATCCGCGGATTTTCTATTGGCGTTTGTCCCCCTGCTCCTGTCGCTGGTCGGACAGACTCGTCTCGACAACGTTCAGCAATTCTTCTATCTTGAACGGTTTGGTTAGAAACCCCACGAAACCGTGGGCCATGAACTTCTCGACCATTTCGTCCAAAGCAAACCCCGAGGAGAGTACCACCGGAACGTCGGGATCGATATCCCTGATCTTATCGAGTAACTCCACTCCACTCATGTCGGGCATGACCATGTCCACGATAACCAGGTCGATGTGCTCGTGGTCATCTTCATACAATTCGAGCGCCTGGGTCGGATTGTTACAGATGGACACCTGGTACCCCTCGCCCCGGAGCCCTTGAGCCGTAACGTCAAGTACGCCATCCTCGTCGTCCACTACCAGTACGTGTCGTCCGCCCGCTTCGGAGCGATCCGGGCGTGGTGCGGCAGTCTGCTCGACGGGCACGGGCACAATCGGCAAGAGAATGCTGACGGTGGTCCCCTCGTCCGGTTGGCTGATCACGTCGACGCTGCCCTGGTGGCTGACGGCGCATCCGTAGACGACCGCCAGGCCCATACCCGCCCGATCGCCCACGTCCTTGGTGGTGAAGAACGGCTCGAAGACACGCTCCAGCGTCTGGCGGTCCATGCCGATACCCGTGTCGCATACGGATATCCGGACGAACGCCCCGGGCGCCACCTCGTGCGGAATCCGCTCGCACTGGTCCTCGGTGAGTGCAACTTCCTCGACGCTAATCACCAACTCTCCGCCGGAGGGCATGGCCTCGCAGGCATTGAGAACGAGGTTCAGCAGCGTACTGTAAACCTGGGCCGGATCGCCCGCAGTTACGATCGCCTCGTCTGTGAGGTTTACGTTAACGTGGATCGAGCCGGCGATATCCGCCTGGACACTGCCCGCAACGGACAACACCAGTTCGTTGATGTTCATCTCGACATTCTGGCGGGCCCCGCCCCTGGCGTAAGCCATCAACTGCCCGGTAAGATCCGACGCGCGGCGGACCGCATCGATGATCTGGTGAATGCCTTCAACAGAATCGTCCGAGGAATCACACGCCGAGAGCAAAAGCTCCGCGTTACCCTGGATTATGGTGAGCATATTATTGAAGTGCCGTGCAAACCCCCCGGCCAGAACGCCGATGGTCTCCATCTTGCGGACCCGCTCGAGACGCTGATTGGTCTCGCCCAGCGCCTCGGCGGCGGCTTTGCGATGCGTTACCTCGATACCGCTGAGGATACATGCAATATCATCATCGGACTGTGATATGAACTTGCCCGGTGAGAACAGGACCGTGTGCAACCGACCGTCCTGAGCATGCATGTCCACTTCGAGCTGCGACTCGCAATCGCCCCGGAACACCCGGTCGAAGAACTCGGCCACCCGACCGGCCTGCTCGGGGGCGACCAGTTCCATCATGTGCCTGCCTTCCAACTGCGATTTGGAATACCCGATGATCTCAACCAGTGCGGGGTTTGCGTCGGCGATACCCCCGTCGCTGCGGATGGCGATGTGAATCGCGGGGCTCTGGTCGTACAGGAAGCGGTATCGCTCTTCAGCGGCGCGATGGGCCTCATTCTCCAGAAGCAATACCGTCTTCAGTTGGTGCTGGTGGATCGCAACCTCGATGGCTACATGCAGATCGCGCCTGTCAAACGGCTTGAGGACCCATCCAAACGGATCGCCGTCGGTCCCCTGCTCGACGGTGCGATCGTCCTGGTAGGCGCCCAGGTAGACTACTGGAATCCCGAACTGCTGCTGTATCACACCCGCCGCTTCGGCGCCGCTCATATCACCGCCAACGTCAACATCCATCAGGACCAGGTCGGGCTGAATCTTCCGGGATAATTCCACCGCCTCGGCGCCGGAGGAGGTTTTTCCGGCTAGAACGTACTGTAGACCGTCGAAACAGACCTGGATCTCACTCATGACTTCAGGGTCATCTTCGACGACAAGAATTCTCGGGGGGGTCATCTACACTTTCTCCAGCCTGCCTGATCACCGGAACAACCGCGGCAAGAACGCCCGGGCGACGGACGAATCACCGCCAGATCCGGGCACCGCGGTGAATATGTTACCCTATTATAGAAAAAACCGCCGTCTCAGGCAGTGTCCCGCAAACATTAATCGACCCCCGGGGGCCCCGATCGTGAGATTCCAGACCGCCCGACCGCCCCGATCCGCAAATAGAAAAACGAATATTTTACGTGCCTTGGGACAACAAATCGGTTAAAAGGCACCCCCGCCCATGCCGGGTGGAGGATATAAATACACTGCATCCGCCTGAATCGAAAGGACCGAACCAATGAAAATACACCGTATCGCTATCGTAGCAGCCATCCTGTGTACCATAACACTCCCGGGCGTAACGGAAGAAAAACCCACTAGAAAAGCCGACGCACCACCCACAACGCAGCCCGCGGCCAAGGTGGTGGCGATGGTCGGTAAAGTTGCCATCACCAGCGACAAGGTCGCTCAGGCCATGCGGCGAATGAGGGCGCCTTCAAAGCAGCAGGCACTCGACCGCTTGATAATGCGGGAACTGATTGAAGCATATATCCGGGCAGTACCGTGTACGCCCAAAGACATCGAAGCCTGGAAAACGAAGATGTCCGCTGATCTCAAGAAGAACAAGGGAGGAACGCTCGATAAGTACATGGCGGATCGCAAGATGACCGAGGACGACATTAAGCGTATGGTCCGGATCGCCCAGATCGACAAGAAGGCCATGAAGGTCGCCTCGCCCGAGGCGATCGCGGCGTTTACCAAAGCCAACCCCACCTTCTTCGATGGTACCGAAGTCCAGGCCAGCCACATCCTCCTGAGCTGCGGGCAAGGAAGTTCAACGGTAAAGCGTGCGGAAATCTGCAAGCAACTCGAGCAGATTGCCGCGGATATCAAAGGCAGTAAGGTGAAATTCGCCGATGCGGCGGGGAAACACTCGTCGTGCCCTTCCGGAAAGAAAGGCGGAGATCTGGGCCCTTTCGCATTCCACAAAATGGTGCCCCAATTCTCTCAGACCGCGTTCGGTATGAAAGTCGGGGACATCAGCGGTATCGTCGAGACCCAGTTTGGCTTCCACCTCATTACCGTCACCAAACGCACCGCCGGTAAGGGCAAGCCGGGACCCTACGCCCAGCAAATCGCCAAACGAACGCTGCTGGGGAACTTCCAGGACAAGGTTGTCGCCGAGGCGCGGAAGAACAACCCGGTTACGATATTGAAATAGGAGAAGCGTAACCCACCGGTCGGCAGGTCTGCCCCCGGGATAAACTTTGACGAACGGCGAAAAACGGCGATCGTGCAGACTCAGGTCTTCGCTACGTTTGAAGCGCGAGGACCTTTATCTCCCTGAACGACTTCAAAGCTTACACTGTCGCCTTCAGAGAGAGACTTGAACCCTTCATTTTGAATGTCGCTGTAGTGAACGAATACATCCGTACCGTCATCAGCCTCGATAAAACCAAAACCTTTTGAGTCGTTAAACCACTTCACCTTGCCAGTAGCCATGCTGAGGCTCCTTAATGCAAACTAACACGCCGGGTCTGTCGAAAACCACCGCGAACAACGCTGCGGGCCAAACCGCCCCGCAACTAAAGCGGCTGCTGACGTACTGACGGGACATGAAACCTATTCCACGAACTACCCGCCGTGCCCAACATATGTTAATCCACAAGAATTATACCACAATACTATCGGCCATTGTCAAGGTCTAACTCGAAAGTTTCTTGCAGCAAACACCCTACAGACCAACACGCCATTTCCCCCCCCCTCAACACAGACGCCCGGGGCGACGCTTTTTTTCACGCCCGATTTGCCCAGGCCAGATCTGAATCTTAACGTTCCCTGTAGCACAATAGGTTCGCAAGCCGTGGACTTCGCCCCTGCTCACTGAAGCGCCGGGGTGTGGATTCCATTGCCTGTCGAAACACGCCGGTCGGTGGTACACGCGTAGCCCCCGACTGACAATACATAGCGCGGGTGGTCCACCGTGAGACTCCCCCGCGTAAAACATGAACCGTCCTTGCCTGCCGGACCACCCCGGCGCAGAGGGCAACCGACCCGCAGAGGGATCGGAGGAGGCCGAAGATGAAATTGTTCACCAAAGCCCTTGTCGTAGCTCTAGTCGTATCGTGTCATCTCTCGCTGGCCGGCGCCACAGTCATCGATGAGATCAGCGTCGATTCGGTCGACACATTCTATGCGCCCTCGCTAAACCCGGGCACGCTTACCATCGCCCAGACCGGCGTCGATCTGGTCCTCGAAAGGTCGGACAACTCCCAGTATACGATCACTGGGGTTGACTTCGCACTGATAACTTACCTCCAGAGCGACCTGTCCGTCGCCGGGCAGGCTATCGCCGAGTTCACCGGCGGTACGATATCCATCTCCGATGCCAACAACACGCTCCTGACGGCCGATATCGGCATCTTCGGCGTTGAAGAGTCCGTTAATCTGCCCTTTGAAGTACTCGTCGGCTCGGGCAACTTCACCGTAACCGGCGGGACCTTCGCCAGCGAGTTCGGACCTAACGGGATAATCTTTGACATAACCTGGAAACCAAGTACGAGCGTCTCCGACTTCTCGCAACCTTTCACCGCCGAATCAGACGTCACGCTCACGCCCGAACCGGCGACAATGATCTTGCTGGCCACAGGGGCACTTTTCGCCATAAGACGCCGCAGACGCAAATGCAGATGCTGATCGCTGATTCCGCACGGCGAATCCGGTTTTCCAATACCACCAACAGCAGAGCCCCGAAGACCTGAGTAAAAGGGCCTTCGGGGCTCATACGCACTGGGGATCAAGGATTCGAACCTTGACTAACGGTTCCAGAGACCGTCGTGCTGCCGTTACACTAATCCCCAATAACGCAAATCTCGTTCGAGCGTCTTGCTTTATTCAGGGCAGCACGGAAACCGCTGATATCAGCGGCCTCGCAAACGAGCATGATAGCGATTCCGCCATAAGTTTCAAGGCTTTTCAGGCCGACCATGCCAAAATCCTCGCCTAAGGCTGTCGCCTGGGAGGTTCACAGGTAAGCCCATTTTGGTGACAGTGTGAACCTGGCCGCCGTTTGCCGAAAATGGCGAGTTTCAAGTTCGAGACGGGAGGGATAATTCCGACGCCCTCAGTCGGAAAAGTCTTGACATTTCTCCCCAAACCACATATATTATTCGATGAGCCTGACATTGGATTGGGAAATGAGCCTTTGAGGGCGGTTGCAATTGTCAACTCCCCCACTTCCCAGAGCAGAAGAACCTGCATTACCATCCAGTGCGCCTCCGAACCGTTTGGCGGACTGATGCGCCGTCGGCGATGGCGGTTGCCCTGGCAAGGAGCACATTCAAAAAGAGCGAAACTGAAGGGAGACGTTATCATGCAGAGCACCAAATTGCGCAACACGCTCGGGGCCGTAATCGCCACACTACTGATTGTCACTTTCGGGGCCATCGAAGCCTCGGGCGCCATCCCGAATCCGGGAGCCGATGACTACACCAGTATCACAAGCACCGGGAACCTGTCGGGCAACCATCCCACCTCCTACACTTACGTACTCAACGGGCCGACTACGGTCACCTCGCCCGATCACCTGCGGTCCAGCAACCTTACCTTCAGCACCTCGGCATGGCTCGACGGAGAAGGCGTCGCCAGCTTCGGAACGCTCAAGAGCCGCATCAGGCTCTGGGATCCCGGCGCCCTCAACGGTAACAGCCAGTCCCTCTGGAACGATCACTTGACGATAGTCAATCCCGCCCTGACCGGTACGCAGGGAACGATGCAGTTGGCTTTCAATCTCAGCGGCTTGACCACAGTGCTCGATACCGGCGGTAATCCTGTGGCCAGCGACGCGTTTGCCGACCTCTCTCTGCTCGTCGATCTGAATCCGTCCAGCACCAGCAACGGGACCCGTGTGCTGGATTATTACGCGAACCTCAGCCCGGGCCCCATGCAGATCACCGCCACGCCCGGCGGACCGACGGTGACGAGCGACATCAATTTCACCTACGGCGCGCCGTTCGGTATCCGAACCATACTGGGCGTCTGGGCACAGACGGATAATTTCTATCTCTGGGAGGGCGGGAATCCTTACTTTATCCACTACGGCGGCGGAACGATCGACGACGTCACAGTCGACTTCCTGAGCACCGCCGAACTGGTCGCCGTCGTCATCCCGAACGACCCAACCGCACAGGTCATGGGCGGATCGGGAGCCGACTACACCCCCCTGGTCGCCACCGAGGCGCCCGAACCGGCGACCATGATGATGCTGATGAGCGGCATGGCGGTGACCCTCTGGCGGCGCCGGCGCGTATAGCGATCAGCCGGATTCCAGGGCGTTCCACGCCCGTCGTACGTCTCCGGCGAACGAAGACGCAGGCCGTTGCCAATTCCCACACCGTCGCCCTTGCCATCCCACGCGTATCGGCGATACAATCATCGCAGCGGCCCGTAGCGGCCGCGATGCACGTTCGTTTGGGAACTACCAGTTTCATCGGGACAGAAAGGGATGGTGTACCACAATAATGATCACACACAAATGGACATCGAAAACCACAGCCGTCCCGGCCCTGGCCATGATCTGCGCCGCTCTGACCGCCGCCGCGTCGGCCGAGCCGGCCGGCGTCACCAAACGCGACCGCTACCTCGTCCTCGATTCACGCATAATTGACAAGACCGTCAACGTCGAGCTGACCGTCGGCGTCGTCGACAAACATCCCGCCAATCCGCTCTTCAAAGAGGACAAGCCCTGGGAGCCCCGCTTCGACAATCCATATTGCAGCGTCATTTATGACCAGGAAGAGAAAATATGGAAATGCTGGTACAGCATATTCACCAGCTCCGGCGGGCGGGGCGACTTCCCCGGCGAGGGCCTGGCATCGGAAAAACGCGCATGGGTCAACTGGCGCGAAGGCCGCCGCGGCTTCGGTGTCTGCTATGCGACCTCAAAAGACGGTATCAAGTGGACCAAACCGCAGCTCGGCGTGATCGACTTCAACGGTAGCAAGAAGAACAACATCGTCATCAACTACCCCCACGGTGTAGCCGTAATGAAGGATCTCCACGAAAAAGACCCCAAAAAGCGCTACAAGGCCATCCACCCCCAGTCGCGCAACAGCGCCGTATGGTTCTCCGCCGACGGGATCAACTGGGGCAAAAAACTCAATGCCGGCTCGATCGACCGCGGCGACACGAACCAATCGATATGGTGGGACGAGGACCTCAAGAAATACGTGCTGATCACGCGCGGCTGGGGCGGGGCGAAAACCAAGGGCCGTTACGGCGGCTCCGGACAGCGCCAGAAGGTCAGATCTGAATCGTCCGATTTCCTCAAATGGTCCAAAGTCACGCCCGCCATCATGGGCCTCGACGCCCGCATGCAGATCCACGACATGATCGTAGCCCCCCACGCCGGCGTCTACATCGGGATGGTCGGACTGTTCGACATCAAGGCCAGCAAGCAATGGTGCGAACTGGCATGGAGCTCCGACAGCAAGAAATGGCACCGCATCCAACCGGGCCAACCGCTGATCGCCAACTCCCGCCGGATGGGCGACTACGACTGGGGCTGCATCTTCGCATCCAAGCCGATCATCCGGAAGGATGAAATCATCCTCTACTACGGCGCCAATGACGGGAGATTCATGGCGTGGCGTAACGGATTTTTCTGCCTGGCCAAACTCCGCCCCGACGGTTTCGCCGGATACGAACAGATAGAAGGCGGGAGCAACAAGACCGGTTCCCTGACAACCAAGGCTGTCACCGCCGTAACGGGAACACTAAACATCTCCGCCGACATCGCCCCGTCGGGCTTCGTGAAGACGACGGTCTTCGATAAAGACGGGAAGCAACTGGGCGAAGGGAAGTTGGTGACGAAGACGGTTACGGATGCGGTGATCGAGTGGAAAGACGGTTTCTCGCTGACGAAGCTTAAAGGCAGCGAGATCCGGTTGAAATTCGAACTGCGGGAATCGAAGCTGTATTCGTTCAGTTTCGGCGGGACCGACGTTTCCGCCAAGGCCGCCCAGATAATCCCCCAAGCCCGCCCGGTATTCGCCTGGCTCCAGGCCACTAAAAACGGCGACAAGACCCAACTCAAGGCCGTGTTCTCTCAGAGAATGCAAACAAAGCATGGTGAAATGGGATGGGACAAAGTCCTGAAGGCATACCAAGAGGTCTTCAAGAAGGAGTTTGGCGATTACAAACTCAACGAGTTCACCTTCGAGTTCAAAGGCAACGAGGAGAAAGGAACAGTATCAGTCGTCCATAAGGGAAAGGAGACCCCCGGACTGCGAATCATAAAGGAAGGGGCAGATTGGAAGATAAACGAACGCTGAGTGCGTCAGCGACCGTTTCGCCGTAATTTGGAGTGCGGGTCCGCCGGCGGCGGATTACCGCTTTCACTTGTCGCGGAGCGACGGTTTTGCCGTTCACTGATTACTGACGACTGATTACTGGCAACTGGCTGTACAGCGGAGCGACGGTTTTCGCCGCCGCCGTGGAGCCCTGAGCCCCGTCGAAGGGTGACTCAACGTAGCCCAGCGGCGATTCCGAAGGATGAGCCTTGGGACCATGCGTTCTCTTACCCCCAGAGCCCTCCGAACGGAGGGTGATTGAAAACCCCGCGGCACCCGTTTCAAATCCTCATATATTTCAAGTTCTAGTCCCAATCCACCGCTTCTCGAAGGTAAGCGAGAATTTTATAGGTTCGGTGCGATTGCCCAGATGGGCTCGGCGTAACCCTCCGAGTGATACTGTTCCATTCACGATCGGTAAGTCCGAATCTGGTTCCCCCTGTGATCGGAAGTTCCAGATCACTTGGGAGTTCCCCCGACAGGACTAATTGCCTTCGGGTTTCCGCAATTCCGTCGAGCCGCAATCGTTTCAGGTTGTCCTCATGGTATCCAAACCCCAGAAAGAATATTTGCTCCGCCATGGCCAACAGTTTGTGCGCTTCTTTGAACTGCGGATAGGAGTCGATATCCTCGCTTATGATCTTGATGGATGAAGCACATATCTTGATTGCTTCAGGGTCGAGTGTCCTGCCGTATGGCCTGTAATTATCTGCATCGGGAGACAGACTTCCTAGTTGGCCATGCAGATGAATGATCGGTATTGCAGAGAGAGCCTCCCAGCATTCAGACGCGTCTTTGCCATACGTATTCTCGAGACAACGCAGGAGATAGAAATCCAGAGATCGATCATAGTTGTAGGTTATAACAGACAGCTCATTGCTCCCGAACTCTTCAAAGCTACCGCCCATCTTTCCATAAAGATGGGTATACCAGTTATCCTCTCGCGGACCCCACTGCCCGCTGTGGTCCCATGGATATTCAGCGTTTTCGGACGGAATGAGAGCCTGCGCTATCGCAGCTTTTCCGAGGTCAATGAATTCGGGTCTGCGTTCCAAGAATGCGTCAATAGATTGAAGCCCACAGTGCTGTAGCGCATCGCGAAACGGTATCAGTTCCTCCATTGTGTATTCCAGCGACACCAGTTCCTTGGCACGATCCCCACACGCAGGGTCAAGGTTCTCCAGATTGCTCAGTATCTTGCCTATTAGCTCTTCACCGCTTGGGAACTTTAGGTGCATACTTGCGCCAGCCCCCAATACTAATACCGTCTTCTTCTCGATCATACCGTATCTCCCGAACGGTGAAAACACCCTAAGCGAATATTCAGATCATACGTAACCAACCGGCGGTCTGCAACCTGTCTGACGACGGGTATTATGGATCGCTGTTTGAAACTGCGACTTCACACAGACCGAATGTAATTGATATTACCATTGACTAGATCGTCCGACACGGTATTCTATCAGGTGTAGTCCACCAAGAAAGCAACGGGAGATAAGAACCAATGGAACTTCAAGAGTTTATTTCGTCAACACTGCAGCAAATCGTAAACGGTGTGAAGGACGCACAGACCCAAATCCAAGACACCGATGCGTATGTTGGCTCAATAGTATAGACTCTAAACGGGAGTACAGAGATATGGCGGAGATGACGGAGGCAGATCAACAACCGGAGTATCAGCCCGGACAGGGAACAGGAGACGTCCTCGTAATACTGAAAGTGATCAAAGAAGAAGGAAGACACTTTCCGTCAAAAGCCCACGATGGCGAGTTGGAGCGTATCGCGTCCATCGCCGGAAATGATCTATCCTTTGCCTTCGAACGTGCCCACCCCACCTACGCTCAGCTACTTCATTCAGTACTCTCGATAACACTCGCTGAACAGCAACGGCGCCTCAACGCCGAATCGCTTAAACAATCCGAAGCCCTGGCCCGAAGCTCTCAAGAGATGGCGGAACACTCCAAGGATATGGCGGTCGAAGCCGCAAAATCCGCCAAGATCGCAACATGGCTCGTGATCGTGGGTATTATCGCCTCTTTGGTCATCGGAACGCTCGCCCTTACATCCAGCAACAACTGGGAACACCGGCAGCTCAGAATCCTCGAACGCATCGAACAACGCATGCCGGCCACCCAACCGGCGAAGGAGACGTTGATAAGATGATCAATGAACCCACAGTCCTGATTCTGGGTGCAGGAGCTAGCCACCCGTACGGTTACCCCTTGGGACCCAAACTCAAAAACCGAATGCTTGAGCAGTTCCTGAATAAGAAAACCACTACGCGTAAACAGTACGCGAACTCTGGATACGGGGAGGATCTGATTTCCGAGTTTGTAGACGTTCTTATTGTATCACCACATAGCACGATTGATGCTATCCTGACCCTGCGCCCCAGCCTCAACGACATCGGACGATTTGCCATCGCGATGGTCCTGGCCCCCTGCGAAACATACACCAGTCTCTTTCCTCCCAAGGATTGGTATCAGTATTTCTACCATCGACTACATCTTGACGATCCACGCATCCCTGTTCCGCCCCTGTCGATCGTCACGTTCAATTACGACAGGTCGCTCGAATACTATCTGCACCATACCGTCGAGACCACACTTGAGGGAGAACTACTTGAGTCAGCGAAGGAGAAGTTGGCGCGTATTCCCATTGTCCACGTTCACGGCCAGCTTGGTCCTTATCCGGAACTTCGCTATGGATTCCACGATGATACTGCCCTCATTAAGGAGGCGTCTAAAGGCATTCGTATCGTATCAGATTTGGAACTCGACAAATCCCAGGAGTTCGTGGAAGCCTTTGAACTGATGAGCAAAGCCAGCAATATTCTCTTCCTTGGGTTTGGATATGATGAACAGAACTTGAGCCGACTTCGCATGAGAGAGATTCGTGATGGAAAGAGTATCCACGGAACCGCATACGAATTGGGAAATAGAAAACAGGTTGAAGACTACTTTGAGGGATCCATTGAACTGGGCCTTGGTAATCACCCAACCTTGAGTTTTCTTAGGGACAGCATGTCAGCGATAATATAACATCAGGTGATCCAGAAGATGGCTTGAACAACGGATTCCGGCCACCCATCCGGCAAAGGATAATTGATAGACATGGCGAAACCGTCGCTCCGCGACATGTCAAAGCGGCGTCGAGCCGCCGCACTCCAAAGTGCTGCGCACGCGGGCCTCGTTGAGGCCCATTTTACGACATCGCCCCGTCGGGTTTTGTAAAGACGACCGTCTTCGACAAGGACGGTAAGCAGTTGGGTGAAGGGAAGTTGGTAACAAAGACGGTTACGGATACGGCGGTCGAGTGGAAAGACGGTTTCTCGCGTGAGAAGGTTAATTCAATTATCAATCTTGATGCGGTTTGGATAGAGTATACATCAACACAATCGAACAAACACCCTGGCGGGCAGACCGGGTAATGTCATCCGGAAAATCCCCGGCGTAAGGAGTGCATATCATGACAAGGCGGTTAATTACCATGGCGGTATTGTGGATTGCGTCGATGGCGCTGCTCGCAGGCGGATGCTGCCTGTGCCCGCCGCGGGAACTGACTATCGAGGAAGAGGCGAGACTGGCCGCCAAAGGCGATTCCGGAGTACTGAACGGGGTGAGATACAGGAACCGGTCCCGCCACGAAGATGCCGATGAAGCGGCGGTCCTGGCCGACAGGCTGATGGCCGCCGATCCCACAGTGTTTACGAAAGGCACGGGGCTGGACCTGAGGCGGTGTTACGACGCGGTGAAGACCTCCAGCACCGAAGGCGTCCTGACGAGGCTGCCCGGGTCGTACGCTGGGATAGTGCTTGGCGGCGAGACTAACGATATGCTGATGCACGTACCCTACGTAAGCTACAGAGTGGGTAAGTATATAGCGGTCTGTCGCCTGCGATCCGCGAAGACGGGAAAACTGTGTACGATAGACTTGGCATCGGGTCCGAAGGCGTTTGGCTCGGTGGACGTCGAGGTCGGCTGGCGCTCGCGGGGGACGTGGCGTGAGGTGCCCATATCCTTTGAACTGAAGAAACAATCGAGAGTGGAAATTCGCATCCTGGGCAAAGGGGTCCCGATGGCGGTAGACCGCCTGTACGTGTTCAAAGTGAGAAAGATACGGGACTGACACACGAAAAGCTGCCCCATCCCGGATTCGCCGGTTGGTAGAATGCCCGGCACTGTCGGACCGCTACGCCGATCAGCGAAAGAGAGCAACGATGAAGATGCCTGACTTGTCAAGAACCGCGGTCCCGCTTTTGGTTGTCGTGGTATTGGTCAACTCGATGGCTTGCGAAACGGTATTGGCAAAAGCCCGTATCATCGCGACGACCGATGGCGAGATCGACGATCGATGCTCCATGGTGCGTTTCCTGATGTATGCCAATGAGTGGGATATCGAGGGCATCATCTATTCCAGTTCGGGGTTCCACTGTAAAGGGAAAAACTGGGCGGGCACGAAGTGGATCGAAGAGGATATCGACCAGTACGCCGCGTGCTACGGGAACCTCAAGAAACACGATCCGGCGTTCCCGACCCCCGAGACGCTGAAGAAACTGGTGTATATTGGTAATATCGACGCTTCGGGCGAAATGACGAAGGTCACGCCCGGTTCGCGGCGAATCGTAGAGGTCCTGCTGGACGACAAGGGCGGACCGGTATACCTCCAGGCCTGGGGCGGGACCAACACCATCGCCCGCGCGCTGAAGACCATTCAGGAAAAGCACCCCGGGCAGGTCGCCAAAGTCACGAAGAAGGCGATCATCTACATCATACTCGACCAGGACAAGACTCTCCGCCAGTACATCCAGCCGAACTGGCCGGACCTCCTGGTGCTGCGAAGTTTTCGCCAGTTCTCAGCGATCGCGTATTCGTGGCACAACCACATACCCAAGGGCCTCCACAAGTACTTCGATGCGGCATGGATGAAGAAGAACATCCTCGAAAACCACGGGCCGCTCTGCGCCGGGTACGTCGTCAGGAGCGATAATCGCGCCTTCAAGTCCGAAGGCGATTCGCCATCATTCATGCACCAGATTGACGTGGGGCTCAGGAGCCTGGAGCATCCGTCCTACGGCGGCTGGGGCGGAAGGTTTGAACCGGAGAAAGGCTCGAAGAACGTGTGGCAGGACGTCAAGGATCTCGATGACTACAAGAGGAAAAAGTGGTTGAAATCCCAACCGATCTGGCGCTGGGCGGCAGCGTTTCAGAACGACTGGGCCTCGCGGGCCGACTGGTGCGTGACAAAGAACTACAAAGATGCCAACCACCCGCCCGTGGCGAGACTCGACTGCGATGCGAACCAGACCGCCAAACCCGGCGCGACGGTGAAGTTCAGCGCCAAGGGAAGCAAGGACCCCGACGGCGACAAGTTGTCCTACAAGTGGTGGCAGTACAGGGAGCCGGGCTCATACCCCGGCGTGGTGAAGATCCTCAGCGCCGACAAGCAGCAGGCTTCGTTCAAGGTCCCCGCCGACGCGGGCAAAGGGCAGAAAGTCCATATCATTTGCGAAGTAACCGATAACGGCGCCCCGCCGCTGACCCGTTATCGCCGCGTGATAGTGACATTCCGGGAGAAGTAAGGACACAGGCACGACGAGGATGCCCACGATGGTCCGCATCCAACAATCCGCTTGCCCCGATTCCCTTCCGTCGATACCATTTGATGTGTTGGACCCGGTTTCCCGCTGTATATGAGGTGCTTGAGAATGAGCAAGGAATGGTTTGTCCTGGTTGACGGGCAGCAATACGGTCCGATGAGCCACGAAGAACTGAGGCTTTCCTTGCAGCAGAAGCGAGTTTCCGCGACGGATATGTTCTGGAAACAAGGGCTGCCTGCGTGGGTACCTCTGGCCGAGATTCCGGAACTCAGCGACCTGCTCGGTATCATTCCACCAGAGGCGGTCCACCTCCCTCCGCTGCCTCAGAAGCCGAGGGCTCAATCAGAACTTCTGGGTAAGAAGATCGTGGCCGGGATATTAGGGATCGTGTTGGGCGGATTGGGTATTCACAAGTTTGTCCTCGGATACACCAAAGAGGGCCTCATCATGCTGCTCGTCAGCATGTTTGGCTGCCTGCTCATCATACCGAGCATCGTTATGGGCGTCATTGGAATGGTTGAAGGCATAATGTACCTCTGCGCTACCGACGAGGACTTCATTCGGCTGCACAAGGATCTTTCACACGGGTGGTTCTGATTTCCGCTTCGCTCCAACTTCGGGACAGGCGCCAACGACACATATCTGGCCTCCGGCGATAACGACGACATCAAGAGCTGGGAGATTGACTAGGAATTCGGGGAACACCGCGCTGCGCGAAACGACGACAATCCCGACTTTGTCGGGAAATCGTGAATTCGCTCATAACGAAGTCGGACCGTCATCCTGATCCGGGGTGGGCAGCGGTGGTGGCGGTGGCGGCGGCGGGACGTTGACGGAGGTGCTGCGGCCTTTGGACAGCGCCACAAACACCGCCACTATCGCGACTACCACGGGTATAAGGACCGCACCCCCAATTACCAGAAGCTCAATAGGCCCAACCGACGGTACGAAAGCAAGCATTGGATGGTTCATTTTCGTGTCCTCAGGTCAGCGGACGCGCCATTCGTGGACGCCGGCGGCCCATTTGGCCTGAAGTTTGATTTCGATCCGCAGCTTGTCGGTGGTCACCGGGGTGAATTTGGTGACATTGTACTTATCGCCCTTGCACCCATAGGCGCTGGGCTTGTCGACCTCGACCCACTTGCCGCCCTTGTTGTAGAGCAGTTTCCAGGAGGCGGGGAGTCGGCATTCGCCGCGTCCGGTATCGTCGAGCCAATAGACCTCGACGGATGAAACCTTCTCCGGCTTGGCGAAATCGTACTGCACCCATTCGGTCGTGCCCTTGTTGGGCCAGAAGTGCAGGAACGGGTAGCTGTGGTCGTCGGAGGATTTCGGTTCGCTCTGGTCGTTGGCGCCTTCGGTGTAACGGCACGAGGCGGAGCATTTGGCTTGTGAAGCGATGGTCGGCGCGGGAATCGGAGTCACCACTGCGGGCGTCCGCGCGAGCCAGACGGCCATCGGCCCCTTACCGCGTTGAGACCAGGCGTAATACGGAATCGCCGTGAACTTGCCCGACTTCGCCTTGCCGCTGATTACCGTGACGCCCTGCAGCAAATCGTCGCGATGTTTGGCGGTCAGCTTCACGTTGTCGGACAGGACCAGGCTTGCGACCTTACCGTCCGGAACGTCCACGTGCTCGACGCAGTATACGATTGGCCCGCGCTGTAGCGCCGCGCGCCCGCGGTTGGCCTCAACCTTTTCGTTGCAGATAATGCGCTGAACGGGCATCGGCCAGTCGACCGTGACTCTGTCGCCCGCCTTCCAATCGCGGGCGATCACGGCGTATCCCTTTTCCGTCGCGATTTTGGCGGGTTTTCCGTTGACCGTACAGGCAAACTTCCATTTCGTTTCGCTGCCCGGCGCCACGCGGTACAAATCGCTGGGAACCGGTTCGTTTTGCGCCCATCCGGGGATTCGCAGCTTCAGGGTCAGTCGCCCGGGCTCCTCGGGCGTGACGGTGATGCTGACCTTGCCGTCCCACGGGAAGTTGGTTTTCTGGGTCAGCTTGACGCTGCGCCCGGCGAGTTTTACCGTGGCGTCGCTCTGGCCGAAGAGGTTGACATAGATCGCATCGTCGCGAACAGCATACATGTACCCGCCGACGCTGGCGAGGAATCGCGTGATGTTGCCCGGACAGCAGGCGCATCCAAACCACGGGCTGCGGTCATCGCCGTGCATCGATTCCAGAACATTGGGGTAGAAGAACAGCTTACCGTCAAACGAGATACCGGACATGACGTTGTTGTAGAGCGATCGCTCCATGACATCGATGTACTTGGCCTCGCCGTGCAGGAGGAACATGCGGTGGTTCCAGTATACGTTGGCGATGGCGGCGCAGGTTTCGCAGTAGGCGGCGCGATTGGGTAGTTCGTAATCTTTACCGTAGCCCTCGCCGAAACCGTTGGCTCCCATACCGCCGATCAGGTAGAGATGCTTCGACACTACGTTGTTCCAGATACGATCGATTGCGGCGACATACTGTTTGTCGCCGGTCAGCGCGGCGATATCGGCCATCGCGCTGTACATGTAATTGGCGCGGACCGAATGCCCGACGGCCTGGTCCTGCTCGAGGACGGGCTTGTGCGTTTGATTGTATTTGTTCTTGCGCGGGTGGCGGCCTCTCCGTTCGAGGAGGAATCTCGCCAAATCCATATACTTCCGCTTGCCCGTCACTCGATAGAGTTTCGCCAGTCCGATCTCGATCTCCTGGTGCCCGGGTGGCTCGGTCAGTCCGTCCTTGTTGAATGTCTCGCAGACCAGATCGGCACTCTTGATGCATACATCGAGAAGATCCCGCTTCCCGGTGGCCAGGTAGTGCGCCACGCCGGCCTCGTACATATGCCCCAGGCAGTACAGTTGGTGGGCGAACCAGATGGTGCTCCAGGGGTCGTCTTCCATGGGGCGGCAGATGATCTTATCGTATTGCTCTTTCGTGAGCGTCTTGCGCGAGGTCCAGAGCGTGTAGAGGTATCCGTTATCTTCCTGGGCAGCTACGTAGTAGCTGATCAGTTTGTCGAGATAGGCCTCGAGCTTCGGATCATCCTTTACGCGCAGGCAGTACGAGGCGCCCTCGATAATCTTCGAGACATCTGAGTCGTTGAACCCGAATCCGCCGGTCCACGCCTTTTTCGACAGCCCGCCGGCGACCTTGAAGTTTTCGATCCGCCCGGTATCCTCGCACATCTTGAACGCGAAGGGAATCGTGACGGTGCGGTTCGTTTCAATACGCGGCCGCCAGAATGAGTCGGTGAGTTTCACGTCGGTGAACGGGACGGACCTGTGCGGGTAGTCTCGCTCGGCGACTCCTGTGCAGCCCGAGGCGACCAGAAGGAGAAAAAGACAGCTCAATCGGTATTTCATGGCGTGGCTCCAATATCGAGATGGTGGTTTCTGTTCACGATCCATATCGTCAAGATACCCCGCCGAAACGCAGACGTCAATACACACGGAACTTACGAACGACAACGACTGGCCCCTAAGGCCGCCACTGTCTGTACAATCGCCCTTCCCAGCCCCGCGGGTTTTCGGTCTTGCCCTCCTGCGGCAGCCAGACTTCCTGGTTGGACTTCTGGCGGTTAGCCAGCGTGTAAAACGGGATCGCCGTGAATGCTTTGCCTTCGGCGGTCTTTCCGCTGATCACCATCACACCGTCCAACAGCTTGGCGTCAAACTTCACCGTGAATTTCGGATCCTTCGGAAGGGTCACCAGCGGCGTTGCGTTGTTGTCGAGCCCCTCGAGGCCATACACGATCGGCCCGCGTTGGATCGCCACTTTCCCTTTGGCCGCCTCGACTTTCGGATGCGCCTCGATCCGCATGACGGGCATCTGGAAGTTCAGTTCGATCGAGTCGCCCGCCTTCCAGGACCGGCGGATCACGGCGTATCCCTTCTCCACGGCGGGCTTGTCCAGCGACTTGCCGCACACCGACAGCTTTGTGCCCGCCGACCATCCAGGCATCCGCAGGCGCACGGTAAACTCCGCCGCCTTTGACGGGTTAACTGTTATCTTCACGCCGCCCTTCCACGGGTATTCGGTGTCAACCTTCAACGCCACGCGGTTGTCCTTTAACTGAATCGACGCCTCACCGCCGACGTAGAGGTTGACGTAGATGTCCTTGTCGGTGCGCCCGTAGGCGTAGCGGCCGACGTGCATGATCGTTCGCGAGATAACCGGCGGGCAGCAGCACCAGTTGTTATCGCGCACGTGGTCCTTGTCGCTGAGGGGATTGCGGTAATAGGACGACTTTCCGTCCAGGGCGATGCAGTGCAGCGCCACATTGTAGAGCACGCGCTCCAGTTCGTCGGCCATGTCGGCGTCGGCTTCGAGTTGAAGCATACGATGGGCGAAATTCGCCATCCCGCAACCGGCGCACGATTCGGCGTAGCCATCGTTAGGGAGAACGTAATCGGGCCCGAAAGCCTCGCCCCTGCCTGTAGCACCGGCGCAACCGGTAACGTACAGCTTGCGCTTGGCGGCGCTGGTCCAGAGGCGATTGGCCGCGGCGCGCAGGTCCTTGTCGCCGGTGACCAGCGCCACGTCTGCAACGCCAGTGGCGAAGAACACGGCGCGGACGGCATGCCCCTCGATGGAGTTCTGCTCGCGTATTGGGAGGTGTTCCTGGTGATATGCGTTTCCCTTCGGCTTGCCGCGACGTTCGATAAATGCCCTGGCCAGTTCGACGTATTTTTTATTCTTCGTTGCGCGGTACAGCTCGACCAGGGCAAGTTCGATCTCGGCGTGCCCGGGAACGCCTTTGTTTTTTTTATCGATGAAATGGCTCCAGGCATGGTCGGCGGACTTCACAGCGATATCCAGGAAGTTCTTCTTGCCCGTGGCGCGATAGTGTGCGACCGCGGCCTCGTAAAGATGCCCCTGCACGTATCCGTTGTGCTCGCTGCCGAGAGAGCCCCACTGCGGGCGTTTGCGGTTGGTCGACCAGGCGTGTACGAACCCGCTGGGCTGCTGGGCGCCCTTGATTACGGCAATGATCTCGTCGACCTTCGCGTCGAGCTTGGGGTCCTTCTGCTGCGCCATCGAGTACGCGCAGGTCTCGATCACTTTGTGTATGTTGGCCTCCCGCCATTTAACGCGTCCGCGGTGCTCCGGAGGAGGCTTGGGGCCATCGGGGTTCGCCACGAGCTTCATCTCCATGATGGCGCTTTTGACGTGATTCCACGAATGGGGGATCGTGTTTTCACGCATAACCTTCATCCGCTTGCCCCAGAAGGCGCCCGTAACCCGGACGTCCTGGACTTCCACCGGCAGCATCGCAACAGGGGGCGCCGCCCGGGCTGCATCGCGGGCGACGAGCAATACGACGGTCGAGACGAGTAATAGCTTAACTGCTGTGCTCATGTCATTTTTCCTTCATGTCCGCATAAGCTGACTCACGAAACATCACTATGGCAGGTGAACGACCACGCCGCACAGGACCGGCCAGGCGCCCGGTTTCGGCTTGGAGGAGACCAGTTCGATCAGCAGGGAGTCCTTCACATTAATACCATCGAACTGCAAGAGCATCGCCTTGCCCGCACCGCCGGCAGCTACGTCCAATCCTTTCCGGACGACCTTGCCCTGTAGTTTCACGTCGAACACGCGCCGGGCTGGCTTCTCGCCGGGGGGTGCGGTAAAGGCGAGCTTCACGGTGTACTTCCCGGGCCCATCGGAGTCCTTTCGCAGAGGGACGGTCAGACTCTTCAGGCCGTCGGCGCGCGAGGCATAGACCCACGGTGTTTTCGTGCCGGTAACGGTGTTCCATGTCGAATCTCGCCGGTCGAACTTCCCTCCTTCGTAGAACTCGGCCTCGATCGGCAGGGCCATACCCAGGAAGTGTTCCCGTCGCGGGTAGGCAAACCAGAGCTGCCCGCCGGTGTCGCGCCGGTCGCCGGGTGCGCCTAGATTCACCGCCATCCGCTTCACTGGCGTCAGCGTACCCGGGGACGTGAAGTCGGCGTAGACCCGGGACTCTTCTGCGTGGACGAGGGCAACGCTGCACTGGTGAGCAAAGGCACAGCGGCAGCCCGCGTCGCCAGTAGGCCACAAGGCCAGACCCTCCGCCGCAATGAAGTTCATCCAGCAGTTCGGCCGATTGCTGTCAAAACACGCAGTCCCTTCGTTGCGGACCAGATCGTGATATCCGATACTGCCCGAACGGAAGAAGATCGTGTGCGCCGATGCATTGTACGGTCCGCACCCCTTGTGAGGGCGGTACCATTTCCGCTTCACTTTCGCACCGGTGATCGGGTGATTTGCCATCTTCGGATCGCCGGTCGCCAGATCGTAGACCCACGGTTCGGCGTAGATCGTCTCGCCGATAACGATTGCCCTCGCGGCGTAGTTCAGCGGTTTCAGCCAGACCAGATCGCCCGTCTTCGCTGTCCGCGCCGCCACCGATCGCCCGGTCCAGCGTCCCGCCTGCATCCCGTAGTAGGACTTGTCACCGCCGACGTCCGACAACTGCAGGAGTATCCCGTTCTTGTAGATCAGCGTACCGCGCCCCCCGCCGCAGACAGTCCAGTCCGTGACGCGCTGCCAGTTTGGCTTGCCCGTCTTCAGGTCGAGCGATGAAACGATCTCAACGTACGGGCCTCCCTGGCCCTTCTTTTTCGTTTTCGCCGGGCTGTAGAGTTTTCTCACCACCTTCAGGGATTCTTCCGGGAACTTGTCGATAAACGGTTTGGTCTCCGCCAGGGCCGCCTTGTGCAGCTCCGGCGTCCCGCCCGGTTGCGACAGGAAGACAGCCCCGCCGCCCAGCACAATGTTATTGTGGCGGAACCACTGTGCCCCGTGCTTCCAGAGCAGCTTCCCGCTCTTGGCGTCGAAGGCGAACAACAGGTCGCTGCACAACCACCACCCGACGGCCTCGCCGCGGGACTTGCGCCACTTGTTCATCGGGAGATATCCAAGAGTCCGCGAGGCGATCAGCACGCCGCCTGCGTACCCGACGTATCCCCACATGCGTTTCTTACCGTCGGGAGCGACAGGAACCTTGAACTTGTTGAGCAAATTGCCCGTCGCCGGGTCGAGGCGGTAGCAGGTGTCGTCGACGGCCACAAAGTAACCGTCAGGCCCGACCGCCACGTTGCTCGGCACGTCGGCGATGTGCGCGCGGGTTGCATTATCGAGCGGATAGGTCCACAACGCGGCCCCGTTGTAGGCGTCGTACGCCGTAACGTTCTTGTAGGAGCAGACAAACAGGCGCCCTCCCCATGCCAGCGGTGCCGCCGCCCAGTAATGGCGGTCCACGAGATGCTCCGGACCGGGATCGCCGAACCACTGCACGCGGAAGGGCGCGCGCACAAGCTCATCTTCACTGGAGCCCGTCGCGCCGGGCACTCCATATTGGTGGGTCCAGGGCTTTGCTCCCTTCAGCGCCGGACGCGCATAAAACGCCCAGAACCCGTCCTTTTTGACAAGTTCCGCCGATGCCATGGGCGTACCCGCCAGCCATTTCTTGAGCCCGGCGGCGTCCTTTGCCCCGATCGCGACTCTCCCGCGAACTGGAGTTGTCATCCGCAGGACTTCTTTCGCCGATCCGACCGGTTTGCCCGTCAGAAGCGCCGTCTCCGACACGACAAGATTGGCGAAGTACTTCGTGTAGGGGATCTTCTCCAGGGGCCACTGCTGAACGACAACACGGCCGCCATAGACGCCTGCCGCGTCCAGCAGTTTGCGGGCGGCTGCAACTTTTTTCGCGTCGGGGGATACCGCGCAGATCTTCAACTCAGTGCGCCGGGCCAGTTCCAGCGCCAACTCGCCCGTTTCCACCCCGTAGACCAGGGCGAAACCCTTCTTCGTCTCGGGCGCAAACTTGAGGATCGTATCGGCGGCGCGTTTGGCCTGCGGCGATACGTCGATCTTGGCTTTCCTGGCACTGGCAGCTACCGCGGCGGCGCCCTTGCCCGCAAAGCAGACTATTCTCCCCTTGTCGGTCGACACGTAGAGTCGCCCGCCCGAGACGGTCAGGCTCAACGCGGTACCGCTGACCTTACCGGTCCAGAGGGTTTTACCGGTCTTGGCGCCGATGGCCCGCACTTCGCCGGCGCCACCGGCGAAGATCGTATCGCCGGCAAGGATGATGGACTCGGCTTTCTTGAACTCGTTGGACCACTCCGCACCGGTTTTGCCCTTGAGGTCCTTCTTGCCCAGTCGCTTGTCTTTCTCCGTGGCTCCGGGCCCGGGCGCCCACTTGCGGGCACTTACGGCGCCGCTGGTAGCCGCGCCCTTGGGCAGACCACAGCTATACAGAGTGTCGCCCGTCACGACGAGCTGCCCGCCGGGGAACGAACCGAGTGACCTGCTCGTGCCATGATTGTTCGGCAGGACCTGCCCGGATATGGGAAAGCAGTGCGTCCCCTCCCAGCCCGTGTAGAGCAGATCGTCACGCAGCGTGGCAAAAGTACCGCCCCCGTAGTAAACGGAGAGGCGGAAGAGGAACTCGCCGGTCTTCTTGTCGTATATCCCCGGCGCCAGGCGCGCCATCGGCACGACGAGACGCCCCGCCGTGGCGAGCAGATATCCCTGCGGGCAGATCTGGGCCATCCGCCGCTCCCCTTCCCGGTCGTTCTTCCAGATCAGGCGCCCGGTCTTGGCGTCCACGGCATACAGGAACACGCCCTCGGTCGCGAAGATACCGGCGCCGAAGTAGGCGATCCCCTTTTCGACAAGCACGCCCGTTCGAACCGGCCAGAGCGAGATCAGGTATCCGTTTCCGATCACGCGGTGGTCTTCGGGCGCGGCGCGGAACTTCCAGACAAGCGTTCCGGAGCCGGCCTCCAGGCAATAGACATTCCCGTCATCGCTCCCGGCGTATACGCGTCCGTTCGCCACCGTCGGCGCGAGGCGCACCGGACCGCCGGTCATGAACGTCCAGAGCACCTTGCCCGAGGCGGGATCAACGCAGTAGACCTTACCGTCACCGACCGAACCGAAGTAGACTTTCCCGCCGGCGACTACGACGCTGTCGGCCCGGTCGAAATCGATCCGGCGCTTCTCGACGCCGCCCTCCCAGTTCGTCGATTTCGGATAGCCATGCCCATACGCCGGCTTGGGGGGGAAAGGCGCCTGGAAGGTCCAGATATGCGTCAGGGGCAGGGCGAGTTGCTCGTCGGTAATGCCCGAACGCCGGATATCTTTGCGAAACGTAGGCCAGTCCGACGCCATCGCCGGGCTCGCCGCCAACACAAGACACATAATCATCGCAACAGAAAATCTCAACATAGATCTCGCCACGTGTATTCTCCTGTTTGTCGTGTCTATTCAGTATAGGTCCGCGCTGAACTCCTGCAAAGCTTGAACCGAAAGGCGCCGGGCCGTAGCATACGTGCAGGAGTGCCTCCCTCCCGATAAAGGACTTCTAATATGCGAAGAGTTTCTCTGGCCTTGATTGTTCTGATCGCTATTGTTGCCCGGACGTCCGCGGCGGACCCGGCGCCGGGCGGCGCCAAGGGCACGCCGCTGCCCGCGAAATGGACATACAGCAAAGACGGCGGGAAGACGTTTTCGGACAAGGCGCCCATGGTCTCCCCCACGCGCACTCCGTTACCGAAAGACGCAGTCACCGCCCGCGCCACGTTCACCATCGACGATCCGGCGAAAGTAGGCGCCCTCAAACTCATCACGCACGGCGACCAGGGGGCCATTACGCTGACAACCGCCCGCTCGGTCGACCGCTACAACGTCGGTAGCCGCCCGGTTCTGACCGAGGCAAAACTCGCAATCAACGGTAAGACCACCACGTCGGGGCACCTGCCCTACACGCTCTACCGCTACCTTACGATTGACCCCGCCCTCCTGAAAAAGGGCGCCAATACGCTCACGGTTTCGGGGATCTTCTGGTTCAGCTACACCAAGGACCCCCTGCCCGCGTCGCTGCGGTTGGAGACCATATCGGCGGACTTGGCGATGCTGGACCGCCACCCGGTGCTGGGCCCGGTCGGTCCGGACCACTTCGCATTCGCCGCAAGAGCAGTCATCCCGAGCACCTTCAGCGTCACGACCGAGCCGCTCGACCCGCCAGGCGATACCACATTGGTCGAGTTCCCCCGATCGCGCGTCCTGAAGGCCCGTATCCCCCTGCCGACGGGGACAAAGCGTTTTCGCTACCGGCTCACCGTCAAGGCCGGTCGGGCCGCGAAAGAGTACGGCCCGTACGACGTCGCCGTACCAGTATTCGGCGAAGGTTTCCGGTTCATGGTGGCCGGAGGCACGTGGGTCTACAAAGCTCCAACGCTTCAGAAGTGGTTCAAGGTGGTGGCGCGAGAGAAACCCCAGATCTACATCCACACGGGCAACTTCCAGAACTGCCGGGCCTGGGATTGGATGTGGACGCGCGATTTCCTTTCCCAGGGGCGGACGGCGCTGTCGCACATCCCGTTGTATCCCGTGTGCAGCGTCAGGGAGATGCTCTCGCCGATCTCATTCAGCCGGACATTCTACTTCCCGCCCGACGACAAGGACTTCGGCCACTGGACCACCGTTATCGGCAAGGTGCGATTCGTGGCCATCGAAGCGTTCTCACAATCCCAGGCAAAGGACCCGCCCGCCGCCGCCGCATGGCTTGACGGGATTCTGAAAGAGGCGAAAGAGGACTACGTGATCGTCCTGAACCACCACCTGTCCGGATGCGGGAAAGCGAGACGATCGTCACGACTTGGCGTCGCCCACACGGAAAAGCACATCGACCCCCTGCTGGTAAAGCACAAGGTCACCGCCACGATCGGGGGCCTTTTTGCGATCTATGCCCGCATCGAACCGGCGCCGGGCAAGCGCGTGCCCACCATCATCGTCGGAAGGTCCGGTGGGCTCGGTAGGCAGACTCGCCAGGTCAAGAACGTCCAGGACCTTCCCCACTGCAAAATCGCCACCCGCGACGGGCATTACTGTATCTTCGAGGTCAAGAAAAACTCGCTCGTGATGAAAGTCTTCGATCTCGATGGCAAACCAATCGACCAGCACACGTTCACCCCGAGGAAACCGTGAAGAATCGAAGCAACACCACAGCAGCAGTAAAGATCACAATCGCCATTTGCGCTCTCGTACTGACCGAGCGTTTCCTCGCCGGCGCCTGTACCGTGATCGTCGTCGGGCCCAAGGCCAGTGCGGACGGTTCTGCAATTACTTCCCAAACGGCCGACGGAATGTTCGACTCCAACATCACCGCCATCCCGGGGCAGGCCTTTCCACAAGGCGCAATGGCGGATGTTTTCTGGAATATCACCGGCCAGAGTACCGCGGCGCCGGTAAAGATCGGCCAGGTCCCCCAGGCCCGAAAGACGTATACCTACTTCCACGTGGGATACCCGTTTATGAACGAACACCAGTTGGCGATGGGCGAGAGCACCCTCGCCCAGCAGAGCAAACTGATAACCATCCCGGGCAAGAAAGCCATACTGACAATCGAGCAGCTCCAGGTTTTCGCTCTGCAAAGGACGAAGACGGCGCGCGAAGCGATAAAACTCATGGGCGCCCTGGCCGAGAAATACGGCTTTCTCGGTTCCTACCTGAGCCAGGGCGAATCGTTATCGATCGCCGATACCCGGGAATGCTGGGTGTTCGAGATATTCAGCGTCGGACGCGATTGGGACCCCAAGAGCGGAAAGCCCGGGGCGGTGTGGGCGGCGAGACGCGTCCCGGACGACCATGTCTTCTGCATGGCAAACCTGAGCAGGATCCGGGAGATCGATCTGACCAAGGACGATTTCTTCATGGCCTGCGGTAATTACAAACAGACGGCGATCGACAACGGATTGTACGATCCAAAGAGCGGGAGGCCTTTTATCTGGCAGGAAGCTTACACGCCGCGCAAGGGCAGTTGGTCGTTGAAGGCGGCTTTCGTTCGTAATCGCCTGTACATGTTCCACAAGACCTTCGCTCCGTCGGGCAAGTGGACCCCCGCCACGAAAATCACCGACTACCCGTTTTCCATCAAGCCGGAGAAGAAAGTGAAAGTGCAGGATGTAATCGCCCTGATGCGATCTACGTTCAAGGGCACGCCCCTGGACCCCGAGGCCAACCCCGCCTGGCGCGGGAGTCGCCTGGCGACTCCGTTTCCTTCCGACGACATGGAGCGGCTGCTCAAGACCAAGTTCCATCGCGGTATCGCCGTCCGCGACTGTTCGCACGGATTCGTGTCGCAATCGCGCGCGTCCCTTCCCGATCCGATCGGCGGGGTGGCGTGGTTTTTCTTCGACAATCCACATACAAGCTGCTTCGTGCCCGTCTACGCCGGTGTCCGTAGTTTCCCAACATCGTGGCGAACCTACGATCGCCGCAACTTCACCCGCAAGTCGGCGCGATGGGCGTTCGCCCAAATCGACAACATGGTCAATCGCCGCTACCAGAGCATGATCAGAGACTTAAAGGCGGTTCGCGATCCCCTCGAGGCGAAGTTTTTCGCGGGGCAGTCGGCTGTCGAGGCCAAATCGCTGGAAATGCACAAACGCTCTCCCTCTGATGCCGCAGAGTTCCTGACCGACTACACCAACGGTTGCATGGAGCGGGCGGAAAGAGCTTACTGGGACCTGATCGACTCCCTCATCGCCAAGTACGACGACAAGTGACGGCGAAAGACCGACGCGGGGGAAGGCAGGTGCGGGCGGGATCAGACTTTTGAACAATTAATTGTAAGATTTCCCGCACTCTGACGTTCTACTGCCTGACAAGGGAGCTTGATTGGAATGATTAGAAAACTACTGTACATCTGCGTGACCGTTGCCTTTACCTTCATATATGCAGAAGCAAGGCCTCCTTTTGGCGGTACGATATTCGTCAATCGAAATATCATTACCGCTGAAGACCCGTCTGCGTTCGTGAGTATAACTCCGACCGGAAGAGAAAAACGCAGGCTGCCCGACCGGCGACCCCGTAAAGGAGGCGCCGTCAACGCATACATGTTTGATGCGAAGTTCGATGACGGGCAGACAATGATCGTCCAGGTGAACCCTGAGTTCGACGAGAAAGAAGCCCGCAAGCAAGCGGAGAAATACCTGCTTGTTGTAGGACAGATGCCTTTCGCCCTGAGAAAGGACGTCGCCAGAGTGACGATAAACGCCGCAAAAAAACCGTTCGGCGGTGGCGGCAGGGGCCTACTGATCCATACGGGTATGGGCGAATCGTACATCAGGGCGGGAATACTGGCTGAGACTCTCTACCACGAAGCATCGCACACGTCGCTGGACGGGCCCCACGCCCACAACAAGGATTGGCTGGCCGCCCAGAAAAAGGATCCCGAGTTCATTTCCGGTTACGCCAAAGGTCACCCCAGGCGGGAAGACGTCGCCGAAACCTACCTGCTCTATTTCGCATACCGATACAAGCCCGGAAGAATACCCGACAAGCTCAAGGAAACGATCAAGAAGACCGTGCCCAATCGTATCGCTTATTTCGACAGTCTGAAACTCAACATGCATCCCGTAGTGGAGACGAAGGAATCGACCGCCAAAGCAAAGGCGCCGGTCACGCCCGACGATCTGAAAAAGAAGATCGGCAAGGTTGCATTCAAGGACGCGCCGCTATCTGAAATATTCCGGCAATTGCGGGACGACTCCAAGACCAATATCTCGGTACACTGGTTGTACCTTAAGGGCGCCGGGGTCGACATGAAGAAAACGATCAGCCTCAGCCTGGCCGGTGCGACCCTGGGGAAGGTGCTGGCGGGCGTGCTGGAAAAAGCAGCGCCGGGCAAACTTGGCTTCGAGATACGGAACGGCGCGTTGGTAATATCCTCGAGAGAGGTTATCGACGCGGAAAAGAAGGCGCGTGACGCGAAGAAAAAGCAGCAGAAAAAGAAGTGAGATCACCGCCCCGCGGCCCCGCGGCGGTCAACTGTTTGACGGGGCGATCGTTCAGGCCGCCGCGACCGCTCTGGTACTCAGGCTTGACCATGTATTGAGTGAATTGTGGTCGAATTCCAGACCGATGCGGTATCCGGTTTCCTGGCGGCTCAGACAGCGGCGGACTGTTGCCCGGATCTGGCGTTTACCGCGATCGTCCGCGGCGGGGAGGCAGACTACTACTTTCTGACCGGGATAGTACCAGTTGTCGCTGACGGCGCCGACGCCGCTGCGGGAAAGGTCGAGCATGTCGACTTTATCTATTACGTCCCCTTCATGCGGGTCTAACCGTATGCACCGCACGCCCATATGGACCGAAGCCCTTGAATGTCGTCTTCGTTCGATACCTTTTGTCGTAGTTTCGAGCATATCAGTATTCTCCTGTTCGGCCCCGTATTGATCTGTATCGACCCTTTGACAAGGTCAGTGAAATAAGGCAGAAAAATATTTGGGATTTGGGGTTTCCGATCCGGGATTGAACGACATAAGACCAAGAGCTACGGTTTTTTGCGTGAAAGCGGACGCCTCAGCGAGTAAAAATGGGGTATCGTGAAAATTGCTCTGGCCCAGTTCAATCCGATTGTCGGCGACATACGCGGAAACGTGGCACGAATGTCCGAATTCATCGACCGCGCGAAGGCCTCCCGCGCCGACCTCGTCGTCTTCGGCGAGTTGTCGGTGGTGGGATATCCGCCCCGCGACCTCCTGAGGAAGGAAGGTTTCGTAGCCGATTCGCTGGCGGGCGTCGAGGAACTCGCCCGGCGCTGCGAGGGTATAACGGCGCTGGTCGGTTTCGTCCGCCCGACCGGCGACAGCACCGGCCGACCGCTGCAGAACGCCGCGGCGGTACTCGCAAACGGTCGAGTTGAAGGCGTACACGTGAAAACGCTGCTACCGACTTACGACGTGTTCGACGAGACGCGGTACTTCGAGCCCGGCAAGCGGCCGGGGTGCATCGAGATCAACGGGCGGCGGATCGGCCTGAGCATCTGCGAAGACCTCTGGGACGCCGATGCACTGGGGCGCGAACTGTACGCCCGCGACCCGATCGCCATGCTCGCCGAAGACGGGGCCGAAATGATAATCAACATGTCCGCCAGCCCGTACGAGCAAGGCAAAGCCGCAACGCGCGAGAAACTGTTCTCCCGCCAGGCGACGCGGTGCGCCCTTCCGATACTCTACGTCAACCAGGTCGGGGGCAACGACGAGTTGGTCTTCGACGGGACAAGCTGCGCGATTTCGCCCGGCGGTGAGGTAATCGCACGGGCAAAAGGCTTCCAGGAGGATCTGCTCGAAGTCGATCCGATCGGCGGGGCGCAGGCCATCGAGGAACTCGGCGACCAGTTGGAGAGACTCTCGTCCGCTTTGAAGCTGGGCCTGAAGGATTACGTTCGCAAGTGCGGTTTCAGCAGCGTGGTGCTGGGCTCTTCGGGTGGTATCGATTCGGCGGTGGTTGCGACTCTCGCCGCCGATGCGGTCGGACCGGAGAACGTATACTCCCTGGCCATGCCAAGCAGATACAGCAGCGATCACAGCCTGATCGACGCCGAATTGCTGGCGCAGAATCTGGGGATACACTACAAGGTAGTTCCGATCGAACCGATGCATTCGGCGTTTGAGGCGTCGCTGGAGGACGTGCTTGCCGGCGGGAATCTCGATATCGCCGGTGAAAATATCCAGGCCCGGATCCGCGGTGCGCTGGTTATGGCGGTGTCCAACGCATTTGGTCACCTGCCTCTGGCTACAGGCAATAAGTCCGAGTTATCGACAGGCTACTGCACGCTTTACGGAGACATGTGCGGCGGGCTGGCGCCGATAGGCGACGTGCTGAAGACGGTGGTCTACGAATTGGCGGAACAACTTAACGCGGAAACCGGATCAGACCGCATTCCACGGGGTATAATTACCAAGGCGCCCAGCGCCGAATTGAAGCCCGACCAACTCGACCAGGATAAACTACCGCCCTACCCCCTTCTCGACGAGGTCATTTCACGGTATATTGAAGGAGACATGACGGCGAGACAGATCATCGACGAAGGTTTCGCGCCGGATGTAGTCAACCGTGCGGTGCGGATGGTCGATGCAAACGAGTATAAGCGAAAGCAGGCGGCGCCTGCTATCAAGGTAACGACCAGGGCGTTCGGCACGGGCAGAAGGATGCCCATTGCCCAACGATACGTCCAGGGCGAGTAAGGAATGTTGATTTGAAAATTCTGTGCGGACAGTGTGGTCAGATGAGCCTCGCCGATGAACCGTCGGACGACGGAGTAGTCTGCTGCACGCATTGCGGACACGAAGTCGGGTCCAACGGATCGGCCCACGGCAAGCAGCCCGTCTTTGACGTGGGGTCGGAGGATACGGCTTTCGCAGTGGTCATGCGGGGCGCACTTGCCCGCAAGATCCACGTCAACTGCGGTTCGTGCGGAAGGGGGCTGAAGGTCAGCCTGAGGATGGCCGGTAGGAAAACTACCTGCCCCGCCTGCGGTAATCGTGTCAGACTACCGTTCGCCGGACAGGAAGCCGAACGCCGCATCGAGGAACTCATCGCCAAACGAAGCCCGAGGGTTATCGCTTCGGAGACCGAAATTCCGGACAAGGCGGCTCCGGCGATAGTGAAAATCGAGGAATCCGAACTGGCGGAACTCGCCACGTTCGTCGAAACCGACAGCGCCGACGACGACGCCACGCTCGATATCCCCGAAGATGAAGATTTCATGCACCAATCCGCCAACGCGCTGGAAGGACGCGAGATCCTCGCGCTCAACGAAGCAATCTCCGCGTTCACGTCGCCCCGCGGACCATCGGCGTCCCAGGAGTTGCCCGCACTCCAGGAGGCCGTCCACAAGCACACGCCACATGCAAGGAGAGGCATGTCCGGCCAGAAGAAGATGGCGCTGCTGGCTGTGGCCGCGGTAGTGGGGATCGCGGTGGGTATCTGGGTGATGGCGGGAATCTTCAAGGGCGGCTCGACAGATCCGGGCAATGGCAACGCGACAGCGTCAATCGACCCGGGGAACACTGCTTCCGGCGGAAACAATAACACTATCATAAAACCCAAGGATCCGACGACCAAAACCAGGCCCGTGGTGCCCAAACCGGTCAAGCGGATAGCAGCCTGCCGGGCGGTGACCAGTTCGACGGACTCTTTCGCGGGGAACGGTTTTTTCCCGGCGGGACCGGGGAAAGTGTTCTGTCGTATCCGCGTACAGGTGACTGCCGGCGACGACAAGCTGGACATCGACAACTACGGTAAGGGTGCGGTATTGCGAATCGGTCTGGATAGCTACCCGTCGCTGGGTGAACCGGTCAAGTCGATTCTGCCCGTCCCGCCAATCCGAAGGCGTATGAGCATACCGGCGCGCGGATCGCGGACGATCACCATGCTGTTCGAGCTGCCCCAGAAAGCTTTGGGCACAACCGCGGCGAATGGAATCGTCTCGCTGGGCAAGATAGCCCCTGTGAAGGTCGCACTGGGAAGTCCCGCACACGTACTCCCCGCTGAGGCGGTCATGGGCAGTTCATTGCCCTACGTGGAGGTCGCCCCGCGAAATACCAAACCGCTGCTGAGCGACCCGGTGATGTCCGCGATTCAAAATACGGTGCCCCAGAAGCTCTCGGTTCGCCCCGGCCTGAACGGTTCGGTGAAAATCTCCCTGGGTTCGGGGAACGTGACGGGCACCGCCACCCGGGACGCCCGCGGTCTCTACGTGACGCAGCTCAAACACAACGGAAGCACGCTCCAATGCCTGCTGCGATTCGCGCACGACGGTAAGGAGGCTATCCTGTACCTCCGCGAGGAGCCGTTCCACCAGTTGACCTTCGCCCGACCGGGGTGGTCCAGGAACGTACCGGTAGTTCCCCAGCGCAACCGGACCGTCCGCCCGAAACCCAAAACGACCCCGCCAACCGTCCCTCCGATCACCAAACCCAACCCCCCCGTGAAACGCCCCAAGCGACCGGGATTCTTCGGCGTCTGAGCGGATACCACGATACGATCGCGCCCGCAGCGCCAAGAGAATTGTCCTATGGCCCCCGAACAACGCAAATGCCTGAAGTTCATCGGATGCGAAATCATCTTCCGCGAGGCATGCTATCTCGCCGCCACCTCCCCGCACCACGTCGATCTGGAATTCCTCCGCAAGGGACTGCACGATCTGGAAACCGGCGATATGCAGACGAGGATCCAGAACGCTATTGACGCCGTCGCTCCCGAAGACCAATACGACGCGATTCTGCTTGGCTATGCGAGGTGTAACGACGGCGTGGTGGGGTTGAAAGCGGGCGACATTCCGCTGGTGATCCCGCGGGCGCACGACTGCATCACCATGTTCTTCGGGTCGCGCCGGGCGTATCGCGAGTACTTCGACGAGAATCCCGGAACGTACTACATGACCACCGGATGGATCGAGCGCGGCGATTACGACCCGTCGGGCAAATCGTTCGCACAGCAGACTTCGCTCGGGCAGGCCGGCGTGCTGGAGAAACTCGGGCTCGGTGATTCCTACGAGGAGATGGTCGAGAAGTACGGTAAGGACAACGCCGACTACATCGTCGCGTCAATGGGCAATTGGCGGGACGCCTACTCGAAAATACTGTACCTCAAAATGGGCGTCTGCGACGAGACGTACTTTATCGCAACGGCGGAGGAAAGGGCTCGGGAGAATAATTGGGAACTGGAAGTCCGCGACGGCGACCCGAGCCTCCTGGCCAAACTGTTCAACGGACGGTGGGACGATGATTTCCTGGTGGTCCAACCGGGTCAATCCATCGCGGCCCGCAACGACGAGCAGATACTCTCCGCCGAATAGCCCCCCACTGACGCCTACAGCCTCCGCAGATGGAAACCGCCGTCGATATTGATCACCTCTCCGGTTGAAAACGTCAGCATGTCCTCGGCGATCGCGGCCACTGCGCGGGCGATGTCCTGGGACCTGCCCCACCGCCTTATCGGCGTGATGCCCTGCTCGATGAGTGCATCGTACTTGCCGTGCGCCGGGTCGTCAGCGCCGGTCGACAGCAGCCCCACGCGCAGCTCGTAAACGTTGATACCGTAGTCGCCGAGGCGGTCGGCGAACAGCCTGGTCATCATCGACAGCGTCGCCCTCGCCAGACATTGCGGGGCATAGTCCGTGCTGGAAGTATAGGCATGGACGGAGTTTATCGTGACGATCCGGGGGTTCTCGATCATGCCCGCCTGCACCTGGCGAACCATCTCGTTGGCGACGAGCTGCGTGGTGAATATGCTGGCGGTTGCGGTCGAGTCCATCTGCTCAGCGTAGTCGTCCTGAGTGAGTTCCAGCAGATCGGCGGGCCCGGCGGCGGAATCCCACGGCGCGTTGACCAGCATATCGATCTGACCGAGCGAGTCCATCGCCCTGTCCAGGAGTTGCTCCCGGTGCGCCGGGTCAGTGAGATCCGCCCTGGCGGCGGCGACCTGTATTTCCGCGTCTTTGGCTTCGGCGGCGGCGATTGCTTCGTCGATGATCGCCTCGCCCTCTTCAGACGAGCATTCGGTATGGATGAAGAGCGACCATCCGAGTTCCGCGAGCATCATCGCGACGGCCTTTCCGGGCCCGCCGCTCACGCCGGTTACCATCGCAACGCGGTGAGGGGGCTGTTCCATGGGAGGAGTTTCCTGGAGTAATGTCGATTCTATTCGCTAGCGGGCCAACCCAATCGCGCGGTCTGCGGTCAGGTACTCGCGAGGATCGGTGATTTTTCCCGTAATCGCACTGGCCGCCGCGGTCAGCGGGCTGGCGAGGTAGACCCCGGCGTCCTTGCAGCCCATTCGCCCGGGGAAGTTGCGGTTGGTTGTCGAGATCACGTTGATAGCTTCGTTTGCACGCCCGAACGTATCGGACGGCCCGCCGAGACATGCGGCGCAACCCGCCGGACCGATCAGGCAGCCCGCATCGATGAATATCTCACGCAGCGATTTGCCTGAGACCCTGCATCGATCGAGATCCTGGTCGACTTCCACGGTCGCCGGCACGATGTACGTGTCGATCGCGACCTTCCGCCCCGCCAGTACGGTCGCCGCGGCGACAAAATCGGTAGTCTTACCGCCCGTACACGAACCGATATACGACCGGTCGAGCTTCACGTCGAGTTCGCGCGCCGTCGCACGCTTGTCGGGCGAATGCGGGCACGCCACCGTCGGCTCGATCGCCGCGGTGTCGAATTCGATTACCGCGGCGTAGGCAGCGTCATCGTCGCTGTAGACCGCCTCGAACGCTGGCGCATCGTCCCGCGCGCGGCTGCGAACGTACTGCTCGGTGACCTCGTCGGGCGCTATGATCCCGTTCTTGCCCCCCGCCTCGATCGCCATGTTGCATATGGTGCATCGCTCGTCGATGTTGAGGCTCATCACCGCGGGCCCGGCAAACTCCATCGCCTGGTACGTGGCGCCGTCGACGCCGATCTCGCCGATGACGTGGAGGATCAGGTCCTTGGCCATCAAGTATGGGGGCATCTCGTCGTTGAAGATAAACTTCTGCGATTCGGGCACTTTCAACCACAGTTTGCCCGCGCCCATAACGAACCCCGCGTCGGTATTGCCGATACCCGTGGCGAACTCGCCGAACGCGCCGTGCGTGCAGGTGTGAGAATCCGTGCCCAACAGCAGTTCGCCCGGGCGGGTGTGCCCCTTCTGCGGCAGGCCCACGTGACATACGCCGACATAGCTCGTCGCATCCGGATCGGTATACGGCGCGGGCATACCCTCCAGGCCGGCGGTGACGAAGTCGGCGTCATAAAAATGCTTGATGCTCTGGCGTTTTACGAAGTCGCGGAGGATATCGAGGTTGCGGTGCGCCTTGGGATCGGCGGTGAAGATATAGTGATCCGGTATGATCACGATCTTCTCGGGGTCGAACACTTTGGCGTCGGCGCCGAAATGCTCTTCGAAAATCCCGATGGTCCCCGGTCCGCAGACATCGTGGGTCATCAGCACATCGACGTCGCACCAGATATTCTCACCCGGGGTGACGCTGTCTCGCCCGGCGTGTCTGGCGAGAATTTTCTCTGTAATCGTCATGCCCATTTCTAAATTCCGATCTGATTTCTCTGTACCGAATCGCAGTTGGCGTAACAGGAATCTTACAGGTTGGGCGATAGAGTTTCAACTATCGACGAATACAAGCCCGCCGCAGCTGGATCGAGAGTTACCGGAACCGAGAACTGCTTTGTCTTTGTCTGGAGACGCGATACAATCACTGGAAAGGCCCGCATCGACCGCGGGCAGGAGTTCATCTGGAGAATCTCGAGAAAAAAGGGATTGCAATGCGCTTCATCAGGATGCGATCGTTCTGTTTGTTTTTTCTGCTGTTGGCGCTGGTCGCCAGCGCACGGGCCGAAGACTGGCCGACGTGGCGTCACGACCGACTTCGCACTGGCGTCACAAACGAGCGCCTGGACCCGCCGCTCGTGCAGGTCTGGGCGTTCCGCTCGCGGCAGTCGCGCGTCGCCCCGAAACCGACACACAACCCGCAGCAGGCAAAGTATCCATGGATAACGTGGTACACGCTTCCGATCAGCGCTGCGGGAGATTCACTGTTCTTCACGAGCGCCTACGACGGTCGAACGGTCTGCCTCGATGCAGAAACGGGCAAGAAGCGGTGGGAATTCTTCGCGGGCGCTGCGGTCAACCGCACACCGATGATCTGGAAGGGTAAGGTCTATGTCGGCAGCGACGACGGTTGCGTCTATTGTCTCGACGCGAAAACGGGCGCGGTCGTCTGGAAGTTCCAGGCCGCGCCGGCGGACCGCCAGTTCGTCGCGTACGGTAAACCGGTATCGGTCTGGCCGGTCCGCACGGGCGTACTCGTGGACGCGGGGGTCGCCTACTTCGCCGCGGGCGTGTTCCCGCACGATGGAACCTTCCTCTACGCCCTCGACGCCGCGACCGGCAAGGTGATCTGGCGTAACGGAACGCAGAGCGAAACGGGCTGGCGGGCGAGCATGGCGCCCGCCGGACACCTGTTCATGACGAAAAAATCGATCTGGGTACCGCGGGATTGCTGGGGTTATTTCACAAACTGGGGAACGCTGCTTTCGTTTGACCGCGCCACGGGGCGGTCTCCCGCGCTGCACGGACCGAGCGACGACGGGGAGTGGCCGGACCAGAGCGGTCTCTTCCGGCCCGTCTACGGCGTGCGCAAGGGCAACGTGCGGTATGACGGTATGCGCGCCATGAAGCTCGAGAAACAGGACCAGGGCAGGGACAAGGAGACCCAGATTTGGAAGCAGGACATTCCCGGCCGCTGGACCGACGTCGACTCGACCATCAGCGTCCGCTACAAGCGCCCCACGTTCTTCCGTTTCGACCCCGACCTGTCGACGATCGTCCACGCCGGAGGCGTCCTTTACCACTCGGCGTTCGACATGGACGTGAAGAAGGGCGTGGGCTCAGGCATTTACGCCCGCGACCCCGCCGGCGGAAAGGTGCTGTGGTCCGCCGAGGTCGCCGAGCGTGCGAATCAGCTCATCGTGGCCAACGGGCGGCTGTTTGTCGCAACCCGGCGCGGCACGATTTACTGTTTCGCCCGCAAGGGTTCAAAAAACCGCGGCATCATCGCCGAACCGGTGGAGGCCGAACCGTTCAAGACCGACAGCACGCTCGCCCAGGCCGCCAAATCGATCATAAAGCATGCGGGCGTAAAGGCCGGTTACGCCCTCGTGCTCGACTGCCGGAGCGGACGGTTAGCGTATGAACTGGCGAAACAGACGGACCTCTATGTTGTCGCCGTCTTCGGCGATGCGGTCAAAGCGGCCGAGGCTCGCAAGGCATATAGCAGGGGCGGCGCCCACGTCTCGCGCCTCGTCGCTACTCATCAGGCTCCGGGTGCGAAGCTGGCGTTTCCCTCGTACTTCGCCGACCTGATCGTGTCGGAATCGGCGGTCGGCGGCGGCGACCTGCCGAAGGATACAGAGAACTTGAACCGCATGCTCAAACCGATCCGGGGCGTCGCCCTCATCGGCGGGAAACAGAACGCAGGCGCCCTGAAGAAATGGGCTGACGCCACGGGGCAAGCCGGCTGGAAGGTCGTCAAGGGTGACGGTCTCTGGGCCAGGCGCCTCCGCCCTCGTCTCAAAAATGCGGGCGGCTGGTACCACCCCTACGCCGACGCGGGCCACACCAACTGCAGCCGCGACGCCGCCCTCAAAGGCCCCCTGGGCGTCTTGTGGTACGGTACGCCCCATCTCGGTCACGGCTCGGGAGCACCCGCCAACTCGTGGGTCGTCGACGGCGTTTTGCTGCTTCCGGAAGATGACGGCGATCTGGCCGCCTACGATCAGTACACCGGTCGCCCGCTGTGGCGCCGAGCGAAAAGCCGGACCGACACCGTCGCCGGACCCGAAAGCGTCTTCCTGCGTTACCTGGAACTAGTCGTTCGGCTCGAACCCAACTCCGGAAAGGAGATCCGGGAATACCGCCCGCCATTCAAGGACAGCAAGTGGCACGCGATGGCCGCCGCCCGTGACGGTAAGACACTGTACCTGGTTGCCGGGGGGAAGGACTGGCGCTGTATGACGGCCTTGGACGTGGCGACTGGGAAGGTCCTCTGGAAGCTCGGCGGGCCCGGACAGGGGATGCGATGGGGCGGGTGGCAGGCCATCGGCGACAAATACATCTATGTTCTTGGCGCTGCTGTCAAGGATGGCCCGCGCCGAAACGAAGCGGTCGCCGAGATGCGCGCCTATCTCAAGAAGCACGATCCCAAGCGCCTCGATAAGTTCGAGAAGGAACTCGACCAGCGAGACGTCCGAATCCTGACCACCCTGGACGTCCGCACCGGGAAGATCCTCTACGCACACGGTGTCGATATCACCAACTGCGGCGGGAAGTTCCTGCCGCAACCCAATTTCGGTACCGGCCGCTACGCGAGGCATTACAACCCGAACGTTGGTTTCTGCCTGATCGCACAGAAGGACGTCGTCATCTTCTGCACGCAGAGCGGCGCCGACAAGGGTTGGGGCGTCTGGCCGCGCGGCGGATACAAACAGCGCGGCATCGCCGCCCACGACGGCGCGACCGGCAAGCTCCTCTGGAACCGTCTGGCCGACTACCGCACCCGACCGGTCGTCGTGGACGAAACGATCTACGCCGAACCGTGGGGCTATAATCTGCGAACCGGCCGGCGCAAGCAGCGCATCCATCCGATTACGGGCGAAAACACGGACTGGGCGTGGTGCCGGGCGGACAAGCAGTGCGGGATATTCTCCGCATCGACAAACTTCCTCTTCGGACGGTCGCTCGGCGTTGGTTACCAGGACCTGCTAAACGACAACGGCCTGTACACGTTCTTCCACAGCCGCATGAGTTGCTCGTTCGATGCCGTCAGCGGAGGCGGTATGATGATCAAGCCCCCCAACGCCATCTACTGCAAGTGCTCCTGGTCGCTGCCATTCACAATCGCGTTGGGGCAAGTGTCGAAACAGCCTGTCGTGGCCCAGCAATTCGCCCAACCGGGCCCCAGCTTGCCGGTCAAACATCTCTACCTCGACTTCGGCGCCGGCGGCGACCGCCGCGACAAGAAGGGAAATCTCTGGATTCACCCCAACCGCCGGCCGGGACATCATCTGATACTCGGTTACGGTTCGACAACCGCGATGTACCCGGGCGGGCGGGACGTGCGACGCAGCAGCCAGTACACGCCCGTCGAAAACACCGCCGAACCGTTCGTGTTCGCCTCGGCGAGCGTGGGCGTCAAGCGGTGCATCCTTCCCGTTACAACCCCATCAGACGGCGCGGGCAGTTTCAAGGTGAAGCTCGGTTTCGCGGGATTGCCCGGCGATAAACCGGGGCGGCGCGTGTTCGACGTGCGCCTCAACGGTAAGACCGTGCTGAAGGATTTCAACATCATCAAGGAAGCGGACAAAACCGACCGGGCCGTGTGGAAAGAGTTCACCCTTGCGATGGACGGAAACCTCGTCCTCGATCTCGTCGCAAAGTCCCCCTCGCCTGCGCCAAGCCAGATGCCGCTCATCAACGGACTGATCGTTCTGCGTGAGAAAGTCACCACGCTCGGCCTCAAAACGCCGGACGATGTCTGGCTGAATCGTTCGACTCGGGAGAAACCTCTCGAAATCGTGGTCGCCAATTTGCGGAGCGAGGTGTTCCGGGGGCGAATCGTATTCGACACACCCAAGGGCGTCGCCATTCAAACGCCGAGCGGCGGGAGCCTCACGCTCCAGCCCGGCCAGCGGAAGATCTTGGCGGTCCGGGTCAAAGCCGTCGACGGGATCGAGGCCGGCCGGCACATCGTAACCGTGCGCCTTGCGGGCGACAGCGGCGATAAAACGGAGCGGAAGTTCGCGGTGGAATGGCTCGGCAAACTTGATCGTGCAGCACTGACGGGCAGCGACCACCCGCTGGCCAGGGGGGACTTGTGGAATAAGCTCAACCGTCTGGTAAAACCTGCGATGCACTCGCAACAATTCCACATCACCCACGGTTCGGCCGGACCGCGCAGCGAGGACGGCGCTGCGTGCATGCTGCGAATCCACGTCCCGGAAAAGTATCGCGGAAGGATTCGCTCCGCACGCCTTCGCCTGTGCGCGACGTCGAAACTGCCGCGGCAGGGTCGCCTGTGGGGGCGGTTGAAACAGTTGAAGGGCCCGCCCTGGCCGGACGTCAACAAGATCAAGTTCCCGGACCTCCCCGCCGCCGATCCCAAAGGCTCGCCCCTCTTGCCATCCGGGCATAATCCAACGGTGATCGAAGGAAGAATCCCCGGCGATCTCAGCCACGTGACAACAACACATCACTTCCGCCTGCTGATCGAACCGACCGCCCCCGGCGGTCCGGTCTACTGGAACCACCGGGCCCCGGATCCCGCGAATCGCCCCGCCGTGCTAATCGACTACGAGCCCAAACCGGAACTGAAATAATCGAAGACTCTTGCCTGAGCGTCGGAGTTTCAACCATCGACGAAGACAACCCCCTCCGATCCGTTAATAACAGAACATGCGTTTGGGAAACTTGATTTTGAGAGGTATCTCCCGCTCGGCGAGACCTTCGGGTCTCTTGGCCGACGATGGGGGCTTGATCGCCCGTCCGTAGACTCCCACTTCGATGTAATGGTTCTGATCGTTTGATGTGTTTCCCTTGCTGTACAGGCGGACATAACGTCCGCGGATCCCCCCACAGTTAATCATCTTTCCATAGAGGGTCTCGATGTAACCCATATCCGCACCGATCCCCAGGCCCGATGAGTTGTCGAAATCGGTATTTAGTACCGTTTTGAATGTCACAAAATCAGGATCGTCGGATATCCGCACGACTACGTCGCGATACGCCCTGGCGCCACGATAGTAATGCCACATACAAATCGCACTGATATTCGAGGCGGCCTGCAGGTCGATCTGCACCCACTTGAGCCCGAAACCGATATCAACGTTATGCCCATCTTCACAGCTCTTGTCGCCGTCGGTCACCATATCGAGGTCACCTACGATCGGTGATGGCTCGTTTGATGTCACCGGTTTTTTCAACGCCAGATTCACGGTTCCCTCAGGCACAACCAACAGTTCAGGGTATCTCTGACGCCGCCTTGGGACGTTTGGTTCGTTGGGCAGAGGCATTGGCGTGCATTTGAACATAGCCCTGGGATACTTGATAACAAGCGGGACCTTCTTCACCTTCCGAGCATCGGCGGGTTTCGTTGTCGATGATTTTGTTTTGGCGGGCTTTGTGGTGGGCGATGAGCCCTTGGGTTTCCGCCCGTAGACTTCCACTTCTGTGTAGTGGTTCTGGTCATTGGAGGTGTTTCCCTTGCTGTAGAGGCGAATGTATCTGGCGGGCGGGAGCTTGGGGCACCAGATCAACTTTCCGTGACGTGTTTCCACGTAGCCCATGTCCACACCGATCCCCATACCGGACGAATTATCGTGATCGGCGTTGAAGATCGTTTTGTATTTGATGAAATCCGGATCGTTGGAGACACGCACGACCACATCGCGGTACGCCCTGGCCTCGTTGTGATAGTGCCACACGCCAATCGCACTGACGCTGCAGGCGGTTTGCAGGTCGATCTGCACCCACTTAAGCCCAAAACCGATGTCTACGTTGTGTCCATCCTCACCGCTCTTGTCACCATCGGTCACCATCTCAAGGTCACCTACAAGGGGTAATACCTCGTTGGAAGTAACCGGTTTGCCCAGGGCGAGGTTGACCGTTCCCTTGGGCATCATTGGAACCTTGGGCGGTTTGCCGGACGGTTTTTGGATGTTCGGCTCGTTCATCGGCACAGGCGTCCCTGGGAATTCGCGTTTGGGATATTTGATGATCAGCGGGACTTTCTTCACGCGGCGGCGGGCGGGTTTGGCCTTTGATCGCGGTGCGGGTTGTGCTGTCGGCGTCGGGGCCGGTGTAAGGGCGGTGGTGGCCTTCGCATCGATCGCCTTGCCGTGGACTTCCACTTCGACGTAATGGTTCTGGTCGTCGAGAGTGTTGCCCTTGCTGTAGAGGCGAACGTAGCGTCCGACAACGCCCTTGCAGTCGATCACCTTACCGAACACGGTCTCGAAATAAGGCTTATCCGAACCGGTCTCCAAACCGGCTGACCGGTCGGTATCTGTATTGAGCACAGTCGTGTACTTCGAGAACCCGGGGTCGTCGGATATCTGGACAATCACGTCGCGGTAGGCCCTGACCTGCCCATCGTCGTAGTAATGCCACACCGCGATCGCATAAACGTTGGCCCGGGCGCCGAGATCGATCTGCACCCACTTGAGACCATCACCGACATACAGGTAATGCCCACTCTCGCCGCTCTTGTCGCCGTCGGTGACCATCTTCAACTTCCCGGCGGGGACTTGGGCGTTGCTGGTCACCGTCCTGTCACGGGCCAGATTACTCGTGCCTCTGGGCACGTAAATCGGCTTGGGCAGAACATTGACATTAGGCGGGGTGCCCTTGAATTTCGCCCGAGGATACTTGATCTCCAGGCGGACCGGTTTTTCGGGCTCAACTCCCCCCCCGACAATCTCGACCGCCGGCCAGTATCTCATCGCCAGGAACGCCGCGCCCAGCAACACGAGGATCGAAGCGGCCAGCGACAACGGAACCCACATCCGCCGCCGATCATACGGCACGGCGGATTGAACCGCCATCCGCTGGGCGGCGGTAAGTTTCGGAAGGGGCTCGGCGGCAAACTGATCGCTCAAGAGCCCCGCGACACTGCGGAGTTCATCGACTGTTTGGCGCCCCTGGGGGTCGTCGGCCAGCAATCGCTTTATTTCGGCGGCCCGGGCCTCGTCCAGCTCGCCGATTGCAAATGCGGTGAGTTCTTCTTGGGTATATGTGCCTGACATTTTCTCGCTCCCTATTGCTTCAGGCGACCAGGCCGGCGACCTTGAACTTCCTTCGCAGCGTCTGCATGGCCGTATGAATATGGAATCCAACGCCCGAAACGCTCAAACCTGTTATCCGGGCGATCTGTTTGTAGGTGAATCCGTTCTGGAACTTCAGCCTGAGAACTTCCTGTTGGTTTTCGGGCAGTTGGGCCACCGCATGGGCGACCTGCCCGGCGGCTTCGGTTTTTTCGGCGATTGCCTGCGGTCCGCTTCCGGCGGCGGGGTGGGTTTTCTTGATTTCGTCGCTGAGTCCGGTCATTTTCTTCTCCTTTCTCAGCACGTCCACTGCGCGGTTGCGGCAGACCGCAAAGAGCCACTGGGCTACGTTGTCATCAACGCCGAAATGGTCGGATCTCCAGAGTCTCAGGAACGCTTCCTGCACGACGTCCCGCCCGCGTTCGAGATCGCCGAGGATCCGCGCCGCGTATCGCAGCAGCGGACCCTCGTGGCGATCCATGACCGCTCGCATCCATCTTGCCCGGTCATCGTGAAGTTTGGAATGTTCTGGTTTATCCGGTTTCATTAACGCTCCCGAGAATAATCAGTCCACTAATGTAAAGACGCACGAGTTGCCAATCCCTTAGTGACATTCTCCCTTTTTTTCACAAAGATTGCGCACCATCCCCCGCCGGCATCTTTCGCCGGTGATCGTTGCGATTTCAGTCGAAGAAAAACCGAGGTCCGAAGCCTACCTGAGTGGGCGTTTGTTTTCCACGCCGGTCGGATTGGCGGGGTCGACATCAATCGGAGACCACAGCGCCTTACCTTCCTTCTGGGCCTTGATCTTGCTCTTATCGTTTCCGATCCAACCGATCTCGTTGGAGTTCAGATCGAGCCACAGAGTGATCCGCTTCCACTCATCCTTCGTCAGCTTGAGGTCCTTGTGCTGCTTGGCGGTCTTGAGGATCTTTACGAGACCCGAGGCATGCGCCCCGAACCGACCCGGCGTCGTGCGCGAACCGCCCACACCAATGATCTCCAGAGCAGGATTCTCGCCGGGACAACTGAACACCCGGTCATGCCTGGCCAGCGATTTGTAGCTCATGTCGGGCGCCTTCTTGGGGTGTTTCTTGTGGCAGGGAACACACTTCTTGTCGAACACGGGGATCTTAACAAGCTGAATGTAGTTGAAGGGTATCGCGCCACTCGATACTTCCTGGACGATCTTCGACGGCGCGCGTTTCATCGCCAGCGGACGCCCGGTAGGCAGGGGCGCATCTGTCCATTTGTCTTCGTGGCAGCCCAGGCAGGATAAATGTTCGCCCGGGTGTACGTAAGTCGCCGACCGCATGGAATGGACGGCCATACCTTTCTCGTCGAGGAGTT
>CAZSLS010000009.1:0-72274 GCA_964607575.1 uncultured Planctomycetaceae bacterium | reverse complement strand
CTAGCCGGCGGGAAATGTTCCGATTATCCAAAGCTTGACGGGCAGAGTCTGGTTCCGATGCTCAAGGGCGCCGAATCGATCGACCGCAGGCACGTGATCATGTACCGCAGCTACGAAAGCCAGTACGCCGCTGTTCGGTCCGGTAAGTGGAAGCTGATAGCCTATCGGACGGGGCGATGCGAACTGTACGATCTGGTCGCCGACGTGTCGGAGAAGAACGATCTGTCGTCCACCCAAAGCGACAAGGTCAAGGAACTCACGGTAGTTCTTCGCGCGTGGGAAAAGAAAATGGGCGTACCCGGTAAGATTGCCAGGCAGGAACGTGATTGATGCCCGGTAGGGGCGAAAGAGGGCTGACTACTGCATTGATCGCCCGACACTACATGGAATAAGGACCCTACCTCCTGACCTTTCACCTCTAACCTGTTCGGCGGTTCAGAGAGCTTCTTCCTCTTCGGTCTCTTCTTCGCCGAGAGCTACACGGTCGAGGAAACCTTCGAGTTTTCGTGACCGGACGGGGTGCTGGAGTTTTTTGATGGCCTTTGCTTCGACCTGGCGGACTCGCTCGCGGGTGACCTTGAATATGCGTCCGACCTCTTCGAGCGTGTAGGTGTATCCATCGCCGATACCGTATCGCAGCTTGATGATCTCCCTTTCGCGATACGTCAGGGTCTTGAGTACTTCTTCGATTCGGTCTTTGAGCATTTCCGTACCGGCAGAGACAATCGGGCTCTCTGCCGATTCGTCCTCGATGAAGTCGCCGAAGTAGCTGTCTTCGGACTCGCCCACCGGTCGGTCGAGGCTGATCGGATGGCGCGATATTTTCAGCGCCCGCCTGGCTTCGGCAACGCTCATAGCCGCTTCGTTGGCGATTTCCTCGATGGTCGGTTCGCGCCCGACTTCCTGCACGAGGCGTTTGGAGATATTCCGCAGCTTGCTCATCGTCTCGATCATGTGGACCGGAATTCGGATGGTCCTGGCGTGGTCTGCGATGGCGCGGGTGATAGCCTGCCTGATCCACCATGTCGCGTAGGTCGAGAACTTGTATCCGCGGCGGTATTCGTACTTGTCGACGGCGCGCATGAGCCCGGTATTGCCTTCCTGTATGATATCGAGGAACGACAGGCCCCGGTTGCGGTATTTCTTGGCGATCGAGACAACCAACCGCAGATTTCCCCCCGACAGGTCGCGTTTGGCTTTCTCGTAATCGTTGAAGACTTTCTGAATGCCCTTGACGCGTTTGCGAAGCATGTCGGCGAAGTCCTGGATCAGGTCGATAAGTCCGTCAAGCTCCTCCTGCATCACTTCCTGGTCATCGTCGGGGACCTCGTGGGCGTCCGCCGTGACGAGTTCCCGCTCGATTTCCTTCATCTTGTCGGACATGTGCTGGAGTTTTCTCATCAGCGGACTGATGCGAGACGTCCTGAGAGACAGTTCTTCCAGCAGGGTTGCCGCCCGCCTGCGCCGGCGCCACAGAGTGCGTACGGCCTGGGTGCGCTTCGCGTTGGATGCATTGGATCGCAGGACCTTCCAGTCGGCGGCGTTGCGTTCTATGATCATCGCAACCGTGGCCAGATTGGTGGGCATCCGGGCCATGATCGTCTCTTTCGAGAGATTCTCGGCGGTGGATATCCGCATGGTCCGGTCGAATGGCAGATCGCTGTGGTGGACTTGTGTGAGGATATCAGTTGCCTGCTGGATGCAGTAATCGCTCTCCAAAACACGGCGCCTGAAGTGTTTGCGGGCGGTTTCGATCTTTTTGGCCAGCGAAATCTCTTCCGAACGCTTAAGCAGGGGGATCTCGCCCATCTGCGTCAGGTACATGCGGACCGGATCGTCTATCCGACGTTCCACTTCCAGTTCCGGTCCTGCTTTTTTCGCCGCAGCGGCGGGAGTTGCCTCACCGTTCTTACCGTCGGATGCAAACTCCTCTCTCTGCTTAACTTCCGCCTCGTCAAGCAGTTCAATACCCAGTTCATCCAGGCTCATCAGCAACGAATCGAGACCCTCGGGCGAAACTGCGTCATCGGGGAGTTCGGCGTTCATCTCCTCGTAGGTGACGTAGCCGCGTTCTTTGCCCTTGGCAACAAGCGTTCGTATGCTTGCATTAGCAATAAGGTTCTCGGACATCCGTTGTGCTCCTGCGGTATCACCAAAACTGGGGATACAATCGTTCCGTAGTTTATGTGATTATAGCCCCGATTGTCAATGATTTTCCGTATTCTGCGACAGTTTTGCAGAGAACCGCTGTTTTGGCGATATATTCATAGCCCGGGGCAATTCGCCCGAACTGGACAATACCATAACCGGGTGCGGCGCAAATCTTTGAAAAACCCGGCAAGATTCGGTAGATTACTTACGCCTGATCGAGACCGCCATAGTACCAGCAGACCAAAATGAGTGCTTCAGGAACATCCCCAAACGCACCGCGAGTGCTGATAGCGACCGCATCGGTAGGCGCCGGGCATAACGCCGCCGCCCGAGCCATCGCCGCGGGTCTCGCTGAGTCGCCCAACCCTCCGCAAGTCGACGTACTCGACACACTGACCCTTGCGCCGCGGTTGTTTCGTGCTTACTACGCCAAGGGCTTCGCCGTCGCCGTTACGCGCATGCCCATGATGTACGGGCTGGGATATCGCATGACCAACCATCCGCAGGGTCCGAAGCTGGGCCTGATGGAGAGGCGGCGCCTCTGGCACGAGCGACTGGTGATGAGGAAGTTCCGCCGGTATATGCAGGCGGTCCAAACCGACCTCGTGGTGCATACTCATTTTCTTTCGTCAACCATCCTTTCGAACATGGCCGCCAAAGGCCAGTTCAGCGCGCCGCAGTTCGTGGCGGTTACAGATCACGACCAGCACCGTTTCTGGTTGGCAGGAGGTATCAAGCGGTGGTTCCTGCCATCGGATGCGGGTCTCGAAAAACTTGTAAGATGGGGAATCGACCGCGACGCCATTACCATCAGTGGTATGCCGATTCACCCCAAGTGGCTCCGGGAGCCCAATCGCCGGAAGGTCCTCGCCGATTGGCGACTGCCCGCCGACAAGAAGGTCGTTGTCCTCAGCGGCGGTACGGAATTCACGTGCGGACCGGTGGTCAAAATCGCCCGAAGAATCCTGCAACTCTGCCCGGAAATATCCCTGGTGGTACTCGGCGGGAGGAACAAGAAACTTCTGGGGCAATTGGGCAAACTGGCCTCAAAAGTCGACGGGCTGTTTCCGGTATCGTTTACCGACCGCGTTCAAGAATTGGTTTGGGCAAGCTCGCTGATGGTCACCAAGGCCGGCGGAATAGCGACCGCCGAATGCCTCGCCGCAGGCGCGCCGATGATCCTGCCCAGACCCATTCCCGGACAAGAAGCTGCAAACGCGACATATTTCCGCGGAAACGGAGCGGCCATCGTGACACGCCGATACAGCGACGTGCCCGCCGAAGTCCGCCGACTACTCGACGATCCCGTTGCCCTGAAGCAACTTGCAGACAACGCCCGAAAACTCTTCCGTCCGGGCACGCCTGCGGTGGTTGAAGCAATCCGCGCAGAACTGGGTATCTGAGCGGAGTTAGGCGTTAAAGGGGGAATATGGGGTTGACGAATCCCCAGCAGGAACGTATCATATCCCTGGTGTATGGAATATGCAGATTGAGTTGTACGCTGTGAGCGCGTTGGGGCTGAACTACATGGAACGCTGAATTGTCACGGGGAGTTTAGATGGCAAAGAAGAAATCACAGGGACGGTCAGAGAGTTTGAACGGTGGCAAGTCGGACTCTGTCACGATTTACCTGGCAGACGATCATGCCATGGTGCGCGAGGGACTTGCATCGCTGTTGGATAGAGATGGTGGCAGGTTCTCGATAATCGGGCAGAGCGGGGATGGTCTGTCCGTTCTACCGGACGTCAAGCGCCTCGAACCTGACGTAGTGGTACTCGATATCACCATGCCGGGTTTGAACGGTCTGGATGTCTGCCGCGATATCGTCAAGCGCTGCAACCGCACCAACGTTCTTATCCTCAGCATGCACAGCGACCCCCAATTCATCGTGCGCGCAATAGAATATGGCGCAACGGGTTATCTGCTGAAGGAATCGGCTACGACAGAGTTGCACGAAGCCGTTTCAGCAGTGGCTCGCGGTGAACTATACCTCGGTCCGGGGATCCCTCGAGATATCCTGGAGCAGGTTACCAAGAGTCACGACGACCCCTACGAACGTTTGACCAGTCGCGAGCGACAGGTTCTTCAAATGATCGCCGAAGGCAGAATAAACCGTAACATCGCTGAGGTGCTGGGATTATCGGTTAAAACCGTCGATACGCATCGCATGCGCCTCATGAACAAGCTCGATATTCACGATCAAATTTCTCTGGTAAAATTTGCACTTCGCAAAGGGATTGTTACAATTTAAATAGGCGGTACTACCGCGGTGGGGTCAAGTGCATCTGAGGTACTGAACTTACAGGTAAAGCCGGACGAGTCTGATGCCGATAGTCATATTGGGTCGCCTCCTTAGACTATGGATATCGGCCCGTGGAGTTCTAAAATGCGCAAAAGGTTTGCAGGTATGAAACTGACTTCCCCAACGATTCTTCTGCTGCTGGCAGCAGTTGCGACGGCCGGTATATTCATCACAGATGCCTTTTATCTGCGCCCGCGTGTTTTTGAACAGGAGCGCGACGCTCTGCAGAACGAGGCCAATCAGACCCGATCGCAGGTGATGCTCGCTTTGGCTGCCAGGCAGGATGCTCTCGATCAGGTGGCCTCGGCACTGGCGAGCTGCGCCGATAGCAGCGGTATTCTGGGCGACGGTCCCGACGCGGACAACCGCTTTGCTCTCTGGGCCAGTGGCGCAGTAAGTGATTCGGGGCTCGACATGGTCTGGATGACGGATTCAGATGGGAAGATAACCCACCGGTGGTCGCGTCCGGGCAATTCACTCGTACCGAAGTCGGTACCGTTGATTCCTGATGACGTCCCCAAGGGCGTTCTGGACCTGCCTAACTGCGGACCGGTGGTGTTCGCTCGCCACGCCTTGCCCAAGGACCCGCAGAACCGCGAGATCTGGGTCGTCACGTTGATCGGGGCTGCGGTGCGAACGAGCCTCTGGAACACCAGTGGTGGTGAGTTGGCTCTCGTACCGTGGGAGGGCTCTCTTCGTGCGGACCCCGAAGCGGTAAAAATAGACGCCAACGCACAATGGGTATCCTCGGAAAACAGGTTGTCGGTGAGTTGGCTGGTCCGCAGTCCCAACGGTAAAGTGCTCGCTTTCTTCCGCGCCAGCCAACCGGTCCCGTACATTCGCCTACAGGCCGCAAACGCCCGCAGGCAGGTTCTGATAATACTGTCGATGTCGATGAGCCTGGCGGGATTGGTCATTGTCGGAGCCCATATACTGATTACCGGACCAGTAATCCGCCTGCTGAGACGCCTGCAGGACATAGACCAGCTCGAGAGCGAGTCGACGGACAACCTGACGCGAGGTCTGCACGGTGAACCGCTCATGCTCGCGAGAAAACTGCAGGGAGCATTCCGGGACCTGGCCCATATTTCCAAAACCGACGAACTTACCAACCTTGCCAACCGAAGGCATTTCGAGGAGGTCCTCAGCGCCTTCTTCCACCAGGCTACGCGATACCGGCGACCCATGTCGCTGGTAACAATCGACGTGGATTTCTTCAAGGCCGTCAACGACGCCGGTGGACACCTTCTCGGAGACGAACTGCTCAAGACAGTATCACGGGCAATACGCCAGGCTTGCCGAAAAGCCGACCTGCCGGCGAGAATCGGCGGCGACGAGTTCGCAATACTCCTTCCGGAAACCTCCGCTCCGGACGCAGCCGCGGTAGCATCGCGTATCCAGCACCTCGTGGCGGCGGAAACTACCAGTTCGGACGAACTCCAGTTGAACGTGACTCTGTCAATCGGCGTAGCCGACCTGAGCGCCAAGGACATCAAGACGAGCGCGGATATGGTAAACCGTGCCGACCGTGCGCTGTACGCCGCAAAGGAACGCGGAAGGAATTGCATAGTCGAATTCGACGCAATCACCGGCGTGCCCAAGGCACTGTCCGGGAAGGGGGCCAGCAAGGATACTCTCCAGAAGAAACTCGCCGGACTCGACTCTCGATTCAAGGACGTCTTCCTGCAGGCAGTACAGGAAATCGTCGACCTGATCGAACGGCGCGATCACTACATGCGCGATCACGTCCAGAAAGTCCAGCGATACGTCGTACTGATATCCCGCGAAATGGGCCTGCCCGACGACCTCATACAGCGGCTGGAGATATCGGCAATGCTGCACGATATCGGTATGCTGTCACTGCCTGATTCAGTACTGCTCTGCCCGGAGGCACTGACACCCGAGCAGATCGAGATCATGCAATCCCATCCTCTGCAGGCCGTGCAGATGATGCAGGGTATGGAATTCCTCGAGCAGGAGATCCCCGCCGTTCGGTCGCACCACGAACACTTCGACGGTACTGGATACCCCGACGGTCTGGCCGGTGCGGCGATCCCGCTGACCGCGAGGATTCTGGCGGTGGGCGACTCGTTCGACGCGATGACCTCGCCGCGCACCTTCCGTGAGGCACATACACCGACCGAAGCGCTGAAGGAAATCCGCGAGGGTTCGGGCACGCAATTCGATCCGGCGGTTGTTTCGGCGTTCCTCAAGGTCGCCGCGCAGCTTGGCGATCGGCTCGTTATATCTCCGCGGGACGAGGCGTTCGATATCACCAGGCCCGAAGTCGTCCTCATCCCCGAGCCCGAACCGGTAGACCAGTCGGTCTGACTCAAGACGTCTGGGCGGAGAACTCGTCGCGGATCATCTCGATGTCGGGCAAGGAAGCGATAAACCTCTTTCCGTATGACTTGGTCACCAGGCGTTGGTCGAGTACCACGACGATCCCGGTATCGCTGGTGGATCTTATCAACCGCCCGAAGCCCTGCTTGAACCGAATAATCGCCTCGGGCAACTGGTATTGCACGAACGGATTTCCACCGCCCTGACGGATCGCGTCGATTCGCGCCTCGACTATCGGATCGTTGGGGGCGGCGAAGGGAAGCTTGGCGATAATCACGTTCTGCAGCGCCTCGCCGGCGACGTCCACGCCCTGCCAGAAACTCGCCGTTCCCAGCAGCACGGTTCGCCGGTTACCGCGAAAACGTTCGAGCATCGCCCCTCTAGGCAGGTTGCGTCCCTGAACGAGCAGGTGGTATTCGTTATCGGTGCAGAACCCCTGGAATGTGTCCGCCACAGCTTCGAGCATGGTATAGCTGGTCATTAGCACGAAACATCGCCCTTCAGACTTACGGACGTAGTATTCGATGGCCTTAGTTGCTTGCGGGACGAACCGTTCGAGGTCGTTGGGATCTCCCAGTTGCGTTTCGATGTGCAGTTTGGCCTGTTTTCGGAAATCGAACGGGCTGGTCAGCAGTACTTCGTCGGCGTCGTCGAGCCCCAGGCGGGTGCGGATGTAGTCAAATCCGTGGGCGCCTCCCCTTGCCGTCGCCAACGTTGCACTGGTCAGCACCACGCTGGCGACCTTGTCGAACAGCAGGTCTCTCATCAGTGGCGCCACGTCGATAGGCGCCGAGGCCAGCGTGACGTTTGCGCCCCTGCCTTTCCGGGCGCCGCGGCGGGTCACCCAGTATGCATGCCCCCCGTCCGCTTGCGAGATCAGGGCATCGAGTTTGGAGGCCATCTCGACGGCCCGCTGCTCGCAGGTCAGCAGTTCCAACCCGTGGTCGTCGCTCTGGGCCTTACCGCGGAGTTCGGCGACCATGGTGGCGAGCTTCATAAGGGCGGGGCTCAGGATATTGGGAACCACTCCTTCCCGGGTGATCCGCCCGTTACGCGCGATTGCCGGTCCCTTGTAAGAACTCAACTCCTGGAAGAAGGATTCGGCGGCCGATTCGGCCCGGTTGACGACCGCTATCCCCTGCCCGTCGCCGATCATCGTTATGATACCGCGATCGGTCTTGGCGTTGTAGATGTCGCGGAGCAGGAACCTGACCATCGACCACGAAACGCTCCGCCCGAAATGGTCGCCGGCGACCTGTTCGACGGTGTGGGCCTCATCGAGTACCACCATGTCGTAGCGGCCCAGAAACTGGAGGTCTTCGGCCTGCATCGCCAGGTCGGAGAAGAACATCGCGTGGTTCACGACGAGTATGTCGGCCTTGAGCATCCGCCTCCGTGCGCGGCGCAGGTGGCATGGTCCGTAGTGATCGCACTTGGCGCCCTTGCAGAGCCCGGTTTCGGCTCGGACCTTCTGCCAGACATCCGGGCTCACGGAAAAATCGATATCCTGCAGGGAACCGTCCGAAGTTTCCATTGCCCAGCGTGCGACTGTTTCGAGCATGTCGAGCTTGGACTCGTTGACGAAGAGTTTGTCCTTGGACTTGATCGCCATCGCCAGTCGCCTGAAACAGACGTAATTGGTACGCCCCTTGCCCAGTACGGCGTTGAATTCCATCGGGAGAATGTCGGCGAGAAACGGCAGGTCTTTTGAGATCAACTGTTCCTGCAGCGCGATGGTGTACGTGGAGATCACGATACGGCGTTTGTGGTCCGCGGCTTGGAGAATCGACGGGACCAGGTATGCGAAACTCTTTCCCACGCCCGTGCCCGCTTCGGCAAGAACGTGCCTCCGTGCCTCGAACCCCTCGCCAACCGCCAGCGCCATATCCAACTGTTCGCGGCGTTCCTCGTAGTTGTCGAGGTTGGAGGCCACCAGCCCGCCGGGGGCGAGGATGTCTTCTACAGAAAGACTCATCGATCTCCGGACACCTGTCGGACCTCCTGCGGTCCGGACCTCATTTGGCGTACGAACTGGCGCGTAAATACAAACGTAAAGAGGATTGCGATGATTGTTATGATTACGGCGATAAGGGTGATAATCGCTCTTCCGCGGACCAGTGCCGAACGCATCGACTCGACAATTCTGTCTTTGGCGAGAGTTAGCATCGCCAGCATTACCGCACCGAACGTCGGCCAGATGCTGATCGAATGGATCGCACTGTAGATAAACACGCACCGGCTTACGGGATCCGTCTGCCCGCTCAACAGGTATTGTGTCTGACCGCCGCTGGAGATTATTCTCCCGTGAATCGCCTCGCTTCCGATGATGAGATATGCGATGGTGTAGATCAGGAAATTCACCAGGCCGATAAGAATCACGTACAGGCAGATAGTCGATCGTCGATCGAGTTGGGACCGCCATGACGTGGATGGTTTATCGCCTGGATTCAATTCTCCGCTCCAATCACGCCTTCAATCGGTGACGACGCCGTCGCGTAGAGTTTGCGTGGTATCCGCCCGGCACCGGCGGCGAGATAGCCCGATTCGACCGCAAGTTTCATCGCCCGGGCCATCGCTATCGGGTCGTCGGCGCCCGCTATGCCCGTATTCAGCAGCACGCCGTCGGCGCCGAGTTCCATCGCTATGGTGACATCACTTGCGGTACCGACGCCCGCGTCTACGATCACCGGATAGTCCGGCGAGCCGTCCTTGAGCTGCTCGAGGATGATGCGGATGTTCCACGGGTTCAGTACGCCCTGCCCCGAGCCGATGGGGCTCCCGGCGGGCATTACCGAATCGGCGCCGGCGTCTTTGAGTCGCGAGGCCATTATCGGATCATCATTGGTGTAGCACAGCACGGTGAAATCTTCGCTCTTGAGGACTTTCAGAGCCTCGAGAGTACCCATTGGATCGGGCAGCAGCGTCCTGGTATCGCCGAGCACTTCGAGCTTTACCCAGGCGGCTCCGGGATTGTCGATCCCTTCGAGCAGTTCGCGTCCCAGGCGGGCGGTGCGTATCGCGTCGTCGGCTGTGAAGCAGCCCGCCGTATTGGGCAGCAGCGTGTAGCGGTCGGCGTCGAGGAAGTCCATGATGTTCCGCCCGTCGGCGTCAGTCATCCTCTCGCGACGCACGGCTACGGTCACGACCTGGCAGCCGCTTTCTGCCAGCGCGTCGCGCATCAGTTCGTAGGTGTCGTACTTGCCCGTGCCCACCAGCAGGCGGCTGGTAAACTCGAAATCACCGATCCGTATATCGTTTTGACCCATCTGAATTATCCTTGTTAAATCGCAACCGGACGTTATCCGCCGCCGACCAGCGTTACGATCTCCAGTTTGTCATTGTCGGAAAGTGCGGTCTGATCGAATGTCTTGCGCCTCACGATGACCGCATTACGTTCGACTGCGACACGGCGCTGGTCAAGATCGAGTACCGCCAGCAGCTCCGAGACCGTCAGTCCGTCGGCGTGTTCGGCCCATTCGCCATTTATCCTGATCCGCACCGCTCCATTATGCGCCCGGAGCGCCAACGGGTCAAGCTACCCCGCAAGAGCGGTGTTTGCATCGGCGGCGGGATAGACCTATAATCCGCTCCTGGAGCCGATTCGCAGGAGAATCTGATGAACTTTTTGCTCACGGGTGGCGCGGGGTATATCGGTTCGCACGTGCTTCGTGCCGCGGGCGACGCCGGACACAATTGCGTAGTATACGACTCGCTGATCAAGGGACACGCCCAAGCCGTTGACAAGACAGGCGCCGGGCTGATACTCGGCGACGTTAGCGATCGCCGGACGCTGGGGCGGGTACTCGACGAACACGAGATCGATACCGTTATCCACTTTGCGGCGTTCATAGAGGCCGGCGAGTCGGTCGAGACGCCCGAGAAATACTTCCACAACAACACCGCCAAGAGCCTCGAACTCCTGGAAACCATGCGCGCCGTGGGCGTCAAGCGGATCGTGTTCAGTTCGACGGCGGCCGTTTACGGTACGCCTCAGCGAATTCCGATCGAGGAGACTGACCCGCTGGTCCCGATTAACCCCTACGGGGCGAGCAAGCTCTGCGTCGAGTACATGCTCCAGGCCTACGCCCGGGCCTACGGACTGGGCGGGGTGTCGCTGCGGTACTTCAACGTAGCCGGTGCCCACCCGTCATCCGAAATCGGCGAAGACCATATCCCCGAGACGCACCTGGTCCCGCTGGTGCTCCAGGTTCCCCTGGGAAAGAGACCGGACATAAAGATATTCGGCGACGATTACGATACGCCCGACGGTACGTGCATCCGCGACTACATACACGTCTGCGATTTGGCTGACGCTCACCTGCTTGCCGCCGGCGCCATCGAGCCCGGAGAAATCAAGGTCTACAATCTCGGTAACGGAGAGGGCTTCAGCGTAAGGGAAGTCATAGAAACCTGCCGCGAAGTCACCGGCTGCGAGATACCCGCCGAAGTTGTTGACCGCCGCCCGGGCGACCCGGCGCGACTGGTGGCGTCATCCCAAAAGGCGATCGACGAGTTAGGCTGGAAGCCCCGATTCGCCGAGCTCAAGACCATCGTAACGGACGCCTGGGCGTGGCACGAGAGCCATCGAGACGGATACGGCGATTGATTTGCGGTCCGGAGATAGGCTTGCCAAACCTTTGCCACTGACTACAATACTGCCATGTTTGAATGGCTTGTAGATCTGATTGAACCGCTGAACAAACACGTGTTGTGGGGACCTCCCATGTTGATTCTCCTTGTGGGAGCCGGTCTGTATGTCACGTTCCGGATCAGGTTCTTACAGTTCACGAAGTTTGGCCTGATGTGGCGCGAGACGGCGGCGAAGATATTCCGTCGCGGTTCCGGCGACGATGGCGATGTAACGCCGTTCCAGGCGATGTCGGTGGCGATGGGGGGCACGGTCGGCGTGGGCAATATCGCCGGAGTGGCTACCGCAATCGCACTCGGCGGGCCCGGCGCTGTCTTCTGGATGTGGATCTCGGGCGTTGTGGGTATGGGCACGAAGTTCGCCGAAGTCGTGCTCGGCGTACACTACCGCAAGCGCGACGGTGACGGCCCGATGATGGGCGGACCGATGATGTACATAACGCGCGGTATGGGCAAGCGATGGAAGCCGCTGGCCGTGCTCTTCTGCATTTTTGGCGCACTGGCCGGTGTGGGACTAGGTAATATGGTCCAGGCCCACGAGGTCACCGACGGTGTCGAGCGGCTCTTTGGCGGCGGTTCGTCGGGCCAGTCGCTCTGGTTGGTGCGCTGGTTGACCGGCGGGCTGCTTGTCCTGACCGTCGGCCTGGTGACTCTCGGCGGAATCAAGCGGATCGCTCACGTTGCGATGTTCTGCGTACCGTTCATGTGCACGCTGTACATGCTGGCGGCATTCGTGGTGATCGCCATGTATATCACCGATGTTCCGCAGATACTGGCGATGATCGTCCGGAAGGCCTTCACGCCCGCGGCCGTGGGCGGGGGGGCTGCCGGCGCGGGCATGATGATGGCGATACGTTTTGGAATCGCCCGCGGCGTCTTCAGCAACGAGGCGGGTCTGGGTAGTTCGCCGATGGCGCACGCGACGGCCAAAACCGACCATCCCGCCCGCCAGGGGCTGTGGGGAATTTTCGAGGTGTTCTTTGACACGATCATCATGTGCACGGCCACCGCCCTGGTGATACTCCTGACCGGGGCGTGGACCAGCGGAGAGGGGGGCGCCAACCTGACTATCAGCGCATTCTGCGTACCGTTCGGTGACGGGATTGGTATCAGTCTTGTGACTTTCTGCATGATCCTGACGGCGTACGACACGATCCTGGCGTGGTGCTTTTACGGAGAGACGTGCTGCGCGTTTGTCCTCGGTCACAGCAAGACCGTTCGCACAACTTACCGCATTCTCTGGCTGCCGTTTATCCTCATTGGGGCGCTTTGGAAGTCGGACCCGATATGGGGCGTTTCGGACGTCCTCAACGCATTGATGGCGATACCGAACCTGATAGCGTTGCTGGCACTGACCGGCGTTGTGGTTGCGCTGACCAGAGGCTTCATGAAAGGCCGGCCCTACACACCGCCGACCGACGAAGACGCCGAATTGGCTTGATTGCGCGACCCGCCTGTAACCAGAGACACAACCAATACCAGCACAATATTCAACACGAATCCGGGTATCAGACCCGTGGCGAACAACTCCTTGACATCGAAGATCTGGACTCTCCATTTCAAGAAGTAAGCGATCCAGTTCCAGAAGTAAACTGTGGAGACACCCGCAATCATGCCCGTAAATGCGCCGTAGCGGTTGGCGCGTTTGCTCAGCAGGCCTATAGTGACGACCGGCCCGAGCCCGGCGCCCAGAATGCCCCAGGCGTCGAGAACCTTCGACAGAACGCTCTCGCCGCCCCACGCAATCGGCAGAGCAGCCGCGCCCAAAATCAGAATAGTTATCCGCCCGATCCAGACGGCCGACTTCCCGTGAGCCTTGCCGCCGAACAGGCGAATGTAGATGTCCTGTTCGACCGCCGAAGCCGCCACCAGCAACTGCGAGTCGACGGTGCTCATCATGGCGGCCACCGCGCCCGCGATCATTACCCCGGCGATTCCGGGATGCATCAGCCTCATCGCCAGCGAAGGCATGGCCTGGTCCGCGTCGCCAAGCGACCCGAGCGTCACACGCGCGATCAGCCCCACGGCGATCGCGCCGGCCATCGCAAGAACTGACCAGACGATACCGATAATCGCCGCCCGGCGCATCTTGGCGGGATCTTCCAGCGCCATGAATCGCACCAGGATGTGCGGTTGGCCCGGGTATCCGGGACCGTATGACATATTCCCCAGCACCAGGCCTATCCAGAAAGCCGCTCCGCTGGTGGAGATTATGCCGGCGCCCTCCACGGACTTACCGGCCACGCTGAGGATTTCCGGGTCGAAGGCGTGCAGTTTGTCGCCGACCAACGCCAGGCTTCCCACGGCGATCACGCCGACTATCGGAAGGATCACGACGGTCAACACCATCAACATCCCCTGCGCCAGGTCCGTCCACGAGACGGCCATGAATCCGCCCATGATCGTGTAGAGCAGGATTATCCCGATCCCGATGAGCATGCCTTCGTGATAACTGATGCTCAGTACGCCCCAGGGAGTCTCGACGCGCCCGAAAGTCGTAGCGAAAACTTTACCCGCGGCGATGAACTGGGAGGCGATGTAGGTCGCGTAGCCCAGCAGAATAATCAGGACCGATGCGATGCGAACCAAAGGCCATCCGCCGGCGTATCTGCTTGCAAGGTAGTCAGGTATCGTCAGCGATCCGTAGCGCTCTGAGTCCCGCCGCAGACGCGGGGCGATGACGACCCAGTTGAAGATGATTCCCGCCGAGCACCCGACCAGCATCCATATGGCGCTGAGCCCGGTTGCGTAGGCGTATGCGGGCAAACCAACGAGCAGCCAGGCGCTCATGTCGCTGGCCTGGGCGCTTATCGCCGTGACCCACACGCCCATCTTCCTCCCGCCCAGAACGAAATCCTCCAGGGTGCGGTTGAAACGCATGCAGTAGACGCCAATACCCGCCAACACCACCAGATAGATCACAAAAACGCTCAGAATCCACATTTAACGCTCTCCATCAAGATTCAAGAAGCCGCGAATTACTCAGAGATCGCCGGCGCCAGGCGGATGCGCACGTCCGCTACCGAGTTTCCCACGTCGGCGGATCCGACCAGCAGCGGGTTGATGTCCAGTTCGGTGATGCGCCGATGGTCGGTTACGAGCTGTCCAAGGCGTCGGATGCACTCTTCGATACCGCCCACGTCCGCAGCTTCCATACCGCGCGCCCCGGCCAGGAGTTCGTAAGCCTTCACCCCGCGCACCATCGAAGCAGCCCGCTGGGCGGTGACCGGCGCCAGGGCGAACGTCACATCCTTGAACACCTCCACAAAAAGTCCGCCCAGCCCGAACATGACCGTCGGTCCGAAGATGCTGTCCCGCTTGGCGCCGAGGATGATTTCCCTTCCGGACGGGATCATACCGCGAACTAATGCGCCGATGATATGAGCCTGGGGCATGACGCCGGCGATGTGGGTCATCATGTCGTCCCAGGCGCTGCGGACCGCCTCGGCGCCGTCCAGGTTGAGCGCCACACCCTTGACGTCGAACTTGTGGACGATCTCCGGACTGACCACTCGCAGGACGACGGGGCAGTTGAGTTCGTCGGCGAATGAGGCGGCTTGGTCGGCAGAGGTGCAGAGCTTGTATTTGGGGACGGGGAAACCGTATGCCCGCAGGACATCGAGGCACTGGTCTTCTCGCATGTACCCCTCGCCGGCGGAGTCCATGACGGCGCGTGCGGCGGCAGTGTCCACGTCCAGAGGTTCAAGCTCAGGCGCCGGCGAGTTCTTCCACTCGTTGAAGATGTTACTGTCGAGCAGTGCGCTGCATGCCCATTCGGGCAGAATATAGTGAGGGATCCTGGCGGCCTGGAGAATGTCGATACCGACCTGCACGTCGCGACCGCCCATGAACGAACACGCCATAGGCTTGTCGGTTTTCTCGCGTCCGGCGACGACGCATTCGGCGATGGCCTCGATATCGGTCATGGATTGCGGCGTGAGAATCACCAGTGCCTGGTCGACGTTATCGTCGTCGAGAACGGCCTCGATGGCGGCTGAATACCGGTCGGCGCGGGCGTCGCCAATGACGTCAACGGGGTTCTTGACGTTCGCCGCGGCGGGGAGGGCGGATTTGAGCCTGCTGGTGGTTTTGTCTTCAAAGCGGGGGATTTCCAGGCCCATATTGACCGCGGCGTCTGTGGCCATTACGCCCGGTCCGCCGGCGTTGGTAACGATGGCCAACCGCCTGCCGCGTGCCGGAGGCTGGTAAGTCATCATGATCGCGGAATTGAAAAGTTCGTCGATAGTGTCAACTCGGATGATTCCCGCTTCCTTGAGCACCGCGTCGGCGATGACGTCTTCACCGGCGAGCGAACCGGTGTGGCTGGCCGCGGCGTCGGCGCCCTGGACAGTGCGTCCGGACTTGATCAGCAGGATGGGCTTGGCGTCCGGTCCGCGGGTGATCTCGCGTGCGGCTTCGACGAGCCCACGCCCGTCCCTCAACTCTTCGAGGTAGACCAGGATTACGTCGGTCTGGGGGTCCTTGTGGAGGTATCGCATCAGGTCGATATCGGTCACGCCGGCTTTGTTCCCGAAGCTGACGAACTTCGAGAACCCGATACCCTTTCCCAGCGCGTAGTCCAGGACGGCGGTGCAGAGCGCACCGGACTGGCTCAGGAAGGCGATGCGTCCGCGGTCGGGCATTCTCCGGGCGAAGGAAGCGTTGAGCATTGAAGTCGGATCGGTGTTGATAACCCCGAGGCAGTTGGGCCCGATGAGTTTCATGTCGTACGCGTCGCAGATTTCTTTGACTTTGGCTTCGCGTTCGGCGCCTTTGGGTCCGACTTCGCGAAAGCCGGCGGAGATCATGATGATGGATTTGACGCCCTTTTGACCGCACTGTTCGACGGCTTTGTGGCAGACGTTGGACGGGTAGACGATGACGGCCTGGTCGACCTCGTCGGGGATGTCCAGCACGTAGCGGTAGGCCTTGACCGCATAGATGCTCCGCTTGAACGGCGCCACCGGGTAGAGTACGCCGGTATATCCGCTGGTGAGGATATTGCGGAACATATCGTTGGGCACGGTGTCGGGCGTGGGCGTCACGCCGAGTACGGCGACGCTTTTGGGGTAGAAGATGCTGTCCAGCGGATGCGATTCGGTTTGGGCGGTCTGCTCGGACATTCGGCGTCCTTCGGTGTCTCGGGTTTCATCGTGGCGCCGGCGCGCAACCTCGCGCCGCGGCGCGTCTGCGATAAGCCGTTTGACTTACCGGCGACTCTACTCGGTATCGATCGCGATGCCCTGTTCGGCGCAGACCCTGGCGATGAACTCGCTGGCCGAACCGACTGTCTCGACTGACAGGGCGGCGTCTTCGTCCATCTCGATACCAAACTCTTCCTCGAACATCGCCACCAACTCGACCGACTGGACACTTTCGGCGCCCAGGTCGAAGGTGAAGCTGTGCTCGGCTTGGATCTCGCCTGGATCTATGTTAAGCGTCTTGCCCGTTACGGTTTTGACTCTTTCTTCTACTGTTGCCAACGTTCTGTCTCCTGGTTCAATGCATCGAGTGCGTTTATTGATGATTTCGGGGGTGTTACCTGGCGGCCATTTGTTTGCGGCCTTTCTTGACGGCGGCGCCGCGAGGCTCGCTCGTCAGTTCAAAGATCGCATCGAACATAGCCTCGTGGGCGTCGGTAAACTCCTTGCCTCGCCGGCTCATTGCTGTCCGGGCTGTTTCGTAGAGCTTCTTCTTACCGAATCCTTTGGTGGTCACGCCCTTGAGGAACCACGCGAAGGACGGGATGAACTTGGGCAGGGGTTCGCCGGTGGCCATGATCAGCGCCATCGTGCCGACGACCGATCCGGTGTTCATGAGCGTACCGATCGACGTCTTGACGTGATCGCCGATCAACGCCCCGACCTTCGTCGAACCGGTGTCGACAGGGCGTTTTCCGTCCAGGGTCACCGAGACCGTCGAGTAATCGTTTTTCAGGTCGCTGTTGCTCGTCTGGGCGCCGAGGTTCACCCACTGACCCACATATGCGTGACCCAGGAACCCGTCGTGATACTTGTTGGAGCAGCCCTGGATGATGGACTCTTCGACCTCTCCACCGATGCGGCAAAGCGGGCCGATATAGTTGCCCTCGCGACACTTGGCGCCGAGCAGGATCGAACCCTTGCCCACATAGCACGGTCCCTCGATCCGCGTGAATGGGTGGATCTCCACGTCCTCGTCGATGTAGATCGGACCGTGTTCCGCGTCGAAGACAACCATCGGGTGGACCACCGCGCCTGGTGCTATGAAGACATCCCCCGCGCTGCCGCGAATTGCATTGGGCTGCTCGACGGCGCCTTCGATTCCGCTTCGTCCGAGTGCGGCGAAGTTTGCGGTCAACTCCTCGGGATTGGCCAGCATCAGGTCCCAGGCGTAGTTCCACGTGGGCAGGTTGGCCTGGACTGTCGGGAGGACCTCGCGAGCCTTGTCGATCCAACTCGAGATGCAGTCGCCTTCGATCTTGCCCAGGTCATCGGCGCTGACGCGCAGATACATCAGGCTGCCGTCTTCGGCCAGGCCCACTTCGCTCGGCGCGGCGGTTTCGATGGTCAGCGAGTCGGCCTTGACGCGGGCGTTGACTAATAGCAGGTCATCGCCGGTCAGGGCGGTCAGGTCATTTACGGGCCAGTTCGATTCGGTGCGGTAGACTCCCGCCAGGTAGTCCGGTACGAAGCAGGCTACGTCCGCCGGCTGGGTCCTGGTAATGAGTTTCTCGGCGAGATTGGTTATACCGCAGCGCAGTTCGAACAGGGGCCTGCTGAGGCCTATTGGGTCGAAGTTACGGCGTGCTGTCGTGTCGATGTCCAGCAGAATCAGTTTCAATGGTTGTGTCTCCGCGAATACGTCGGATTGGAGCCCGCAGCCACCGTACCGCCGATCGGTCGATAGCTAAACTCCGGGCATATTAACCGGGTTGGGCGGCAGACGCAAGACATGCGCGTATGTCCTGGAAGGAGTCTCAGAGAGCCCAGTGGAATTGAGGCGGATTTGAGCGGGTTCGAAGGGTGCGGTGGTATCAGGGCGTGGTTTCAGCGTAACTGCCGCTTATCACCTCGAAGGATGAGGTGTACTTGAATCCCATCGGCGTGTAGTCGTCGTCCTGGCGGTTGATCGTGATCTTGGTGTTCCCGCGCAGTGACATCGGCAGGTCCGCGAGCCCCAGAATCATGCCCGTAAGCTCCCCGCCGAGGGTGCTGTTGCCCCGAAACGTCAACTGGTCGGCTGCGATCATACCGTTGATACCGCTGTTATTGCCCGAGAAAGTCACACCGAACCCGGGCGCCAGGATCGCCGTTCCCGTAAACTCCTTGACGGCTTCAAACTCCGCCGTGTCAGGCAGCGCGTCGACGCCGGGGACCGAGACGTTACCGTTAAACGTGAGCTGGTTGCCCGACATGGGCAGAGAACCGCCGTCGGACGTTACAACAAAACCGTTGATCACGAGGTTCCCGTTGAACTTTACCTTGTTCGGCGCTTCGATGTAGATAATACCGTTGATCACTATATTGCCGTTGAACGTCGGATTCACGTTCGGCAGGACATGTATGTTCTCAAACGTCCTGTTCCCGCTGGTCTGCGTCGAGCCGTCGACAATATTAGTAGTCAGCCCGGGAAACGGCGTGAGATCCAGTTCGGGGAATTCCGGGTCGTCCTGGCCGAGGTGGGTGTGATTTTCGAATATCTCGTCGGTGTCAGTTTCGCCGCCGACCTCGGAATTGCCCGTCAGGCGGATTGCGCTGATGTCGTCGGTGCAGGCGTAGATATCTCCGGCAATCTTGGAGTTACCCGCCGCGTCGAACACAATCGCATCATCGGCGGCTGTGAAGATGCTCGCATCCAGGGCTTCGCTCATCGACAGGATCTTGGCGTTACCCGAGATATCGATCGTGCCCTTGGATGCTATCCCATAGTCGAACAACGGTGGGGCGGCAGCCTTCAGACGCAGATCGAGCGAAACGGACCGCGACATGCCCCCCGACGATCCGGTAACCGAAAGGCGACACTGCTGATTGTTCTCCCCGTCAGGACTCAGGCGGGTAAGTACGCACGTGAAGACCGCACCCTCGATCGTAATCGCCGGTATCGTCACCGTATATTCCGTGCCCGACACCTCCGAGCTACCGAGATTCGGCGTACCGTCAAGGATCTCGCCGAGTTTCGTGGCCAGATTGGCCATCAGCGTGTCGTAATCAGTATCCTTGGGCAGTTTTGCGTTCGAGAGGCTTTGGAGCATGAATTGCAGTCCGCCCTCGGCGGCTAGCTGGGCGTTGAGAGCTTTCTGCATATTCTCGCTGCGAGCAATGTTGACGGTGGTACCGGACGCAATCGCCACAGCCAGCGTCGTACACAGCGCCAATACGACCAACGCAAGCACGTAGACGACCCCTCGCCGTAAACGCCGTCGCCTTCGCGATTTATAACTATATGCTACCATCATACGTATACCTTGCGCCTTCTCCCATCTACAGAGTACAATTCACTCTGTACCGAGGCGCATTGGAATATCCACTTTAACCGGGCAGGAAATCGATCTTTGCCGACCAATTGCCTATAATTGAACCGGCTGGATAGCAGCCCAACTTCCCACTCGCCCTCAATGGAAAGGAGCCATGGAAATGAGCGAATCACTGAACTCCCGCACGTCTGGAAAACTGCTGATCGCGATGATGGTAATCGCGGCGATACTCGCTAATCCCGCCTTCGGGGAGGATTTCGGCCGCAAACCGAAAATACCGGACTTTACGTCGGGCAAACCGGTCTCCACGACCGCGAAGACCTCCGCCACGACAATCCCCCGAGCCGCAAACACGTTCGCCATAGGCGTTTATCGCAAACTGGCGGCTGAAGAGGGCAATGTGTTCTTCTCGCCGGGCAGCATCCACGCGGCGTTGTCGATGACCTACGCCGGCGCCCGCAACCGCACAGCCAGCCAGATGTACGCCGCGCTCGGTTTCCCGCGGACCGCGATCAGGAAACCCATCGGTTCTCGCAAGCCAAGGCTCGACGATATCATCCGGCTCGATCCGGACCTCTCGCCGGCACGGATCAAAGGCCTGCCCAAGCCCAAATTCGGGCCCGACGGCGGGCGGAATATCGTCATCGAAGGGCCCGACACCTCGATCCACCGCGCGTACCGGGACTTCCTGAAGCAAGTCTACGCACCCAGGCAGCCCGGTTGGACACTTCGCTCCGCCAACTCGCTCTGGGGCCAGAAGGGATACGCGTGGCAGAAAAGCTTCCTGGCGGTCACGAAGGACTTCTACGGCGCGCCCCTGTCGGAAGTTGACTACGTCGCCAGCGCCGAAGGCGCCCGGGCGACCATAAACGCCTGGGTCGCCAGGGAAACCGAGAAGAAAATTCTCGATCTCATCGCAAAGGGCGTACTCGGCAGGAGGACGCGATTGGTCCTTACAAACGCGGTCTACTTCAAGGGCGACTGGGCCGAGGAGTTCGACAAGGACCTCACCAAAGACGCCCCGTTCACGCTGCTGTCGGGCAAGAGGGTCCAGACCCCCATGATGTCTCGCAAGGGCAAGGTCCGATACTTCCGCAACTCAGACGTCTCAATGATCGTTCTTCCGTACAAGGGCAAGGCGCTGTCGATGCTCCTGATCCTGCCTGTAAAAGCCGGCGCCGCCGAGATGATCAGGATCCGCCGATTACTCTGCCACATGATGATCCGCCGCTGGCTGCTGGCCGCCGTACCGCAGGAAATCCGCCTCTTCATGCCGAAGTTCACCGTGACCGATTCGTTCGAACTATCGAAAGTACTCAAGGAACTGGGCATGCGCGACGCGTTCGGTTCCAGCGCGGACTTCTCCGGTATGAACGGGCGGACGGATCTCTTCATATCCAAGGTCGTCCACAAGGCGTTCGTCGACGTCAACGAACAGGGTACAGAAGCCGCCGCCGCAACGGCCGTAATAATGGAACGCAAATCCGCGAGAGTCCTCCCCGAAGTCCGCGCCGACCGACCGTTCATCTTTCTGATCCAACACAACCAAACAGGCGCCATCCTGTTCATGGGCAGAGTCTCAGATCCCACAAAGGACAAGTAGGCAGCTTAAACCCGACGTATCAGAACAAACGCCGCGAACTTGCGGCCCTTCATTGGTACTTTTATCGCCTTACCGTCGTAGGTGCCCTTCAGTAACGGCTTACCGTAGAAGTTCTGCGGGTCCATCAGCCGATATGGACTACCACGCTTCAGGAATTGTCTTAAATATGTCCGCGCGCCTTTCGGCGTCTTTGGTTGAATATCTCTGACAGGCCCGGCCTTTACCAAAACGCTGTCCTTCTGCGCCCAGTTGAATATCGCAACGTGCGCCCTGTTCGCATCGTACTTATTGCCCCGCACGATCACTCGCCCCGGCGCATCCGCCGGCCGCGGCGCCGGCGGCGCCACCACCAGGTTCCCGGACCGGACCACCTTCTTGTACCGCACGATGCTCAATGCACCGTCGATGATAACGTTGTCCCGCACGAGGCAGTCCTCGTTATGCGGGGCGTTGTATCCGATCTGCATCGACACCCCGTGCAGCATGTTTTCGGTCACCCTGATCCCCTTGCTCGGACGCCCGCCGCCGACCAGAAACCGCGCCCCGGCATACGCAATATTGCCCGTAATAAAATAGTTGTCCACCCACGCGCGTTTCGAGCCGTACGCATGCATCGTCTGCCCGTACCCGCCGGTCATGATGCAGTCGGAGATCGTCTTGACGCCTTCGGCGTTCTGGGTGTAGATCGCGTGCCCATGCCCGCGATCGGGTCCCTTCCAACCGTTATCGTAAACGATGCACCCGTAAACTTCGCTGTCGGTCGAGCCCTTCCACCAGCTTATACCCTGGGCGTTATCGTGGATTACCAGGTTAATGAACTTGCACTCCCGCCCCGTATAGACGTTCAGTCCGCCCCAGGGGCGAGCGTAACTCTTCGGATGCGAACCGCCCTCGCTCAGCACCCGCGACGGACCGCCGGGCAGATTCTCAGAGACCACAATCTCAAGATCGCGAATCCACAGATAATCCGATGGTGCGCGAACCGAAAGCCCCCCGTCAATCGTCACACGCTTCCCCGCAACCCCACGAACAACAATCGGCTTGCCCTTCGCCCCGACCAACTTCACCTCGTAACCTGCCGACCCCAACTTGCGATCGCCAAACTTGTAAGTCCCCCCGCCGATCCAGACAGTATCCCCCGGGCGAATCTCTTTCCGCCCACCCAGAGCAGACGCCAAATCCCAGGCCCGCTTAACGCTGCCGTCACCATCGACCTTACCGCCGGTCGACACGTACCACTCCTTCGCCCATCCAGACGAGGTAGTGCACAGCAGAGCGACACCAACAAGCCATATACTCTTCGGCCGCATAACCAGAAGGTATCCGTTTCCCAGGCGTTTGGCAATTCGGTTACTCACTCTGGGAGTTCAAAGTACTCCCCCGGGAGCCGTTACCGGTCACCGGTCAGCAGCAAGCAGCTTCTTCGCCCTGGCCAGCGTCTTTTCGTTCTTGACGGTCTTGACCACCTTCTGCATCACCGCCCGCACCCGGGCCTTGTCGCCTCCGGTGATCTTTTCGGAAATCAGCACTGCGGCCAGGCACGCGTCTTCCGCCAGCGCGGGTGTGTCCATGGCGGCCGCAACCTGGGTCAGCGATTCCAACGTCGGGATCGTACCGAGAGTGCCCAGCACCAGGACCTTCTCTTCCTTGCGCGTGGCCAGCTTCATCGCTTCGCTCAACGTCGCGAGGTCCGCGGGACGGTCCTTTCCCGGACCGGCCAACCGGACCATACCGCGGATCGCCAGAATATGATTCCTCAGATTCTTGACGTCGCCCGCCAGTTTCTTCAGGTGGACAGTGGCGCCGCGGTCGGGCCAACCGGTCAGTACTCGCAACGCCGCCGTACTGACGGCTTTGTCATCGTCTTTCAAGCGGGTGACAATCTCGTTCAGGGATTTTGGCCCGCCGGCTTCAGTCAGGACTCGCATCAGGAGAATGCGTGTCGTCGCGTCGGAGCCGTCAAACCCGGCAATCACGGCTTCGGCGCATTTCGTTTTGCCACGTCCGCACACGGACAGCAACGCCAGCGCCGCCTTCCTGCGTTCTGTTTTGTCCTTTGCCGATGTGAGACGTTTTACGAGCACCGCGGTGTAGTTTTCATCCGCCATGGCGCGAAGCGCGCTGAGTACCGCCAGCCTCACCGCCAGGTCGGAATCATCGACGCTTTCGAGCACTACGGGCAATGAGGTCTTCACGTTAAGGTCAGTTAGCGCGGTAATCAGTTCGGTTTTCGTCTTTGTGTCGGCGTTTTTCAGGGCCTCGGTCATCGCGGCGTTCATCTTGTCGCCGCGAAGCTTTCGGAGGGTGTTCCTGGCGGCGTTTTTTTCGGGGTCCGACCCCCTCGCCGCCAGCTTCGCCAGTACGGGAATATCATCGGGACTCGCTACGCCGGACAGGGCGCTGGCGGCCGTGACGCGCATGGCAGGGGTCTTGCTGTTAAGCATTTTAAGAATCGCCGGTCGTGCGGCGATATCGCCGCGGGCGCCCAGTGCATCGATCAGCTTGATCTGCAGGTCGCCCGGGAGTTTGTCCAGCAGCGCGACGAAACGCAGGGTCGCGTCCTTGCCTGGAACTTTTTCACGAATCTGCTGGATCGCCATAACGCGCATGTCGTTGTCCGAGCCGCTGAGCAACTCGACGATCATATCGACCACCTCGTTGTCGGCGGCGCGCGCAACGCCGGTCAGAAATGGGGCGAAACCGACCGACAGCAGGACGGCGGCGAGAATAAGGCCGTTGGCATATCGTGTATTGCTGGGCTTCATGATTTTGTCTTTTGTTGAAGAGCCCGCACCGGCGTGTGTGGCCAGTTTTTCCGGGGGAAAAACTGGTCACACACAGAGCAGGCGAGCGGTAGAGCAGGTGACAGGTGAAACGGCAACCACAGAAGGTACGCCTTTAGCATGACCGTCGAACACTTAGCTCGCCTGCGGTCTACTGCTCACCTGATCACCTGCTCAAAAAAGTCTTTTCACGCATCTCTGCGCGGTTTTACTTCTTGGACGCCGCGGTCAGCAGTCCTTTCATGGCCGCAACCTTGACGTGCTTGGACTGATCGGCGCCCTTGAGCCCGTTGTACATGGCTATCGCAGCGGTTTTCTCGCCGTCGGCCAGCAACTGCTCGGCACAGACCAGGCATGCGTCGGAGACGTTCATCTTCAGCTTGGCGGGTGCTTTCTTGGCACAGGCGCTCAGTGCCCTGGCCGCAGCCGTCGTGCCGATCAACGCCAGCGCGCGTGCAGCGGCGCGGGCGACCAGGATATCGGAGTCGCCGAGTAACTTGGCGATCGCCGCGGTGCTCTTCTTGTCGCGACGCATGCCCAGCGAACCGATAATGCCCGGTTTGATCTTGCTGCTTACCTTCGGCAGCGCGGCCCGCAGCGCATCGACCGCTGAATCGTCGGAGATGTCTGCCAGGGCGAAGCGTGCGATGGCCGAGGTCTCCTCGTCGGCAAGAAGAGCGGCTAGTGCCTTGACGCTGCTCGCCGTGCCGATGACTCTCAGCCTGCGGCAGATAAAGTCCTGTGCGGATCGTGAGATCTTGCCGGTAAGTGCGTCGACGAGGCTCTTTTCCAGTTTCTTGCGTCCTGCCGCATCGCCGTGCGTGGCGATGACCGCCTTGTCGATCAGGTTCAGGAAGCTGCGCTTTTCGCCCCAGTCATAAGTCTTGAGCAGTGCTAATGCCTCATCCAGTGTGGCGGGGCCTTTCTTGGCGGGGGCCTTTTTCTTTTTGGCGGCGGCGGCCTGGTCAGCGACTGCGGCGACCGCTCCGGCCGCCAGCGTCATTGTTGCAATTCTCTTGTTCGTCATAATTCAAGTCTCCTTGTTGAAACTATCGTTTTTTTAGATTACCCAGGGCTCTCTTCTGACAACGTCGACCAGGCGGTTGGCTTCGTCGTCGCCTGTGAACTGCTGCTTTACCGTGTCCCACTTCAGCGACCGTTCCAGTTCGTATGCAGCAAGGAAGAGGTGGCAGACGGTTGCGGTGTGGACAGCGAATTCGATGTCGCGGAAGGGTCTTTTGCGCGTCTTGACGCAGTCGATGAAGTCACCGTAGATTCCGCCGGTTCCGGAGTACTTGGGGATGGGCTTGGAGGGGATTTTTTCCTTCGTGCCTATCACGTGCAGGTTGCCCTGGCCCGGGTGCTGGTGATGAATCATCTTTCCGTTGGGGAAGCGGCAGGTCGCCCACTTCTTGCCATTTTCGTTATGGAAGATGACTTCCTCGGGCTCGAATTCGCGTACGTCAATGGCGAACGTAGCGCCGCCGAAGTGGTGTGCGCCCCAGTCGGTCATTCCGCCGCCTGAGTAATCTTTGAACGACCGCCAGGATGTTCCGTTGATGCTGAAACTACCGCTGCAGCGGTGGGGGTGGTACGGCGCCCAGGGTGCCGGTCCCAACCACATGTCCCAGTCGAATCCGGCGGGGATCGCCTCGCCCTTCTTGTTGCATTCCTTGGGGAACGGGCCGACGTTAACGTTGATCGACTTGATCTTGCCCTTGTCACCGTTCCAGCATGGGTTGACCACGCGCCGGTAATCCCCCATCACGCGCTGGCTGCCGCCGGATACGACGCGATTGTAACGCCTGGCCGCCTCGATCATCAGCTTGCCTTCGCGGAGCGTCTTGGTCTCGGGCTTCTGGCAGTAGATGTCCTTTCCGTTGCGGCATGCATCGATTACCATGATCGCGTGCCAGTGGTCCGGTGTCGCGCAATGCACCGCGTCGATGTCATCGCGGACCATGATTTCGCGGTAGTCGTTGTAGACTTTGCAGTCCTTGTTCTTGTACTTCCTGTCCACGCTGTTTTTCATACCGTCGCGAACGTTCTTTCTCACGTCGCACATGCCCACATACTGGACATCGCCGCGATTCAGGAATGCACGCTGGTCGCCCCGCCCCATATTACCGATGCCGATACCGGCCATCACGATACGGTTACTCGGCGCGGTCTTACCGTCTTTCCCCAGCGCCGAGCCCGGGATAAAGTACGGTAGCGCCGCGGCGCCTGCGGCCGCTTTCAGGAACGTTCTTCGACCCAGGGCCGTGCCCCGGTCCTTTGTAGGTTTACTCTTCTGGTTTTCCACGTGTTGATCCTTTCCTGGGGTTAGTATCGATTCCGGGTTTTTCCCTGCTTAAGCAATAACGCACGCCATATAGTGGATATTTCGCTGCAGGGCTCCCGCGGTGTCCTGGATACCCTCACTCCCCGTCCCGAAGCACATCGGGGTCGCGGAACTCCAACCGTAATTGTATCCTGTGCGGGGCCCGGTGCAAGGGCGATCTGGGGGGGGTAGTTACGGCAAACGGCTACGGCTCTTGCCACAAAGCTGGAGCGAAGCGGAAGTCCCGAAGCACATCGGGGGACACAAAGGTAAGCCACGGCAAACGTCTACGGCTTCTGCCACGGATGACACGGATAGCACGGTTTGCCAGAACGGTCGACTACTCTTCAAGAGAGTTTTTTGACACCACAGGCACGGAGGTATTCGGCCGTGTCGTTCAGTATCTTCGGATCACGTGTGGGATCATCTGGGTCTCCTTCCGGTATCCAGATAACCATTGCTTCACGTGCTCGTGTCAGGAGCACGCGATACTTGTTCAAGAGATAGTCTCGGTTCTCTTCTTTGTTGACGTTCTGCCAATTGGCCCCTCTAAACTGTCGGTGTCTCCATGAGCTGTTTACCATATCCCGGGTGAAGTCGCTTCCCCAGCAGATACCCACGCGATCTAACTCAAGGCCCTGACATTCGAATTCCGTCAGTGCAACCTCGAGTTGATAGGACGATCTGACATCTGTCCTTGGCCCGAGGAACCAATGTTCAACCGGATAACTTGCATGAAAACCAGAGGAAGCTTCCAGGCCATGGGCGCGAAGTCGCAAGGCCCCTGAACTTGTGATTAAACCACAGCGGCGAGTGCCACGTGTTGTGCTTTGAAGCCAGTCTCGCACGGCTGGCAATTCTCTTGTAATCAGAATTGGAAAGTCTCCAATGGTGCTCATGATCTGCTGTGCTGAGGTACTATCGCCTCGAAGCATTGTATTGACCCATTTGGCGACGTTACTGGCCTTACAGGCCCGGACCGATACAGCCAGATGAAGAGCATCCTCCTCGATGACAGAAACCCCTGATGGGATTGCTTCCTCAAATAACTTGCTACCAGCAACACTCACTCCGCCGCATAGAACTTGCGGCGATACACGCGCTTCCCAGTGGGAGAATCCTCTTGTCATGGCACGGCCCCATTCGGCCAGCCCCGCCTCACCATCGTGAATCTCCTGTCCGCCGCCAACGAGGGCAATGATCACAGCCCAGTCATCACGCCTGTCCATAATCTCAAACAGCATTTCTGGCTCAGAGGTATCACGGTTCCATTTCCTGCGGGCCTTGTCGGCGTCCCAAGCACGTTGAGCTTCATCAAAAACAACGACATTGTCGGAAGGCGTCTGTTCCGTATTCTCCTCACCGTAGAAACGCATGAAGACATGCACATTCTGGATGAAGGTCTTCACTTCACGTCTCGCCTCACCTAGGGTCACGCCATGAGTAGAATGCTGATCACGTGCAAGTGCTTCAGACACAATCTTCACCAGAGGGCCATTCCCCGAAAGGAAAGAACCAATTGATGTTCTCTCGGCAAGCAGTTCCGGCGTATGAACGGCGTTCAAGCCGGTCAAAGTCTTGCCGGATCCAGGCACTCCTGTTACGAAGCAGATAACCTTGCGTCGATTCTCCTGGGCGTATCGAATAGCCGAGACGAGACTCTCTGTGGTCGTACTGAGATTGTGTGCATCGGCATGCGAATGCTGGATATCGCCAACGCTGTGACCACCGTACAAGCTCTGGGCTGCCTCAATAATCGTTGGGACAGGCTGGTATCGGGACTTGTTCCACAGTTCATGGTCTATGGTCGTGTGATCAAGGCATGAATTACTCTTGAAGCCTTGCAGCATTGCATCGGCAAGATTAGTGGCGTTCGCGAGCACTACTGAGCGGACCGCGTCTTCGGATGTTTCGTCAGTGTAGTGGTGTTCCATCTCCGCAGTGCGGGCCACTAAGATAGGCACAATAACTCGCCCATTGCTTTCAGCGTGGAAATCACGCAAGTCCAAAGCGTAATCTTCTACTTGATGGCGAGCGTATCCGTCATGTCTGTTCGAAGCTTTGAATTCGATTACAAGAATCACATCCCCGACGAGGACAACAGCGTCAATTCGCTTCTGACGCAACGGGATTGTGTACTCAAGAAGGATTCCCCACGACTGTGCTTGATCCAGTTTGCCGCAGAGATCATTAAGTGTGCGTTGAAGCAGACTCGTGGTTTCTTGCCATTCCTTTATTTGATCAATCTTCACCTCAGAGAAGCCGGACTCTGCTGCACCCTTGCACAGATCTCCCACTATGCTTTCTTGGCTGGTGGCCAGAAACTCCGGAATTGTCTTTCGTAAATAGGCTGGCATCTACGCCCCGCTCAGATCATTCGAGTTCCTTAACCAGATCCGATGCTGACACGCCGAGCGATTCGGCAAGACGAAATAAGACGTCGAGAGTCGGTGTTCTTTGTCCACGTTCCAACAGGCTGACATAGGTGCGGTGCAATCCGGCAAGTTCACCGAGCCTCTGCTGCGTCAGGCCCTTGTCTTGCCGCACCTGGCGCAAGATCAGTCCGAATGCTTCGCTGATACTCATATGGCATGCCCTACACGTTAGGTGGGGCAATGGTAGCCGATTATGAAGCGGGGGTCGTCAGACTATAGTCTGCAACGGGGTAATGGTTCACAAGACGTATCAGCGCGGTTTATGTTTGGGCAGAGATGTAGAAACGACGCACAAAGTAGATACGATCGAATTGGACGTCCCGTAATCTGTTCTGTATTTCAGGAATCCGAGAGCGTTATGTCCCCTGGGTACTGTTGTTCGACAGCGTCGGCGATCTCCCTGTAGTACTTGATCATTTTGAAGAGTTCTGTGGCGGTGAGATGCCCGCCGAAGACGTAACTCTGTCTGGATGACAAAGCGAGTTGCACCTCGTGCAAGAGGACGAGTATCTGGCCTACGAACAGTCGTGGCAGCGTCAGTGTGATTGTCTCATCCATGGTGGTGGTCCTGTATTTGTTTGGGATCGTTGCTCAGTACTGCCGCTCAACCGCGTCGATGATTTCTTGATAGTAATCAACCATCTTGCGAGCCCCCTCAGCCGTGGAGCCATCTTTGATCAGGCGGTCCATATCGAGCGGCTCGCCGAGGAAATAACTTCGCGTATAGACCCAAGCCTCTTGTTCCTGACGCAAGACGTCAAGTATCTGCCCCACGAACAAGTCCGGTAGCGTCAGTGTGATTGTTTTATCCATGACGCCATATCTTCAGGTCCCGCGGACAAATGGTCCACGGACAATGAGTCACATCGGGTTTGTTGATTCGCGTGTCTTGACTTATAGGGGATACGTGAGGACAATCGCTGACTGGAATCTATGAGAGGGGGCAGGAGATGCGTGATGATCTTACGAACGAAGCTCATTTCTGTTGTTTGCACGATTCTTGCGGCTGCTGTTTTGGTTTCGGCTGGCGAAAAGCCGAAAGGTGAAGTTGTCGGGCGAAAGAAAGAAAAGGAAAAAACCCTCCTGGCGAAGATCAAGATGCTGGAATCCTCCCTGCAGGCTAGAGACATCCAGATCAAGAAGCTCCAGGCGGACAATGTCAGGCTCGCCGGGCAAGTGCAACTGTTGCGAAAACTCTGCCAGGCCATTGGGCTGAATCCCAATGTCAAGTCCGCAGACCAAACGAAAACAACAACGGGCGGTAAGCCGGCGGCTACTACGCAAGCGGGTGTGGATTTGACGGGCGGGTCGTCGATTACGATCTGGAGTCCCGATCTGCCTCGCTGGCAAGGTCATTACGTGGCCTTCTGGAGACTCTATGAAGAAGCAAAGAAGTCCAACCCTGCACTGACCAGGCGTCAGTACGACGGCGCCCGAGTGGTTGTTGTCGGCGAGATTGACTCGATCGGCAGGAGCGGCAGCGGAGCACCATTGATAACGCTAATACTGAGCGAGAAATTGCGGGATGCGATGGGGATTGGGCAAAGGTCTGACATCTTCATAACATTGCAGTTTCCACGGATAATACAGACCGGGCAAGGAGCTGGAGGCGCGCCGGTGAAAGTCAAGAACCAGCGCCTGGCTACCCAGATAGGCAGTTTGAAGAAGGGAGATACGATCGCAGTAAGTGGAACCTGGCATTATCAGGATCGCCGCGTGGTGGGATGCAAGCTGGTCAAGCGAAGAAAAGCCGCGACAGTCGCGCCGCCTGCGACCAGTGGTCAGTGATCGGTTGTCAGTAATCAGACCCGAGAGGCCTTGGCGGTAGCGCAACGCTGGCTGGACGATGCCGGCCTGACGCTGCACCCTGAAAAGACTCGGATCGTTGACGCCACACAGCGTGGCGAGTTCGACTTCCTTGGATACCACTTTGAACGAGGCTATCGCTGGCCGCGTGACAAAAGTATTCGGGCGTTGAAAGATGCGATCCGCAAGAAGACTCGTCGAGCGAACGGCCACAGCTTGGAGACGATCATCGCAGAGGTGAACCTCACGCTTTGCGGATGGTTCGGATACTTCAAGCATAGCCATCGCACCACGTTCCCTAGTCTAGACCGATGGGTTCGTATGCGTCTTCGCAGCATTTTACGTATGCGTCATCATGGAAAAGGCCGTGGCCGGGGGAAGGATCACTTCCGCTGGCCGAACCGTTACTTTGCCAAACACGGGCTGTTCTCTCTAGTCGCCGCCCATGACATGGTCTGCCAATCCGCTGGAAGGTGAACCACCGACTGGAGAGCCGTGTGCAGGAGAACCGCACGCACGGTTCGGAGGGAGGAGGGCCCGGGAACTAAACCGGTCCTTCCTACCCCTACCAAATTACGGCGATGAAAGTCGTTGACGTCCCCCCGATAGGAAGGGACACTGAGGGCTGATGCACCATGAACAAGGAGTCTCGCCATGGGAATTACGCGAAGGCAATTTGTAAAACGTTCAACCGCGGCGCTGGGGGCGGTCAGTTTACCGATGTTCATCCCGTCGAGTGCCTTTGGCGCCAATGACAAGCTTAACATCGCCGTGGTCGGCGTCGGCGGGCGGGGTGGCGCCGACGCCAAAATGTTCCTGCACGAAGACAACGTCATTGCCTTATGCGACGTGGACGAGGCCTGGTTCAACCGGCGCAACGGCCGGGCAAAAGAACTTCGCGGGATCAAGCTGTGGAAAGATTACCGGGTGATGTACGACAAGATCGGTAAACAAATTGACGCGATCGCTGTGGGCACCCCGGACCACGCGCATTTTGCGCCATCCATGTTCGCCATCCGGCGCGACAAGCACGTGTACTGTCAGAAACCGCTCTGCCGCAGCGTCAACGAGGTCCGCGTACTGACAGAGGAAGCCAGGAAACACAAGGTCATCACCCAACTGGGCAACCAAGGCCACTCCACCCGGGGCGTCGCAAATGTACGTGACTGGGTTCAGGGCGGGTGCATCGGTGATGTCCGCGAGGTCCATGCATTCTCCTGGAAGAACTACTGCACCCTCGCCGAGCCGGTCAAGGGCGGAGCGATACCAAAGACACTGGAATGGGACCTGTGGTTGAATCGGGCGGAGAAGATCCCGTTCAGCAAGAGCTACATAAACCGCAACTGGATCCGCTACAGCCATTTCAGCGGTGTCGTGGGGGATATGGCAACGCACATTCTTGACCCGGCGTACTATGCGCTCGACCTGGGCGTCCCTATAAGTGTCATGGCCCAAGTCGCCAAGCCTGCCCCGCCGGGATGGACGCCGAGATCCGTCGTCATTACCTGGGAGTTTGCCTCCAGGGGCAAAATGCCTCCCGTCACGATGAAGTACTACCTCGGACCCGACATCCCGCGTCCAGACGTCAAGCACATCGAAAAAGGCCGGAAGGTTCTGTTCATGCAGCCGAGATCGCGTTTGGGCGGATCGATTCTGGTCGGTGAGCATGCCTCGATTATGGCCGGAGAGGCCGGTGAGGGATGCCGCATCTTCCCCGAAGCAACCATGAAAGCCACAAAGAAACCGCCTGAGGTCGCCTACCGCGGTAATACGGGCAACCACTGGAACAACTGGACCAGGGCAATCAAGGGCAAAGAGAAGGCGATGTCCCAGTTCGATTACGCCGGCCCGTTCGCGGAGATCGTCTCGCTCGGCGAGGTCGCGTCGATGCACCCGGGGCGGAAGCTGCTGTGGGACTCCAAGAACATGCGGATCACAAATGATGAGGCCGCCAACAAGAGCACTTTCATGCGCCGCCTCGCCCCGCGCGATGACATGAAATGGATCTAGCAGAGAAAGCGTTGACACCATGAAAAAGAACTCTCGCCCCGAAGGCCACAATCGCCGGGAATTCCTCGCCGGAGCGGCAGGGCTGACCGCCGCGGTGCTACTGCCCAAAGCGGCACCCGCCGCGAAAACTCCCGCGAAAAAATATCGTGTCGGCGTGATCGGGCACACCGGTCGGGGCGGATACGGGCACGGGCTGGATACCGTGTGGCGGGATATTCCCCAAGCCGAGGTCGTCGGCGTGGCCGATGGAAATGCCCAAGGGCTTGCCCGCGCGGTCAAGCGGACCGGGGCGTCAAAGGGCTACACCGACTACCGCAAGATGCTCGACGAGCGGAAGCCCGCCCTGGTGAGCATCGGTACTCAGAACGTCGATCTGCATTGCGACATGGTCGTCGCGGCCGCCGAGCGGGGGGCCCGAGGTATCTACATCGAAAAGCCCTTGTGTCGCACACTCGAAGAGGCCGACCAGATGGTCGCCGCCTGCCGGAAACATCGCGTCAAGCTGGCGGTGGCGTTTCAGGGCCTGTATTTCCCCAAGTTCAAAGTCATCCGGGAAATCATTCGTTCGGGCAAGCTCGGGCGGGTGCTGGAAATTCGCGCCCGAGGAAAGGGAGACCATCGCGGCGGGCCGATCGACCTATGGGTGTTGGGCACGCGGATGTTGTCGATGATGAAGGTCCTCGGCGGCGATCCGCTGTCGTGCTTCGCGAATGTCCTGCAGGATGGACGCCCGGTCACCGCCAAGGACGTCGTCGAGACCAAGTCATACGGTATCGGACCGATGGCGGGAAACGAACTCCACGCCATGTATCGCCTCAAGGGCGGTGTGATGGGCTATTACAATTCCGTGCAGCGCGGAGGTGCGCCGGCCCCGTGGCGATACGACGTGCGGGTTTTCGGCACCAAGGGTGTGCTGCATATTCCCAGCACGAGAAATTTTCTCTCGCCGGTGCAGTTCCTGCCCGACCCGCTCTGGTCTCCGGGGCGAAGCGGAAAGAAATGGATTCCGGTCAGCGCCGCGGGCATTGGGAAGAGCGAATCCGACGAAGACAAGCTCACCCATCATGGCGGTAACGCCCTGGCCGTTAAGGATCTGATCGCGTCGATCGAGGAAGATCGCCAACCGCTTGCCAATCTGGAAGTCGCCCGCACCAACCTCGAGATGATCGTCGCGGTATTCGAGTCGCACCGCACCGGCGGAGCGGTGGGGTTCCCGCTGAAGAATCGCAAGAATCCGATGGCCATGCTCGCAAAGTCGCAAGAAGAGAAAGGTAGCTCATGATGACCAATACGCCGGTGAATCTCGGTATTGTCGGTCTGGGCGACTGGAGCAGGCAGATATTCCACGCGGTCGATCGACTGCCTGAAGTGAAGATCACGCGATGCTACTCCCGCTATACGGACACGATGGAGGCGTTCGCTTCGGAGTACGGCTGCGTTGCGTGCGGGCGATACGAGGAGATGCTGGAAGATCCCCTGATCGACGGGGTCGTCGTAATGAGTTCCAATGTCGCTCACGAGAAAGACGTAACGCTTGCCGCGGCGAGGGGGAAACACGTTTTTGTCACCAAGCCGATCGCCACTACCATCCCCGCAGCAAGGGGCATGATCGAAGCGTGCGTGCGGAATGATGTGATCCTGGGTGTTGGGCATCAGACCCGCCGCGAGCCCGCATTGAGGAAACTCAAAGAAATCCTGGACTCCGGCGAGTTGGGCGCCGTCCGGCTGGTGGAAGCCAATTACTCGACTCCCAACGGTTTTAAGGCCGCCGAGGGCAACTGGCGCTGGGCGGAGGAGGAGTGTCCCGGCGGGGTACTGATTCTCATTGGGATTCATAGCATTGACACCCTGCAGTACCTTCTGGGCCCGATCAACCGGGTTGTCAGTTGGCACGATAACGGAGGCGTTGAGGAGGCTGATTCCTGGGTGACGGCCACGCTGCTGGAATTCGATTCGGGTCTGAGAGGGTATCTGGGCTGTTCCTATGTCTCGGGGTTCTCCCACTGGATCAAGGTTTACGGTACTCGCAAGAACGCCTTCTTCAGCGAACTGGGCGGGTTGGTGCTGACGGAGGATTCCTGGGAAGAAGGTCAGGTCCGACAGACCGTCGCCGCCGGCGCCAATGTCACCGCGCCGATGCCCGCGGTTGTCGAGGAGATTGGAGAATTTGCTCGGTGTATCAGGACGGGAGAGAATCCGGAAATTGGCGGCGAGGCGGCGCTGCACAATCTTGCGGTTGTACTGGCGGCGGTGGAATCCGATAAGTCAGGAAAACCGATCGAAATCGCTTCACTGCTCAACAAGTAACAGGCTTGATAATATGGAAACAGATAATTTCCTTTCTATCGAACATCTAACCAGGATCTTCAAAACAGATAAGGGCGATCTCCGCGCCCTGGACGACGTTTCACTGTCCATAGCCGACGGGGAATTCCTCGCTGTTGTGGGGCCTAGCGGGTGCGGTAAGAGTACGTTGATGATGATCGTGGCGGGGTTGCTTCAAGCTACGAGCGGTGAAGTCAGGATCAAGGGGCAAAAGGTCGCCGGCCCGTTCACCGACCTGGGGATCGTATTTCAGAACCATGTCCTCCTCGATTGGTTGACCACCATGGGCAACATCCTGTTTCAGACCGACATGCGCCGCCTGCCCCGGAAAAAATACAAAGCACGGGCGCTGGAATTGATCGAGATGGTATCCCTCGAGGGGTTCGAGGATGCTTATCCTTATGAATTGTCCGGTGGTATGAAACAGCGGTGTTCCCTCTGCCGGGCATTGCTCCATGACCCGCCCCTGCTGCTGATGGATGAACCTTTCGGCGCTCTTGACGCGTTGACCAGGGAGCAGCTCTGTATCGACATGGAAAAGATATGGCTGCAGACGAGGAAGACAGTGCTCTTCATCACGCACAGCATGTCCGAAGCCGTACAGCTTGCCGATCGAATCATTGTGATGACCCCCCGTCCGGGGCGTATCTGCAAAGAGATCGTCGTTGACCTGCCCCGCCCGCGTTATGAAGACGGGATTAACACTGAGAGGTTCTCATCCCTGGTCGGAGAGATCAAACGTTCCTTCATCGAGCAGGGAGTGCTGAGAAAATGAGCAAATGAGAAAAACCCATGGAGTGATATTGTGACTGACTCCGCGAACGGAGAGCATTCTCTGATAAGGCGGGTCCTCTGGAACAGGAAGACCCAGACGGGGCTGTCCTTTGCCCTTTTCTTCGCCCTGTGGGAACTTGCCGTCGTTGTTTTTGATATCAGGCCCTACATCCTGCCGGCGCCGACAGCGATATTCCGGGCACTGATCAAGTATCACGGCGAACTGTTTTACGCGCTCCTGTTCACGGTCAAGAGCCTTGTTTTCGGTTATATCATTGCCGTGGTTTTCGGTATTCTGTTTTCGCTTCCGGTGGCCTTTTCGAAGTTCATCCGAAGAGCGGTTTACCCGTTGATTCTCGTATTCCAGGTAATCCCCAAGATTGCCCTGGCCCCTATATTCGTCATCTGGTTCGGGTTCGGTCTTCTGCCCAAGATAATGATCGTTTTTCTCCTGTCTTTCTTCCCCGTGCTGATCAACGGTATCACGGGTCTGCGTTCGATAGATCAGGATATCATTAACCTGACCCGCTCTACCGGGGCGAGGGGAATTGATGTGTTTTTCAAAGTGCGGCTTCCCGGCGCCCTGCCTTCCTTCTTCGCGGGTTTCAAACTGGCGGCTATCGCGGCGACCATAGGCGCAGTCATTGGGGAGTTTATCGGTTCTGATGCCGGCCTGGGGTATGTCATTCTCACCGCCAACGGCGATCTGCAGACCGATTACGCTTTTGCCGCCATTACCGTTTTGACCGTCCTGGGGCTTACTCTTTACTACCTGGTGGAGCAGATGGAACAGATACTTCTGCCTTGGCACATCTCGCAGAGAGGGAGAATCGATTGATGAGAAAAGCAGTTGTCATCGTGATCGCGCTTGCGCTTGTTATCCTGGCGTTACTGCCGCGAGAAAAGACCCCCGACAACAGCCCGGGCAAGAATCTCACCAAGGTGACCTTTCGCATGAACTGGAAGTTCACCGCGCCTCACGCGGTGTACCTGCTGGGCAAGGATCTCGGTTTCTACGAAGCTGAGGGTATTGATCTGGAGATCCTGGAAGGAAACGGTTCGGTTACTACCGGACAACTGATCAGCAACAAGTCCGACACCTTTGGCCTGGCGGACTCCACGGCGCTGGTTCCCATTATGGCCAAGGGGCTGCCCATCAAAGCAGTGGGGATGGTCACCCCCAAGTCGTCCCTGGCGGTGATCGCCCGGGCCGACAGCGGAGTGCGGACACTGAAAGATCTCGAGGGCAAGAAGATCGCCGTGACCGCCGGGGATTCCATCACACAGATCTGGCCCGCTGTTGTTGCGGTCAACAAGCTCGACAAATCCAGGATTCAACTGGTCTACGTCGATGCCGCCGCGAAGGTTCCCACAACCCTCGAGGGCAAAACCGACGCCTTGATGGGCGCCGCCGACGACCAGAGTTTTGTATTGGAGGACAACGGAGTCCCCGCCGTCAGCCTGATGTTTGCCGACCACGGGGTGAATATCCTTAACCTCGGAATCTTCGTTCATGAGGATCTGATAAAGGACAATCCCGACCTGATTCGAAGGTTCCTGCGGGCTACCCAAAAGAGCCATGAGGCGCTTGAAGCCAATTATGCAAAGGCGCTGCAGCTTCTGATTGGCATCAAGAAAGAACTCAAAATGGACCTGTTGAAGAAACAGGCCGACGGATACTACAGCCGCATGAAATCTCCGAACAACCCCGAAGCCGACATGCTTTACAACGTCCCCCGCGATTGGGACATGACAGTCGAGATCATGAAGAAATACCGTAACCTGGAAGGCGAGATAAACGCGGAAGATTTCTATACCAACGATTTTCTGCCCCAGGCCGGAAGTGGGCAATAAAGTTGTTTGACGTCAGGGACATTGTGAAAGAGGCGCGGAAAGTTGTCTCTGCTCATGAGGGGACGAGCCCGGGGGAGTATCACAGGGTTTTGGAATCCTCGGATGACAAGAGCATCAAGACCGGTGTCACCGCTTACGGTTGTGCTGATGCGGCGTGCATTCTTTATTCTCTGGGCGAATTGCCGACAGACTCTGCGATCAGAGAATCATGGATCCAGGCCATCCGCCGATTCCAGGATCCCCGGACCGGTCTGTTTGTAGACGGGTCGCACCACGAGATTCACACCACCGCGTTTGCCCTGGCCGCGCTGGACTTCTTCGATGTCCAAGCCGCCTATCCCCTGGCCGCACTCCATCCGTTGAAAGACAAAGAGCGACTCGGAGAGTTCCTCGACGCTCTGCGATGGCATGAAGAACCGTGGCTTGACTCGCACAAGGGAGCGGGTATCTATGCGGCGCTCGTGCTTAACCGTGAGGTCTCCTCGGAATGGGAGGACTGGTACTTCGACTGGCTGTGGGGCCAGGAGGACCCGGAAACCGGGTTCTGGCGAAAAGGCGAAGACATCCCTCTAAGCGATCCGGAGTCGCCGGTCCCGCTCTTCCATTACCTGGGCGGATCGTTTCACTACCTCTTCAATATTGTCTACGCCGGGAGAAAACAGCGATATCCCGAAAGGGCGATCGATACCTGCCTGGAGATCTTCAAGGGCGGCTGCCAACCCGCACCCGGGTACGGAGAACCCTTCTGCGCCGGAGTAAGCTACGCCGAGATAGACTGGGTGTTCTATCTTAACCGCAGTGTCCGCCAGTGCGGATATCGGGCCGAAGAATCTCGCCTTGCAATCCGGCAGGTCGCCGAGAAGTATATCGCTTATCTCGATCGGCTCGATTACGCTCGCGACTCTTCTTTTAACGATCTCCACAAACTTTTTGGTATGATCTGTGCGCTTTCAGAATTCCAGCAGGCGCTGGGCGATGAGATTATCACCGAGCGCCCTTTACTCCAGGTTCTCGATCGCAGGCCTTACATATGATCTACGGTGACATCCACGGACTCTCCCGACCGCTGCCCCGAATCATCCTGGGGACGCTGCTGCTGTCGAATACCGATACCGAGACGTTTTCCTTTCTCGACTCAGTACACCAAATGGGCGGTTACGCCCTCGACACCGCACATGCCTACGGCGACGGCGCCTCGGCGCGGGTCATCGGAAACTGGATGGAGGCGAGGGGCAATCGAAGTGAGGTCATTGTCATCGACAAGGGCGCTCACCCTCTGGAGGGAAAGAACCGGGTGAATCCGGAAAGTATCAGGCACGATCTCGCGGAGTCATTGAGCAGGCTGAGAACCGACTATATCGACCTGTATCTTCTGCACAGGGATGATCCCGCCATGCCTGTGGGCCCCATCGTGGAAGTTCTCAACGACCTGAAGAATGAAGGGAAGATCGCTCTGTTCGGGGCGTCTAATTGGACTCACAGGCGGCTGGAAGAGGCAAACCGGTACGCTGAAGAGAACTCACTGGCGTCTTTTGCAGTCTCCAGTTGCCAGTACAGCCTGGCGGTTCAATATGATGATCCCTATCCCGGTACGGTCAGCCTGACCAGCTCGACTGACGCCCCTGAGCGCCCGTGGTATGCCCAGACACAGTATCCCCTCCTGGCCTGGTCTCCCCTGGCGCGAGGCTTCTTCAGCGGAAAGTTCACCAGGGGCAACCTTGAAGCTTTCACCGATCCGCAATCTCTCATAAGTATCCGCTGTTACGCTCGCGACGATAACTTCGTGCGGTTGGACAGGGCGCGGCAGCTTGCCCGGGAGAAGGGAAAAACTCTCCCGCAGATCGCACTGGCTTACATCTTCCACCAGCCGATCAATTGCTTCGCCATCTCCGGCGCGTTGACCGCAAATCAATTCAAAGAGAACGTCGAAGCGTTGGACATGAACTTGACGGCGGAAGAGGTTTCCTGGCTCGATCTGAAGTCCGATTTTCCGGGTTAAGCCTGCAGGGCCTGCTTTCTCTCGACCAACTGGATGATATTGCCTTCAATATCCCGGAACAGGAAGAGCTTCGTACCGTTGGGGACGGTCTTGATATCTTCAACGACTTCCACACCCTGATCTTTGAGGTCCCCAGCCATCGTCTCAAGGGAAGAAACGGTAAGAGCGATATGTCGAAAGCCCTTTTCCTTATCTCGCGGAATTGCCGGGACATCGCCCGCGGCGTCAATGAGTTCGAGGAGGAATCCATCGGGGAACTTCAGGAAGAACGGCCCGTCCGATCCTTCTTTGACCAGGTCGACCTGAAGGAGTCTCTGATACCAGGCAATAAGGTCCGGTATGCTTTCGGCGCACAAAGCGAGATGTTCTACTCCCTGTAGCATGATGTTCTCTTGTATGATAGTCGTGTCTGGAATATTGGAACAGGATATTCTCTTATGGATCAGTTCGATGTGATTGTCGTCGGCGGGGGGCTGGCGGGGGTCTGTGCTGCAGAGCACGCCGTGCGCTGCGGAGCGAAGACCGCCCTGGTTACCAAAGGATGGGCCGGAGCGGTTGGCGTTCGTGGTTCGGGTGCTTCGGGATGCGGCACGTCGGAAGAGGGCACTCCGTCTTTCTTTCGGCTCCTGGATGAATCTTTTGATGCTGACAATTTTCGGGACATGATTGTCAATGCGGGTCTGGGTCTGGTTCGGCGGGAGATGGTCTCATTCTTCGTCGAGGAGTTCGTAAAGATGAAATCCTCCGCTGCGGAGATTATGAGTTATTACGAGCAGCCCGGCCCGTTTTCCCTTGGCTCGCCGCTCGTGCGTAACGCCCTGGGTTTTCTTCGCAAGAGCGCAAGGATCTACTCCCGGACGACGGCAGCGGAACTCCTCGTCAAAGATAACGTATGCAGCGGAGTTCTCTGCGTGGATGAATCAAGCGGCGAAACGTTCGGTCTCCACGCCAAAGCGGTCATTCTCGCCGCCGGTGGTGACGCGGGGCTCTTCTCGGTGAACGTTCATCCGGAATGCGTTGCGGGTGACGGTTATGCTCTGGGGTTAAGGGCGGGCGCCGAAGCGATCAACCTGGAGTTCATGCAGATATTCACCATGACAACCGCTCCGAGTCGAAATATCATCCATTTCAGGAACGAAGAGTACCTGGCCAATATCTACAACAGCGAGAACGAGGAGTTTCTATCACGCTATCTTCCTGAAGGAATCACTCGGGAAGAATGCATCCGGGAAAACGTTCTCCATGCCCCTTTCAGTGTCCGGGATAAGGCGTCGCGATACCTGGCGATCGGTATCGTCGAGGAGATCAAGGGCGGGCGCGGAACTCCGTCTGGGGGCATTTACGTGGATTTGAGTCAGTGCGATTCTTTCAGAGACACCACCCAGGACCACTTCTTTCGATACAGGGGGATCGATGTTTCCGCCGGTCCGGTCGAGGTCACCATGGGGTTTCAATGCTGCAACGGCGGGTTGATGGTCAACCGGAAGATGGAGACCACGGTAACGGGCCTCTACGCAGCCGGGGAGAACGCCGGCGGACTCCATGGGGCCGATCGCCTGGGCGGAAACATGCTGGCAGGGTGCATCATCTCAGGAAGAACCGCCGGCGAGCAGGCATCCCGCTACGCCCGGAAACCCGCCAGCGCCCGGCAACTCACCTTTCAACCAAAGAGCTTGATGACCGGGCGCCCTGATCTGACAAGAAAATACGCCCGCCTTGTCATGGCGCTTCGACAATCGGCATGGGACAATCTGCTGCTGATCAAGAGCAGAAGCTCCGTCGAACGCTTTAACGATCGAATTGCAGAGATCGCCGACGAGGTTCTGACAATCGCGGGCGACCCAACCGCCTTGCCCGTCGAGATAGACAACCTCCTGGTCCTCGGAAACGCACTAGCCGCGACAACCCTCGCCCGCGCCGAAAGCCGCGGCGGATTCTACCGGTCCGATCACCCCGACCCGGCCCCGGACATTCCCGAAGCGCACATCCTGTCGATGTCTCAAGCCGGAGAGATCTCACTGCGCAAAGAAGTCCTCGACCCCCAGTGGAATCCCGATTCCCCGAACATATTGGACAAAGAGAGATGGGGATGATTTGGAGTGTCCCGATGTACATCGGGAGCGCCGCTTTGACATGTCGCGGCCTGTCCTGCATAGTTCGAAGAACGACGCAGGGAGCGACGGTTTTGCCGTGGAGCCCTCCACAGGAGGGTGATTGATCGTAGCCCAGCGGCGATTCCGAAGGATGAGCCCTGGGAATCCGTGTGGTTATATCCCCAGAGCCCTCCGGAGGAGGGTGACTTGAGACGGGTGTGGCGTGGTTTTCAAGTCACCCTCCTCCGGAGGGCTCTGGGGAAAATAGAACGTCTATTCCCAGGGCTCACCTTTGGATCACCCGGGGCTACTTTCAAGTCGCCCATAAAGGGCTCACGACTTTAACCGGCTACCGTGGGCGTAACCATTCATGGCGTCTAGCGCGACGGTTTCGTGGGTATTTCGGCGGCGGCTTTGATACTGAGCGGGTTTTCGTCCATCGCGATGCGGAGCTGCAACAGGGCTTTCTCCACTTGGTCGGCGCTGTTCTGCAATCCTCCTATCTCGGCTTCAAGTTTGTCGATTTTGGTCAGGCAGGTGCCGAGGTCGCGTAATTGCCCGGACACTTCCTTGCACTGATTCTCCACGGTCAGGAGGCGTTCATTCGCCGTGGTGGCCTGGGCTTTCACGAGTTTGAGTTGGGTCAGTTCCGTAGTCAGCGATTGCAGAGTCATCTGGAGGCTGGTTCGCTTTGCGCGCATGACAGATACGTCGGACGTACCACGAATCTGTGCGATTGCTTTCTGCCTGGCTGAGATTTGACCGCGGATCTCATCAAGTCGGTCCTTCAGGTGTTTCATTTGGGCGGCCCGTCTCGATCTGGCTCGTTGCTTTGTGTGGTGGACCAGAGCATCGGCTACAGCGTTGACGACTTCAGGCAACTCACTGGGGTTTGGTCCGCTCAGTGATATTCGGATCAGGTTTGTGTCTTTGACGGACGCAACAGACAACTCTTCCTGCAGCCGGCTGATGGTTCCGACCAGGTCGCCGGTGAAATAGGAGGTCTTTCGGATTCGGTCCCGGTTCCTCCCATCTTCAGTAGTATCCTCGTTTATCGCCCTGCGCAGCACGGCCTGGATCTTCGCGATTTGCACGTAAGATTCCTTGACGATATCCAGATCAATCGCAGTGTTGCGAAAGTTGGTGGACAAACTGCCCGCCCCAGGCGGATGGACACCGATATAAGCGGTGGATGTGTATCTGCTGCCTCGCAGCACGCACCCGGTCAGACCCCCAATCGCCCATCCCAGCACGACCCCGAAGACTAGCCCTTTCCTCATGCGTTATCCCTTTTGACCGGATCCCGTGAATATATGTATACTGAATTCTAGCGGCTTCTGGGTTCTACGCCAAGCAAATGTCGGACGAAGTAGTCGCGGCGTTTTCTCCTACCGCTCGGGAACATTTTCGGTGTGCATGAGTCTAAGAACCATGCACCGGGTCCCATCGTGCCGGTTAGTTTACCTTTAGTGATCGTGAGGTGTGATATGTCGCGAAGAATACTTGTACTGTCAGTAGTTGCGATTCTGATACCGCCGGCGATCGCATCGGCCGGGCCGCCGATCCGGGAGATAACGGGCGTAAAACCCAAGCTGAGCCTGTTCAAGGCGTTCGGGCGCGACAGGCCCGTCGTCATCCGCTCGAGCGAAGACGCCGCCAAATACTTCCCCCTAACCGAACTGGCTAAGATGAGCAAAAAGGTCGATTTCACCCGCCAGGTCGTGCTGGCGTTTGCGTGGCGAGGTTCCGGCCGGGACAAATTGACGTCTACGATAGCTGAGTCATTTCCCGAGCAGATATTCTTCAAATTTCGCCCGGGGCGCACCCGCGACCTGCGCTCGCACATACATATCTACGCGCTGCGATCGAATGTTACCTGGCGCGGGCCGAAGGGCGCCGGCGGCGGACCGTACACGAAGACCAAACCGGTCAACAAACAACCCGCCGCCGCGGCGGTTGCGGCGCCTCCGGGCGGTATGCAGTTGTTACCGGGCTATACGCACAAGCCGCTGCAGGGCATAGACAGCATTGTCGGCCAGATCGTCAAGGACGACGGATGGAAGATATCGTACGAGATTGGGCGCGTATCAAAACCGGGCCAACCGATGATGGGCGGCGGTTTTCGCGACCGCCCCAAACTGATGCCCAAGACAAAGGTCCGCTGGTATCGCGAGCAGACGGTCAGCGGCCGGGCGGTTCACATGGCCCTGACCAAAGACAACACGTTGCTCGTCTCGTTTCCGGACAAGGGCATGAACTTCCACGCGACAGTTCGTTCGTTCGAACAGCTCGCCGACGCCATGCTGATGATTTTGACGTATTCGCAACCGGCGCCCGCGGGTGCGAAGGACAAGACCGCAAAGTCCTCGGACGCCGGAAAGTTGGCCCAGGCCCCCGCCACGATCACCGTAGGCGGTAAGAAACTGACGTTGCAGGTTGAGGGAATCAACAACCGCATGCCAACGGTCGGCGCTCGGACGAGAACGGGGATCTATTTCATCATCCGCCTGAAAACGACGGACCGCTCGGCGATGCCCAGGGGCGTCACGTTCGACGCCGTCTATGGCGTCCAGGGCAAGAGGAAGTGGGAAACGCGGAAGTTTGACGGGCCTCGCGGCCGGGTCTCGTCGATGGTTGAGATTGTCGCCCGAAACGCGCCGGCATGGACCGTAAGTGGGAAAATCGACGTGATTGTCAGGCTCCGCGACGCGGCGGGGAAGGAGCACCTGATCCGAGCGGCGAATGTCCGGGCGATGGCGGTGCATTGAATTCGCCCAATTCTCCCGGCGTCCATACAGGTAAGGACCGGCGAACATCCAACAACCAATCCGCCACGTCTACGAACGGCGACGGATCAACAGCCATCGCCAGACGCCCTTCGACTTCGCTCCCTTCGACTTCGCTCAGGATCTACGACAGGATAATGCGACAAGACTTTCGATTATTGTTCCATGTCAGCGAGATTGCTTTGGCCTAGCGGGTTCTGGGTTCTACGCCAAGCAAATGTCGGACGAAGTAGTCGCGGCGTTTTCTCCTACCGTACTTGTCGTCGAGTTGGTGTCCGTAGCCGGGGAAGATCAGCATGTCGAAGTCCTTGTCGGCCTTGACAAGTGCGTTTACCAGTTGCATCGTCGATGCCGGGTCGACGTTGTTGTCCATCTCGCCGGCCATCAGGAGCAGCTTTCCACGGAGCTTGTGTGCGTCGGTGGCGTTGGACTGTTTGGCGTAGTGCGGTCCGACGGGCCAGCCCATCCACAACTCGTTCCACCAGATCTTGTCCATCCGGTTATCGTGGCAACCGGAGTTGGCGACCGCGACCTTGTAGAAGTCCGGGTAGTCGAGGATGGCGCGGACGGCGTTCTGCCCGCCGGCCGAGCCGCCGTAAATGCCAACCCGCGAGATGTCCATCCACGGGTACTTCTTTGCGGCGGCTTTGATCCAGAGGACGCGATCGGGCAGGCCGGCGTCGGCGAGGTTCTTCCAGCAGACGTCGTGGAACGCCTTGGATCGTTTGGACGTGCCCATACCGTCGATCTGGACAACGATAAACCCAATCTCCGTCATCGCCTGGGACCAATAGTAGCTGGCGAAATTCTTTGGCACGTACGAGCCCTGCGGACCGGCGTAGATCTTCTCGATTACCGCGTATTTCTTTGACGCGTCAAACGTGGTGGGGCGGTAGATCACGCCCCAGATATCGGTTTTTCCGTCGCGCCCCTTGGCGGTGAACCGCATGGGCGCCTTCCATCCGGTGGCCTGCAGGGCGGAGATGTCGGCAGTTTCGAGCTTGCACACCAGCTTACCGTCCGCCGTCCGCCGCAGCTCGACCTGATTGGGCTGGTCGACGCGGGACCAGGTGTCGATGAAGTATTTTTTGTCTTTGTCGGGCGAGTACTCAATCCAGTGCGAACCATCGCCCTTGGTGAATATCGTCAGACCCGATCCGTCGAAATTGATCCGCGCGTAATGGACGTGATAGGGGTCCTGGCCCGGCCGGATGCCGCCGGCGCTGAACCATATCTGGCGCTTCTGCTCGTCGATGCGCTGGACGCCCCGCACCACCCACTTGCCCCTGGTGATCTGGTTCTTGAGCTTTCCGGTGTTGGCGTCGAAGAGGTACAGATGCTGCCACCCATCCCGCTCGGAGGCCCAGATGAACTCGCGGGTCTTGTCGGACCAGTGCATGAATTGCTTGTGTGCGTAGTCGAAGAACGTCTTGCAGCCCTCTTCCATGAATGCCCGTGCGGCGCCGGTTGCGCCGTCGACGGCGACGATCCGAACGGCCCCATGCCCGCGCTGGTGGTAGAAGAACGTGAAGTACTTCGAATCGTCGACCCAGCGAATGCGGTTGAGCTCCCACGGCGCGGGGAACAGTTTGTTGGAGACGGGGATTCGCTTGCGGGTGGGGATGTCGAACAGATAGAGGCTGCTGGTGTTTTGAGGATCGCCCGGGCGGGCGTAGTTGCTGACGTGCAGCTTCGGATGCAGTTGGCCGGCCGGCGAGGATTCGACACGGTAGAGCTTGCTTGCCTTTCCGGGCTTGACGCGCGTTGCGGTGAGCTTCTTCGAATCGGGCGACCAGAACACCCCGCCGGAGTACGCATGGGTGGGCGTGCCATCGCGCGTCAGGGCCCAGGTCTCCTTGGCGCCCTTCGTGCGGATGTGGAGATTGTGGTCCTTAACGAATGCGGTCAGCTTACCGTCGGGCGAGGTGGCGCCGCCGCGACCCGAGCCGCCGGACCAGTGCCTGCCCATCCGTCCCGCGCGGCGGCGGCGCGACCGCCTTCTAGTGGACTTCTTGATCTCCACCGGCTTGATATCGGTGCGGACCGCCTTGGACGTCTTGGGCGAATACTTCCAGACGACCTTGCCCACCTGGAGCTGGATCGCGCCGGCGTTGGCGAACTCGATCCGGTCGATCGGGAGGCGATCGGCGGCGCATTTCCTGCCAGTGGCTTTGGACAGGGCGGCCGCAACTTTGGCGTGATCGAACGCGGGCCCGCGCGAGCCTTTGACCGCGTCGACGACAACGAACTCCCGCTTCCCGCCGCGCAGGTCATTGCGGTACCAGAAGCGCGCATTGTCGGCGAACCAGTGCGGTTTGACCTTGTGTTTGAAGACGGTATTTGACGTCCGGCTTCTCAGGGTGTCGGCGCGCTTATAATCGCTCCGCGTACCCTGTGCTAACGCCGCGGCGCCCATAACGAACGATAGAGTGGCGATGATGATAGATAACCTAAAGCATTTTGAAACCATTGAACTTCCTCACAAAGGCACACAAGAGACTGAATGTTACTGCTCTTCGACTTCTTTGCTCCACTTCTGATGCAGTTGTTTCAGTCGTGTAACAATTTCGGGGTGTTTGTTGGCCAGGTTCTTCGTTTCGGTTACGTCGAGGTTCATGTCGCTGAGGAACATCCCGGACCTGTCCTTGACGAGCTTCCACTTGCCTTGACGCACCGCCCACATGCCGCAGGAATCCCAGTGCAGGATCTTGTGGGGCGAGGGCGCCTTGTCCGAGGCGATTACCGCTGCGATGCTCCTCCCGTCGAGTTTTGTCTTGATCGCGGGCAGCTTGCAGTACTCCGCCACCGTCGGCAGCCAATCGATCGAGCAGGCGATCTGGTTGCGGACCTGCCCTTGGGGGATCCGCCCCGGCCAGGAGATAATCGCCGGGATCCGCAGGCCGCCTTCCCAGCAGGTGAACTTGTGGCCCTTATACGGTCCGGCGCTGCCCCCGCCGCCGAAGGTTCGCACCTCCACCGAATGTCCGTGATCGCTCTGGAAGACGATGATGGTGTTATCGCGGAGTTTGAGTTTGTCGACGGTTGCGAGGACCTGGCCGATCTTGTCGTCGAGCGACGTGACGAACGAGGCGTATCGCTTGCGTTTGACATCCTTCATCTTGTCGTACATCTTGACGAATTTCTGCTCGCCCTGCAGCGGGTAGTGGGGCGTGTTGAACGGGAGGTAGAGGAAGAACGGTCGGTCCTTGTTCTCGGTGATGAACCGCCTGGCCTCGCGCACCATGATGTCGGGGAAGTACTCGCCATCCTCGAAATGTTCTTTCGTATCCTTCCACAGATCGTGTCGGTTCGGCCCGGACCAGTAGAAGAAGTGCGAGTAGTTATCGATGCACCCGACCTTGTGTCCGAGGAATTCGTCGAAGCCCTGCGCGTTGGGACTCAGCGCCAGTGCTTCGCCGAGATGCCATTTTCCGAACAGGGCGGTGCGATACCCAGCCGCCCTGAACACTTCAGCCATCGTGAGTTGTGCGGCGGGCATTCCGCGCTTACCACCGGCGTTATTGGCGAGCTGTGCCCGCTGGGGATATCGCCCGGTCAGCAGCGAGGCCCGCGATGGTGAGCAGACAGGCGCGCCGGCGTAGAACTGCCCGAACCGCACGCCGCGCTTCGCCAGGGCGTCCATGTTGGGCGTGATCAGATCCTTGGCGCCGTAGCAGTTCATATCGACGCTGCCCTGGTCGTCGGTCAATATGACGATAACGTTTGGTTTGCGGGTGAGTTGGTCCGCGGCGTAGAGCCCAGCCGGTCCGGCAGCCAGTACGGCGGCGGTCTTACCGACATTCTTGAGAAAACCTCGGCGCGTGATATTGTGTGCTGGCATGGAATACTGCTCCTCTGCGGATCTACTTTTTGGCGTCGAGGATTTTGATTCGAATATCCTTGAACTGGACTTTCTGCGGCGGTCCGCTGTGCAGTTGCGGTGCGAAGATACCGGAGAAATCCTGCTGTTTCGGGTCGTTGTCGATAACTTTGGCTACCAGGCGTCCGTTGACTTTCAGCATGATTTTCGGTCCGCGGCAGATCAGGTGATACTCGTGCCAATCTTCGAGCCTGAACCGAGCCGGCCCGCCGGCGCCCTCGATATTGGTGGTGGTCCTTTTCCCCGTCTTGTCGAAGACGGTCCTCTTGCCGCGCATCGCCAGCGTGTGGCGCCCGAACTCATCGTACAGGCGCACCAGCCACGGCGTGCCAGTGTTGTTATCCATCTGGTATCCGCGGCAGTCATCCTTGATTCGCCCGTCGAAAATCTCGCTGCGGAACTGGAATCCGCAGTTGATGCGGTGCGGGCTTATCATGCGGTGTCGCATCTTCAACTCGAAGTCTCCCAGCTTGCCTTCCTGGCAGACAAGGTAGTGGTTGCGTCGGCTTGGATGTTCTTTGGTGATCGTGCCGGTGATCGCGCCGTCCTCGATGGACCAGTAGCTCATGTCCGCCGCTTTCCAGCCCTTGAGCGTCTTGCCGTCGAAGATCGACTTGAATCCGGGTTCATCCTTCAGCGGCGGCAGGGGGTCGGGGTCGACGGGCGCCGGCGGTGGTTTTACCGTTCTGTGCTGCCCGGGTTTGGGCGGGGTGACGTTGGGGAGTTTGGCGTTGAGCTTATCGAAATGCTCCTTCCCTGCCGCGTATAGCGATGCCACTTCCTTTGCCTCAAGCGCCCTGTCGAAGACGTACACCTCGTCGATATTCCCGATAAACGTCGCAGTTGGCTGTTCGTGGCGCCTGCCAATGAGTATCTCGGCGTCCTTGAATGCGACCAGGCCCTTGCCTTTGAGCCGGGCGATCTCCTTGCCGTTGCGATACATCACGTAGTCGTTTTTCCGGTATACCGCGGCGATGTGGACCCAGGGCTTGGACTTCTCCATAACGTTTGAATCGGTGCTCCGGGCGTGTCGATCGGACCCGAACATCCATCCGCGCCCGCGCTCGTTCCAGACGATACTGTCGAACGGTTCGCCGGCCGGGTTTCGCTTCTGAACGGTCACGATTCCCGCACCGCTGCACCTAGCCGATTGCGACATGTTCACCCAGGCGGCGAGCGTTTTTTCGCTGATTTCCAGGTCTTTGGGCAGTGAGATCCGCACAAACGTCCGCCCGTCGAGCACCGCGCCGTTCCCGTCGGCGTCTCTCTTACAGCCATCTGCCGCCTTGACGCTGACCTTATGCGAGCCGGCGGTTTGGAGAGCCTGCGGGCCCGCCTGGTCAAACGACAGGAAAACCACCAGCCCCTTCTTGATCGCCGGCTGGCCTGCGCGGACGTCCGACGTCCAGGCCGCCGTCACCACCGCCAACACCAGAAACACCAATCCGCATTTCTTGACATTCATACTCACAATCCCTTCTCCGTTGTCGGATGCTTAGAATCAGGCGTCAGTATCATTCCATCTCGGCGGGTTGTCAACGACTTGCGTGGAGAGGCAGAGATCCCCCTATGTGTACAGGATTGCCTGCCTGCATTCCACCCCGCGTATCCGGGCACGATCAGGCGGTCTAGGTATGCCTCGCCGAGAGGTCGACAATCTCAATGTTATGCATGAGCCGGACCCCTGCTGTGCGCACCGTTTCAATCAGGCGGGGTGCTTTAAGCCCCTCGGGCATGACTGACCGGATCAATCGATGAATCTGCGCCCGATAGGCTGCAATTGCTTTTGGCCCTGGTGTATAGGCGTACGGATCCCCTTGTCCTTGAGCGTAAGCATCCGCTACTTGCGAGTTTGTGCGCAGGCCACGAAATGCGTCGTCCAGCTCTGCATCCGCACGCATGGCCGCCTCAAGGGCAAGAAGCACTCGACAGTGGCGGCATTCCAGACGCAGTTTGATCGTTACGTCAGGCCATTGGAGTTTCAGGAGACCAAAACTGTCGCGGTCATGTACGAGCAGCGTAACCTTGGGGCGCGGTTTATCATAACGGTTGTGTTCGTGTCGCTCTATCATGTTGGACTCCGTCGTTTACAAGTCACCCAAAGAACGGTATGAACGCATTGACAATACGATCTCGATATTTCAGCCGGAATCTTCACACCACGAATGGCTGTATACATTATTATAGCACTCTGTCTACGCGTAGCAAGCTATTTTTAGTACGCGTAACACTACGAGTAATAATTCTAGCACTATTTGATCTAACGGTCAGCCTGCCGGCGACAGCTTGGAGTTGCGCGTCACAAGTCGAGGCTGTCGCCCGCAGGTGCCTGCTTGAAATGCGTGTATCGCATTCGTAGCGGCATGCTGATCATTAGCAAGGCAGCTCGGGGTAGTAGCAATTCCACCAGTGGGCTTCGGCAGCCAGGACGAACGCGATCCGCTCGCGCTGTTCCCTGACGGTGTAGTGGGACAAGCGGTCTCCAGGCTCGAAGATGTCGGCAACGAAGTGCTCGCCCGCCTTGAAGTCGTATCTCGGAGTCCGGGCGGTCATGCCCGGAGGCACGATCGTCTTACCCCGGATGGCTTTGGCCTGTACCGCACGGGCGCACATCGCGGCGAAAATGAGCAACTGAACCGTCCCGGCCCACGGCAGCATGGTCTCCCGCCTCCGCCTGGACCGAAAGGCTTCGTAGAGATCTCTGCTTACGGCGAAGAAGCCTGTGCGATACTTTGGATCATGACCGGCATCTGTTCGTGTCTGCGAGAACCACCGGGCGCACCGCGGGAAACGCGTCCAGGTTTCCAGCACGGCAAAATCCTCCAGCACGTTCTTGGGAATGTCCGACCTGTCGCGCTTGCCGGCCCGTGCGGTGGGAACCAGGAAGTTGTCCTCCTTGGCCTCCGTAACGTGCGTCTTGGCCTTGTATGTGCCCAACAGGAGATCAAGATCGCGCCGAGCCCAGCGGTCTATGAAGTCTTGGAGGCCCTTCTTCGAGCCGCCTCGCTGCGCCCGTTTCTTTATGAAGCAGATGTCGTAGGGAAGATACAGAACGCGCTGGATCCCCGGATCCTGAAAAACGTAAAACATGTTTTTGAACCAGTCCTCGCACGGTCCGGTGGGTGTGCCCTCCACATCATAAAGAACCGTGGTCCATAGACCGGGCTTCCTGTATGTTTTCGAGTTCCGCAAGGCCTCCTGCCAGAGGGCGGCTTTGTCCTGGCGCTGTGAAATCGAGAGCTTGTTCTCGGCATGCACGAGGATGTTAAGGCGGCTGAACCCGGTCAGAGGGCGGATGATTTTGTCGACGACCTTGTCCATATACTCCTGGGGGTCAGAGGCGCGGCAGTCGAGGAGTAGGGCGGTATCGAGTTTTGGGTCTCCGTTTACCTCAGGCCCGAGCAGCCTCTCGCAACCCCGCCACAGGTGCCTGCGTTCGGTTTTTACCTCACCGGAGATACGATCGAGGACGGTGGCGTGTATCGGCCTGACGTGGGATGGGGCAGGCTCGACGATATGGGCGTCATTGACCTCATGTACGACGTTCTTGCCGAGGAGCCGTTTGTACCCGGGGACCTTTGGCAAGTCGCGGAGAATCGTTTTGCAGACCTTCTCTGCACTCATCTTGTAGAGCTCATCGTCCCGGACGGCGCTGGCGACGGACATGTGAGGCGTCAACCCAAACGGCAACTGGCCTTCGGCAAGTCTCCCAAGACTGCGCTCGGACTGGGTGTACCACTCGAGGGGCATGTTTGGGGCGTGGACTTTCTGCAGCGGTTTCTTTTCTGACATCAGTGGCTTCAGTACATCCGTAAAGTGCCTGGCGAAGTCGTCGTTCGCTTTGGCGCCAAACAACGAAATTGTGCGTTCCAGATCATTGAAGTCTTCCCAGGCGACCGACTCGGTTACGACAAACTGGCTGGCGCGTTTCGATAGCTCCTGACGCAATTCCTTTAGTTGGTCCACCGCGTCTTGTTTGGGCCAACGCACGAAGATGTTGGGGAACCATGATTTTACGCGAGGTCCCCGCAGCACGATCGGGAGATAAGCCCTCAGTGTTTCGCGCATTGCCTGGATGAACTCCTGCCGGTCGTCGTCAATAATGCTGATCGCATCGAGCAGGGTGGCGTGGGCCTGCCAACTGGCGCAGTCGCCATGGTGGCGGGCCACCAACTCGCACGCACGATAGCGGTTGAACCTGCCTGCCCAGGTCGCCTCGAGCAGTTCCTTCAGCGGTGTCGGCGGAATCCAGTAAAGGCCGATTCGTGTGATTTTGCGACTCATGTTCATGCTCCTTTATCAATAGCAGGAATCTTGACATCAAAGATGGCACGTACTATAATAGTAGTCTAGCTGCCATTCTAAAGAAGTCCAGCGCGTAGTAGTGCGCGTAGTATTACGTATAGAAAGGACATCGCCCGATATGCCTGACAAGAACTCTTACGAACTCGACTTGCAGTTTTTTGAAAAATACGCCGCCAGTGCACCATCAGAGGCCTTTAGTGCCTGGCTAGACTGGCGGGCACAGAGGCGCAGAGCGATGTCCGACGAGGCCCAGTATCGGAAAGTCCTCGAGATTTGCTCCGGTCTGTCTGAGGGTAGCGTCCGGAACTATCGTACCGGTCGCCCCAATACCCTGGGCTCCGAGAGGTTGGCACAGTTGGATTGGATCACCGAAGGCCTGGGCAAATCTGTTTCGCCCAGGCATGAGAGGGCTATCGGCGCGCGGCGGTCTAATCGGCCTGCGCGAATAGCTCTTTTCACTCGCCTGGACGTCCCTGGCGCCAGCTACCGTCTTTCCGTCATCCGCGGGATGTGTCGAGAGGCCGCCGCTCGCCATCTCGAACTGGCGATACACGAAACATCCGCCAGTGATCTGTCGGGGATCATTGAGAGGACGCTGCTGGCATTCAAGTTCGACGGGATCATGATGCTTCGCATCTCTCCAACGCCTCGGGACCTGAAACCGGTCGAGAAGAGTCAAACTCCGGTAGTCCTCATCCACGCTGACCGCTACGATTACCCCGCTCCCGTCCTGGAGAACATCGTTCCCGACCAGACGGATATCACCGCACAACTCAAGGCGTGGGTAGACCGGAATCCAAGCTGGTCGCGAGATCTGAAGCGAGAACCGGAGGTCGTCATGGTTGCGATGGATGACGAGAATCCCGGCAGTCCGTTCGATACCAAAGACGAGTGTCCCAGCATTCGGAATGCACGCAAACAAGCCATCCGCAGGGCCTTCGAGGATTTGGGTGTGAAGGTGAAGGATCGACCTGTGGAGGACTACTCTTTCCACCACGCCCGGAGGGTTTTTGAGGAGTGGAATAATGCAGACCTGTTCATATGTCTCAGCGACGAACTCGCCGTCGCGATGAAACTTCAACTCCTCGCGGCCGGTCGGGAATGGAAGGGACATGTGGTGGGATTCGATGATTCTGAACTGGCGAAGGCAGAGTACATCCCGAGTTTCTGCCAGGGTCTCGATAGTCTTGGCGCCCAGGCCGTCAAGACGCTCCACGACTTCCTCCTGTCCGAGCATATTAACGAATGGCCGCCGTTCGAGGAGAAGCTCACAAAGGTACATCTCGAGGAGCGATACGGGGAGAGATGATGAGGAGCGGGGCCGTCCAGGACGCCGAAGGCGCCGCGAAGATAGTTACCACAGATTGATACGAAAGAACCTATATACGCCAGCGCTGAAAGGTGGAATGATGAGTCTTCAAGAGACAGATAGAATCGACATGATTGCCAGCGGGCCCGAGGGAGAGATTATCCTTGTCGCCTGCGATACGCTGCCGATATTGGACCACGACGAGCGACTGAGGCTCTTGATGTTGAAGCTCGAAGCCTACGGTGCATATGCCCGAAGCGACGCGTTCGCGAGGGAGTTTCCCGACAAGACGTTGGAGGACGTGATGTTCATAGTGACCTGCGTTGACCCCCCGACTCCCAGGATGTTCGCGGTCAAACATTTTCCGGTTACGGAAGGTCACGAGGTCCCGTTGGGGTTCAAACATATCCCCTCCGGGCTCTTGACGAGGGAATGCTCCAATTGCGGCCGGATTGACTGGACTTGCTCCGAACTGCGCGAGTGCGTCTTCTTCTACGAGGAGACGGGCGAGGAGGACACGTATGTTCTGAGTTGTCAGTTCTGCCGAGCCTGCTGTCTTTTCGTACCGTCGAGCCCGCCCGACGACGGCCAGCCTGAATGCGGAAAGATGGAGACGCACAAGACCTTCAGCAGAATGAGCACCTACACCTTCGCGTATCCGCCGACGGGCGAGGAGAGGCGCCATACTTTGATGGCGCTCAAGTGCAAGCAGTGCGAGAAAGTCGTGGTCCTCGGTGCGACACAGCCAGCGCAGAAAGACGACGCCGGCGCCACATGATAACCTCTGGTCCCCGGCCCTACTGCCGCCCGAACCCTGGATTCAGTTTGCCCAACGAGCCACATCGGATACAATCACATCCGGACCCCCGCGCCGGACACGCGGAGAGAGGTTGTTCAGGAAATATCGACTAACAAGTGTCCGTAAGGCAGGCGAAGCATGCGCAAGGTACTTGTAACTACCGTATTGGGGACACTGCTGGCGGGCGTTGTAGTGACGATACATTTCACCACCACGGTCTCGAGTGCCGAGAAGAATGTTGCGACGCGACCATCGGACAAATCCGCCGCCGGAAGCAGCGAGGAGCTAAGAAGCCAGCTCAAGGGCGCTATGGGAACGGATAAGATAGTGTTTATCCGTCGACGCACCCTGAATCCCAACCATTATTACACCGAGCACATCAACAGTGAGTTTAAGCCTGGAGGCGGTATCTGCATTCTCGACCTCAACGACGGGTCGGTCCGGGAAATCCCCATGCCCAAGCCCGGAGTTGTCAATCGATTTGACATTTCCTACGACGCCCGCAGAATCGTGTTCGATTTCAAAGACGACCACATGGAGGGCTATCGAATCTACGAAGCGGTTATCAAAACCGGCAAGGTCAGGCAACTCACTTTTCCCCCAAAGGATGAAGATTCGCTGCAGAAGCGCTACAAAGTACGGACGCTGTGGGACAGCAACTGGGACACCTACCACCATGGTGAATCCAACGACTATCACCATGGCACCGACGACATGCACCCGTGTTATCTGCCCGATGGCGGTATTGCATTTGTCTCCACCCGCTGCCAAATATCAACGATCTGCGACGGCCCGGACATCTTCACCACCACGAATATGTACCGGATGGACGGCGACGGCAAATCCATGCGAAGACTAAGCCGCGACATGGTCAGCCTGTTTACTCCCGTTGTATTGCCCACCGGTGAAATCCTGTACTCCCGCTGGGAATATGTGGACAAGGGCGCCACCACCGTCAAGTGTCTTTGGTCAATGTATCCCGACGGCAGCCGCAGCCGGGAAGTTTACGGCAACGACATCAAAAAACCGTTTACTATTATTCAAGGCCGACCTATCCCCGGAGCCATCAACAAATACGTGGCCCTCGGCGCCTACCATATGGACAACGCCATAGGCACGGTGATGAAAATCGATGTAAACAAGAACATCCGCACCGACGAGGCCCAGACCAACATCACTGAGGAATGCCCCTGGCCGGTTTGGGGGATAGATCCTGAGTTTGGACCGCCTTCCAAGGACGGACCTGGCCATAACGCCTTCTTTCGGGATCCATATCCGCTTTCCGAGAAACTCTTTTTGGTGTCATATACGCCCAAGGGAACTCACTGGGCCAAGGAAAACGCCTGGGGGTTGTACCTGCTCAGGGATAACGGTAAGAAGCAATTGTTCCATAAGGAGAAGAAGACATCCTGTTGGCAGCCGGTCCCTCTGAAACGCCGCAAAGTGCCCAAGGTCCCCACCGCCAACCACGACAAAGCCCTTGCGGCCAAAGGCAAGGCCCAGTGCCTGGTGATGAATGTATATCACGGTATGGAAAACACTGAGCCCGGCACGATCAAATACTTGAGGATCATGGAACAGGTCCCGCGTCCCTGGGCGGCGCGGCGTAAGGGGTATCCGCATGCTGCGACCTATGACACCGCCCATCAGCAGCACGCGGCGATTTCTCTACGCACGCATCTCTGGGTGGCCGCACAGTGGGGGATTGCGAAGGTTGAAGACGACGGATCCGCCAATTTCACCGTCCCGGCTGGGCGCGCCATATATTTTCAGGCGCTGGACGCCGAATACCGGATGATTCAGAGCGAGCGCACGTATGTTAACTACATGCCCGGAGAAGTCGCGAGCTGTATCGGGTGCCATGAAACGCCTAACGAATCTCCTCCCCCCAAGCCAAACCCCATCGCCTTCAGGCGCGGTCCGGAAGATATCTCCAAACGACCACAGCCTGGAGAATCGACCGGGAAAATTGTCCTGAGCTATAACGACATCGTTCAACCGATATGGGACAAGCATTGCATCTCCTGCCACGGTTCAAAACTCGCCGGCGGACTGGATCTCCGCCGAACCGAGACCACTCATTTCAGCGTGTCCTACGAAGCCCTGGTCAAGACGCCGAAGGAAAGACACGCCGGGGGCCGTCTTATCGGCCTGCATATCGATGAACTTGGCACGGATGCGAAATACCGCCAGGCCCACACGCTCTTCGGCAACCAGAGCGTACTATTAAAAATGCTGGGCTTGAAGGTCTGGAATTTGAAAGCCGCCCAGAAGACACGCGCAGCCAAGCTTGCAGCCAGTTGCTCGCCCAAACTCACCGCTGCGGAAAAGGCCAAAGTCGCCCGCTGGGTGGACACTAACTGCCAATACTACGGTTCATATTGGGGCCGCAGGAACATTAGATACAAGAAGCACGCAAACTACCGAATTGACGTGACCTTCGATCAGGTTGGCGCCCCGACCAGCCCCACCCCCGAGAAGGAAAGATGATCTGCTCCTGAGGGCTAGTCCTTGCCGGAGTTCGAGGGTTTCTTCTTTTTATCCAACAGGATCGGGGCGGATTTCTCTCTTTCGTCCGGCGGGCGGAAACCGTATTTCACCATTCGGCCCAATTTGAACGTAAACTGTTTCTTGCGAGCCAGCTTGCTCGCTTGGCGTGCGAGGGTGTCCCTGGTCAGTTTCGGCTGGTGGGGCAGGGCGAGGAGGACTACGTTGCCTGCGCTTCGAATATCCACCACATGCACCTCATCGAAAACATCGATGTAGGTGCGGATCATCGAGTCGTAAAGGCGGTTCGAAGAGCGAGTCATCAGATTGGTGACCACTGCGCCCTTGGGGGTGACGGCCTTTCGCACGCCCTGTAGGAATTCGCGTGTCGCCAGGGCGTAGGGGATGTCGTCGGCACCATAGGCGTCCAGGAAAATGATGTCGTACGGTTTTTTGCATTTCTCGATGAAGGCGCGCCCGTCGGCTACGTGGACACGCAGCGTCTTGTCCTCGCGGAAGTCGAAGTATTTCTTGGCCACCTTGACCACCACCGGATCGATATCGACGACATCGATGTGCGTATCGGGATAATGTTTGTGCAGGAAATTCGGAATCGAGCCGCCGCCCAGTCCGACGATCAAAATGCGTTTGGGTTTCTCGACGACGGCCAGCGCAACGGGCATGACGCGGGTGTATCGCAGCACGAGCCGATCGGGATCGCCGAGTTTGACGGTGCTTTGCCGGTCGCCATTGTTGTCGAAGATCAGCGTACGCAGACCTTCGCCGTCTTCGACAACCCTGACCAGGCGGTTGAATTCGGATCTACCCTCGAACAGCACCTTTTCGCGGGGCACGGCGACCCCGACTGCGACGCAGACGAGGCAGCCGGCCAGTCCAGCGTAAATGCGGGTGCGGTTGATCATGGTTCGTTTCCTTTGGGTGGCACGGGATGTCGAATTCCCATCGGCTGTTACAATCTTGAATGTATTATAGACTGAGCTGAAGATCCAAGAAATGGGTATTTGACATCGGGGGTGCTGGTGCATCGCCCCGCGCTCCGCCAATGGCGTCCCGGAGCCCCTTACTCTTCCTCTGGTTGATCGAGCGGCGCACTTGGATTCAGCGTTAGTCCGACGCGGGCCCAGCGGAACTTGGCTGAGCTGCTGCGGGGGTTGTGGTGGACTTCCCGACCCCCCGGGCGGATGACTCTGCGGTTGCAGGCCTCGTAGATTCCCTGGCGACAACCGTCGCGGAAGGCCTTCTTGACCAGGCGGTCTTCCCCGCTGTGGAAGCTGATAATACCTATCCGTCCGCCGGGGCGCAGGCATTGGGGTCCCAGGCGCAGCAGTTGCCTTATCGCCGAGAGTTCGTCGTTGACCAGGATCCGCAGGGCCTGGAAGGTCCGCATCGCCGGGTGGGCGCCGGCGTGGGGGGCATGCTTCTTCCAGACCTTCTCGGTCGTACCCAGGACGGCGAAGATCAGTTCCTTGAGCTGGCCCGTGGTGGCGATGGGCGCTACCTGTCGCTGGTTGACGATTCGCTTTGCGATTGGCTCGTGGTCCGGCTCGTCGGCCAGTTCCCACAGGGCTCGGGACAGTTCGCCCTGACTGAGAGACATCAGCAGGTCGGCTGCGGTTCGCCGGCGGCGGGGGTCCATTCGCATGTCCAACGGGGCGTCGTCATGCTTGTAACTCATCCCGCGGGACGGGTCGTCAATCTGCATGCTGGAGACACCGAGATCGGCGAAGATGATGTCGTATCCATCCAGGTGCTCCCGGGCCATCACCTTGGCGATACCTGCGAAATTGGAGTGGTGAACGCTGATGGGCAGGCCCAGGGCTTCGGTCCGCATCCTGGTTCGCTCCAGTTCCCCCGCGTCGACGTCAAAGCCGATGACCCTCCCGTCGGGCTGGACCGCCCTGGCCAGGGCGACCGCATGGGCGCCATAGCCCAGCGTACAGTCGGCGACGACCTGCCCGGGGCGGGGCGCCAAGGCGTCGATCACCTCGTCCAGCAGCACCGGTACGTGCGTCCCTGCCGGCGTGCGACGACGCCCGCGAACGTGCTGGAGAGTCTCGGCGTCTCCGGCGAGTTCCTTGTAGCGCTGCTCGAAACGACGGGGGTGACTGCCCGGATATCGCTGTCGGCGACGGGGCTTTCCGCCGCCGACGGGCTGGTTGTCGCTCTGGTCTGTCATGAATGGCTGCTTTGTCGCCGGTCAGTTGCTCGGATCCGGTTTTTTCCGGCGACGCCTCCACTTGGCGAGATCCGGCAAGATGAAGAGATGGAATCCTGTGATCACGAGAACCGCCAGGAGCAAACCGGCTGGAAGGAACACCCAGAGTTTGAAGCTGTCGTGGAAGTAGCTGCCATCGTGAATGCTCTCGATCAGATCGGAACGGCGGACGGCCACCTGCAGGACCTCAGCGGTTTGCGTGTCGATCTGTATCTCCCAGCCGTTTTTGCCCCGGACCTTTACCATGCCCTTGCCCGGGCGAACGTCGAGGCGATCGATGTCATCCCAGGACTCGATCTTGGCCTGGGGAACTGTCTTTGCGATTTCCAGTATGCGATCGAAGCCGATCGAAAGCTGCGTACTGGTCCCGCGTTGGGTCGGCGGTTGAATATACGCCGATTCCTTTTTCAATTGCAGAACAACGCCCGAAATGATGATGATCATCATCGGCGCCAGGGCGAGGATCGACCCCCACCGATGCAGGTTACGGCTTAGTTTGGAGAGTTTCATAATCCGCTGCGCTATTTTGTGCTTTCCTGTTTTATCTTTTTGAGCGGTTTCGTATCCAGAACAAAGGCGCTTCTTCCATGCGTGCCGATCACCAGATCTCCGTCTCTGGGATGAACCGCGATGTCGTGTACCGCACAGGTCGGAAGGTGGTTGCAAAGCGAAACCCACGTCTTGCCCCGGTCTATGGAGCAGTAGGCTCCCAGTTCAGTGCCCACGTACAGGATGTCCTTGTCGAAAGGATCTTCGCGTATCACATTGACCGATTCCGCAGGCAGGTTGCCCGCGATGGACTTCCATGTCTTTCCATAATCGGTCGACATGTAGAGATACGTTTCAAAGTCGTCCTCACGATATCCCGTCAGCGAGCAGAACACCTCGCCCTCTACGTATTTCGACGCGACGAGACGGGTCACCCATTTGTCGGGCAGGGACTTGTTGATCTTCGTCCAGGTCGCTCCGTCATCCTTTGTAACGTGGACCTGCCCGTCGTCGGTTCCGGCGTAGAGCAGTCCCTTTTTCAGCGGTGATTCGGAGATGTCGGTTATCGTTCCGTAGGGAACGTTGCCTCGCTTTTCCGGGCCCGGCTTCGTCGACAGGTCGGGGCTTATGCGGGTCCATTTGTCGCCTCTGGTTTCACTCTTGAAAACGTAGTTGGCACCGGCGTAAAGCGTTTTGGAGTTGTGGGGCGACAGTATGTAGGGAGTTATCCAGTTGAATCGCAGTCTCTCGCCTTTCGGCGCCGGTCCGGGCCTGATACCGCGCCCTTTTCCGGTCTTCATGTTCCTTCGCCCCATCCCGCCGAACATGCCCTCGTAGTACATCACGTCCAGATCGTTCGGGTCGATCCTGGTGACGTACTGGTCTCCCCAGTCGAACCACTTCCAGTGCTCCATACCGGGGTTCATGGGCCTGGCCTCCCCGCCAAGTGCTCCGTTATCCTGCGTGCCTCCCCATATTCTGTACGGCTTGGCCATATCCACCGAGATCGCGTAGAACTCGGCGATGGGAATGGTGTTCACGTGCAGCCACGTCTTGGCGCGGTCGTGCGATATGTACAATCCTCCGTCAGTGCCCAGCATGACCCTGTCCGGATCGTCGGGATCGATGAACATGTCGTGATTGTCGCAATGGGGAGTCGCTCGGCGGGGCTTGTACGAGAGCATGGGAATTACTTGCTCGGACCTGCTGGTAAAGGTCTTGCCCGCGTCGGATGAATAGATCAGGTTAAAACCGGGCACGAAAATCTCGTTTTCATTGTCGGGCATGACTCGGATAAGGCAAAAATCATAACCGATCCCGGTCGGTACATTTCCCTCGTGCGTCCGGCGCCAGCTTTCGCCCTTGTCGTCGGAGCGATAGACTTTTCCGCCCTTGAAGGCAGCGATGATGTAGAGTACTTTTGGATTGGACGGCGCGACGGCGATGCACATCCTCCCGGCGTTTTTTCCGCTGGGAAGCCCTTTGGTAATCCGTTTCCAGGTCTTGCCCGCGTCGGTTGTCTTGTAGAGCCCGCTTCCTGGCCCGGAGTCGACATTGTTCCAGGCCTTCCTGTCGCGCTCCCAGGCGATGGCGTAAAGCGTCTTGTTGTCCGAAGGATCCATCGCCACCTCCACAACGCCGATCTTCTCGGAGATGTAGAGCGACTTGTTCCAGGTCTTTCCTCCGTCAGTGGTCTTGAACAAACCGCGCTGCTTGTTGTACGTGTATTGGCGTCCCAGCGCCGCGACGTATACCACGTTGGAGTCCTTGGGGTCTATCAGGACCCTTCCGATATGCTGCGTGTCGGTGAGTCCCATATGTTTCCATGTCTTGGCGCCGTCGACGGATTTGAACACGCCCGTTCCGGCGAACGAACTGCGGGCCATGTGCGGTTCGCCGGTTCCCACCCAGACCAGATTCGGGTCCTTGTCGCACACCGTCACTACGGACACCGAGAATGTAGACTCGTTTTCAAAAACCGGTTTCCACGTCGTACCGTTGTTCACGGTTTTCCACAGGTTGCCCGATCCGATCCCGGCGTAGATGGTGGATTTCCGTTTCTTGACAGACCATATGCTCTCGATCTTTCCTCCCTGTATCCTTGGACCGACCGCCGTCCACTTCACATCCTTGAAGATCGAGTCATCTTTCAGTTTCACATGCTGCCGCCACGACTTCATGCGGTCCTCAGGACTGCTCGCCGGGCTCTTGGGACCGCCGCCCTCAGCCGCAAGTGAAATGCACGCGATTGTTGAATAGACCAACAGGAAAGAACAAAAGAGGCGAGTTTTCTTGATCATGAGTTTTCCGGCTCCACAAATGGGCAAAGGAATAGTTGTTCGTACTCTCATAGTCCCGAATGTTAATCGCCGGCGTTCTGTTTCCCGGCGGATGTCTTCTTTCAGCGTTGCCGGCCTTGGAGTGGATAGCCCTTTTCTACTCCTGTCGGATTCTTTCGATCCATATCGACTGGCGGCCAGATGCTTTCGCCTCGCTTTTGGGCGGCTATTGGTTCCTTATCGTCGCTGATCCAACAGATTTCGTTGCTGTTAAGATCCAGCCACATGGTAATCCGCTGCCACTGGTCCTTCGTCAGCTTGAGGTCCTTATGCTGTTTGGCGGTTTTGAGTATCTTCATGAGTCCTGACGCGTGCGCGCCGAATCGCCCCGGGGTGGTCCTCGAACCGCCCGTGCCCAGCATCCTCATTCCTATTTCACCGGGCAGGCCGAAGGCGTACTTGTTCGTCGCCAGGGACTTGTAGCTCATGTCGGGCGCCTTGGGGTGTTTGGGGCGCATCTTGGTGTGGCAGGGCACGCACTTCTTGTCGAAAACAGGCTCTTTGACGAGCTTGTAGTAACTGAAGGGGATAGCGCCGCTGCTGACTTCCTGGATAAGCTTCGATGGTGCTCTTTCGAACGCCTTGGGACGGGGCGTGGGCGCCACAGCCGCCCATTTGCTCTCGTGACAGCCGATACAGTTCATCTGTTCCCCGGCATGCACGTATGTGGCCGATCTCATTGATTGAACGGCCATACCATTGGCGTCCAGGAGCTGGAAATATATCGCTTTTCCCACTGGAGCCTCGCAGTAGACGCTGCCGTCATCTTCCACCGGGACGATCCCGAGCGGAATGCGGCCAAGGGATTCATCTGCAAAAGATATGAGTTTTATGTTGCGGCCATTGATACGCGTGAGCAACTGGGGAAGAAGCTGGATGATACGCATCGACTTGACCTTGATATTCTTCGGAAGCGGCATGTCGCCTATGTAGCAGTTCATCACCCTGATAGTGGCGCGGTAATGATCGCTCCGCGTACCGCGTTTTCCCTGCCACGTTTTTACGGGCATCTGCGGCGGTGCTTTCCGCGCCCGCAGCGGGAAGGCATCTCTCACGCGAAAACGCCGATCGCCGGGATCGTGGATAACCACCCTGTTTCCGAACCGGTCGAGGAGATAGAGACCGGTATTGAAATTGCACAGGTAGAAATCCTCACTGAGCGGCCAGGCGGTACCGTACGCGTGCGGGGCGTTAGGCTCGACTTCGGGGAAGAAGTACTCCGGTGTGATTCTCTTGGCCTGTGCCATTTTTCCGTCGTCGGGTATGCGGGGGTCCACCATCACCAGGCTTCCGGAGAATCCCTGGTGGTGTCCGACGGCGGTGGCGGTGTATTTCTTGGAGTCGGGGACGGCGCGGAACGAGATTTCCACGTCCGGGCGCGCGTGGCGTCCGTTGCCCAATTTATTCTGTCCATATTGTTCCGGCTGCAAGCCTTTGGTAAAGGCCGAGTGAGGCAGCGGGTAGTTGCCATGAAAATTTCTCGGATCTCGCCCGTCGGGAAAGCTCAGCCACATGTGATGGGCCGAAGCCCACCATCTGTCGACGTAGTCCCACCGCGTGTAAACGAGCATACCATCGTGGTTTACACTGGGCTGCCACTCATTGGTTTCGTGGTAGCTGAGAGTCACGATATCCGAACCGTCGGGCTCCATGGAATGCAGGGTGTAGGTCAGCGCCTTCGAGGGCAGCAGGCATCTGCCGATTCCTCTGCGCCTGGTTGAGGTGAAGACTATTCTGCCCGAGGGAAGCAGGCAGGGGTCAAAATCGTCATAGGGCCCGTCGGTCAACTGCACGAGCTGCTTCTTGGCGATATCGAACCTGAAAACATGCCAGACATCGGCGCTGGTGGTCGCGGCAAAGAGGAGCTGCTTACCGTCGAAGCTTAATTCCAGGCCTGAGAAATACCCCTCGAGGGTCTTGCCTTTCCAAGGCCCGGAAGTGACGCCGACGCCGGCGAGCGGTTTGTCTATCCTGGGCTTGGATTTGAAATCACTTATTACGATAGGGCCTCCGCCTTTGCTGTGCCCGCCCCAACAGGCCCTTGCCTGTTCGATGATACGGGCCCGCCCGGGCTTCTCGAGCATGCAGACTATGCGGTCGAAATCGAGCAGGGGATTGGCAAACGCCAGTTCCCGCCGCAGTTTGCATACCGGAACGAACAGGGCCTTGCGGGCGGCGGCGTCAGCGGCGGACTTCGCCCTGGCCGACAGCTTGCTCAGCTCCTTATCGAATTTCGCCAATGCAGCCGCGGAGATCGCCTTCTTCTTCTTGTAGTACTGCAGCAGCGCTCCGGTTCTTCTCAGGACGATGTCGAGAGGATCCTTGTCCTCGGGCAGCGTGAGAGCCTGTTGGTCCAGAGTTTCCTTGCTGAGGCGGTCGCGCGGAACCCCTCTCCATTTCTTCAACCGTCCGATATGACCGGCCAGCTCGCCATATTCTCTGTCCCACACCGCCGTGGTAGCCAGCGGTTCGGCGGCTTGGGCAATCTCTCCGCACAGCGCCACGACACTCAAAGCCGCTGTTATCGCGAGTATCAATCTTGTCGTCTGATTCATGCTTACCACCTTTGATCTAAAGTACGATTGAATCCGGGTTATACGTCGCCGAAGATTATACTGTCTCCAGACGCCCGGGACCACATCATCCCCCACAATAAGGACAGTGAACCATTTGGGACATAAACAACCGCCGCACGGGCCGATGCGATCTGTGCCCGTGCGGCGGAGGCAAGGTCTACGTTAAATGCGTCTCGACTCTTCAGCTTCCGCGACCTTCAGGCCTACCGTCTCCTGCCGCCGGGGCGATAGGTTCTGCTCGTCCTGGAACGTGTCGATCCAGTAGGCCGCGGGGTTACGGTAGTTCTCCGAGTTGGAGTCCGGGTTGGGGTTCGCACCGTGCCGCGGGTCCGGGTGTAAGTACGGGTTCGGCTCGGTTTGCGAACCGTAGTTCGGGTGGGAGTCCGGGTTGGGGTTCGTACCGTGCTGCGGGTCGGGGTCGAAATACGGGTTGGGGTTCGCACCGTGCTGCGGGTCGGGGTTGAAATACGGGTTGGGGTGCGTACCGTACGGCGGGTCGGAGTTGAAATACGGGTTGGCGTTCGTACCGTACGGCGGGTCGGGGTCGAAATCCGGGTTGGGGTTCGTACCGTGCCGCGGGTCGGGGTCGAAATACGGGTTGGGGTTCGCACCGTGCTGCGGGTCGGGGCCGTTGTCCTGGATCGACTGCGACCACCATGAGAGGTTACTCTCGATCGGCCCGATGTTGGGGCGATTCTCCGGGACCTTCCAACTCCCACGCCGACCGTCACTCTTCCACTGCCCCCAAGCACCGATCCGAGTATTCGCGGGATGATTCCCACGCCCCGTCCAGAGTGGTGGCCGGCGTGGCGTCGTCCGTGGCGGCTGGGGTATCGGTTTCTGTATCCGCGGTGGTGTCTGTAGATCGGAGGGATTCTCAGCGTCGGGTAGATCACGGTCGTCCTGAGTACCGCCGGAGCCGTGCCGATCGACCGCGCGACAACATCGAGACGGTAGTCGCCGGTCTCGTCATTGTCGTCGGCTTCGATGCGAATCTTGAAGTACCGGACGTTGTGGTCGGCGCGGAGGCTTATGGTCCGTCCCCAGCGGGAGACGTCGAACTTATCGATCCGCCGCTCCTTGTCATCTCCGATCCGGACCCACAGTTCACCTTTAAGGTCCGTGGTGACATTGCTGAACTTCAGCAGATATTCACCGGGTCGCTCCGGGGCGAACACCAGCCAATCTTCGTCATCGCGCGGGTAGATCGTGCGAAGCTGGGGGGTGTTGTCGAGGATTCCCACAGCGACCTCGGATCGATTGTCCGACTCGAAAACATCCGGGCGCCGCCGGTTGAGCTGGCGATCGACAGAGGTGCTAACCTGCTTCACGCTCAGGCCATAACTGCCCACATCGTCATTGTCGTCGGCTTCGATTCTGAGTTTGAAGTAACCGATGGTCGAGTCGACCTCCAGGAGGAGTTCGCTGTCGCGCCCTCGGGGGATATCGAACTTTTCGGCGCGTTTTTCCTTATCTCGCCCCGCCTGGGCCCAGAGTTCGCCTTTGAGATCAACGGTAACATTTGTAAGCTGCAGGACATATCGACCGGACTGTCGGGGTACGAACATGATCCAATCTTCGTCTCCATCGGGGTTTATCGTGTGAAGTTGCCCTTGTCCGGCGAAGATCTGCATCGCCAGTTCGCGCTTCGAGTTCGGTTCGAATTCGTCAACTCCGCCCACCTGCAGGACTTGGACGGGCTGCGGTTGGAACTGCTGCAGGGGCTCGTCGAACTGGGCATGGAGTGTCAGATCGCTGTATTCACCAGCGGCGATCAGGCCCACCTGCCACCATCCCTCGGCGGGCATCGCCAGGGCGATCCGTTCGTCGTTACTGTTGGATTTGCTGCGAAAATCCCAGGATCCCTGGTTGCCCTGCTCGCGGCGGAGGTAGAGATCGCAATCACCGTATCCACCGGAAGTGCTTACTACAAATTGCCTTGCACCGGTAGGAACATATATTCGCCCGACCCAAGTGCTTTGAGACGACCCGCGGAAACCGCTGATCGCCTGCCCATTCTTAATCACGGTTTCGCCCGCCCCCGCCGCCGACACGCCGACGAGAACACCCGCCAAAACTACCGCTGAAACCAATGTTGTCTGTAGTGTCTTCATGATGTCACCTTGCTTTTCTGTTGTCGTCGGAGGCCTCTAGCGGCCGATCCAACGTCTTGACACCATGATTGTGCCCCGCCTGTAGAAAAGGTTACAGCGGTTTGGACCCGGCGGATGCAAAGGCATCAACCGGACCCCAAGCCCAAAATAGCATATAGCAATAACCGTCGCGGGGGGCTGGAGAGCTCACTCTTATACACATATTTCCAACACTGTTTAATAGCAATGTGCGACCGGGCAGATGGTTTATTGTATTACGCCTGCCGGCAGGCAGGTTGTTGAGCCCACCGGAGGTGGGCGACTTGATAGTAGCCCAGGGCGATTCCGGAGGATGAGCCCTGGGAATAGGGTCTGTAACAAAACAGAGCCCACCGGAGGTGGGTGATTTGAAGGATCAGCATACCGGTCTCAAGTCACCCACCTCCGGCGGGCTCTGATGATATAGAGGCGCCTGTTCCCAGGGCTCGCCTGCGGCTCACCGCTGGGCTACGTTCAAGTCATCCGCCTCCGGCGGACTCAAAGCCAACGGCTTTCAACAGCCTCTGAGATATGTGTATAAGAGTCAGGGCTGAGGAGGCAGGGCCGCTGTTCATTTACCGGCTAGCGGTGTGGGCCTGAAGTCCGCGCTGTCTTTCCACTTGATGTTCTTCTTCCCCTCGTGCGTGCCGTAGTACGGAGCATTGGCGTCGATCCAGGTGACGATCTTGATGAACTCCTCGCGGGTGATCTTCGACTTGCAAGGGGCCTTGCGAATCCGATCGATGAGTTTGCTCCGATGCGAACCGAACGTCAGCGGTATCTCTGCGGGGATATTGGCCTCGCCGACGCAGCCGTGGAGGAAGCTGATCAGATTCTTTTGGGTCAGGGACTCGTAGGAGCGGTTCCACAGCATCGTCAGCGTTCCGGAAAGGTCCAGGTCGCCCTTGGGCGTCTTACCGCTGTGGCAGCCGACGCAGCGCCGGTCGAAAATCGGCTGGACGTCCCGAGCGTAGTGTACCATGTACGGACCGGTATCGCCCGGTTGGGGTGAGACGCCCGTCGGTTTGTCGTTCAGCGCCATCGGATGTTCTTGCTGGGGGCGGGGGGCCTGCCTGCGCGGTTCGTGGCATCCGATGCAGGAGCGTTTTTCGCCCGGCATCATGTTTATGAATGATCGCATCCGCTGCAGTTCCATGTAGTCGGCGTCGAGGGCCTGGAAGTAGAGGTTCCTCCGGACCGGAACGGTGAAGTACGCCGATCCGTCCTCGTGGACGGGCACTATCCCGTAAACCTTTTTCAGGTGTACGTCGCCCTTGAAACTCACCGCCGAGGCCTGGAGATTGCAACTGTCGCCCTGAGATCGCGACAGGGTGGCCGCACGCCATGGCAGCGCCAGCGCCTCCATCACCCGCAGATACTTCACCCGTCCGCGCTTGATTCCCGTCATCCCCTGGTAAACGTCCTGCATGAACAGCGTGCCGAGCCGCTCGGCGCCTGCAGCGTCCGCGCCGTCGATCGGAGCGATTATCGTGGGCCTGCGTCGGGGGCGTAGCGGGATCGGTTGGAAACAGGAGATATCCCCGTCGCGATAAAGCTGGGCTCGGTTGCCCCATTTATCCAGCGCGTAGATCCCGTAGCCTTTCGGCTCGGTGGGACGGGCGCTGAGACTGTGGGCCACCAGGAAGAACTTCTCCGATAACGGGTAAGGAGTCTTGAAGAATCCGAACCTCATCGTGCTGCGGTGATACATCATACCCGGATAAGCTATCTCGGGCGTGATGTTGGTCATCGCGTCTTTAGTCCGCCGCGTCTTGCGGGTATCGAGCAGCACGACCGGTCCGACCGACAGGTCGCAATGGGGCGCCGCGATGGTCACGATCTTTCCGCTGCCGGGGATACTGCGGGCGTCGACCATCCCGCCGGGAAGGACAACGTTGTTCTTGTACACGTGATCCGAACCGCTTCCGTCGGGACGCATCGACCAGAGGCTTTGCACGTTTCCGAAACCTTTGTCGACGTACTCCCACCGCATGTAGATGACCCGGCCGTCGTCCATCACGCTCGGGTCGATTTCCGTGATCGGACCGTCCGAAAGACAGCGGAGATTTTTACCGTCTGAGTCCATCACGTGAAGCGTCGTAACGCTCGTGCCGAGGCAGAAGACCACACGCCGGGGGCGGGTGGAGGCAAACATGATCTTACCGCTGGGCAAATAACACGGGTCGATATCGTCATAACCCAGGCCGAGGCGTCCGCCCCTGCGCTTGAAGAACTCGCTCACCTCGAGCTGGTCGGGCGCCTCGAAGGTGAGCTGGCGCGGTCCTTTTCCGCCTGCCGCGAGCCCTGTCGAAGGGTCGATGTCGATCTCGTAGATGCGGAAATTGCTCTTGGGATCTTTCTTGTATGCAAACACGACGCGTTTCGCGTCGAAGGAAAGAGCGAACCGCCCGAACCGACCGCCGGTAAGTTGCGGGACGATTTCGGTCACTTTACCGTTGGGCGCCACTGGGGAAAGAGTGCACAGATTACCGCCCATCACTGTTCCGCCATAGGGATCCTCGTAGATGTGGGCGGACGTGTCGGTCATCCGCTTGACGAACAACAACTTGTCGAACTTCAGCAGCGGATGGTCCAGCATGGCCTGACGCCGCAGCGACATGGACGCGTCGTGCAGATCCTGCAATCGTTCCGGCGCACCGTCCTTAGCGGTACTGTGTTTCTTCTCCAGTTCCGCCAGTTGCTTGAGGTATTGCGCGCCCTTGGGGTATTTCGGGCCGAATTCAGAGATCATGTCCTTGACGCTCATCCGCAGCGTCGCGAAGTTCACGCTTCCGGGAGGCATGAAGGCGGTGCGATAGCGAGGCGGGATCCTGTCGATCTTCATTCTGGGATTTGCTTTCCCAAAAGCCTGTTGGTAGCGATGCCTTCCTTTGTAACGAAGCGTGCCTCGCTCGTTCGGTATCACGGTCGGGGCGGTCGGGCGCCACTTGCCAGGGAACTCCACTGACGACTCGATACGCAGGGCGGCCACGCCGGGGGGCGGTCCCTTGCGCGTGAGTTTCAACGTGTGCTTGCCCGCCTTGATCGCCAGCTTGCAGGCGGTATCCCACTCGGCTCCGTGAAAACCCTTCACCGGGCGGGGGCGATCGTGCCTGGGGAAGCGATCCGGATACGGCCCCGAGTCTCCCGTCACTCGCCCGCAGGATGTGGCTATTTTCTTACCGTCCAGCCACAGTTCGATCGGCTGCGGTTTGTCCGAGGAGTATCGGATCTTCAGCGTGTAGGTCGCGCTCGCGGGCAGGTCGAGGTCGTATTCGACCTCCCAGGGCAGCTTGTCCCCGCCGGTGACCAGCAGGTGGGGATACATGTCCTGGTAGTCGGCGTATGTGTGCGGATTGGCTATGACCCGGGCGTTACCGCGATCGAAGGACCATGCGGGGATCTCCAGCACCTTGCCCGCCTCAGCTATCGGGCACGCGACGCTGCAGATCGCAATGCACACCAATACCGGTGTCACATGTCTCAAGGTGCTGCGCCAACGCGATTCGATGCTCATAACAAGTATTCCTCTTGCGGTTGAGGCCCGGGGTCAGTCCCGGTGTTGTTTATTTTCGGTCAGACCGGTTCTTTTCATCCGGATTAATATAGCGGTACCTACCGCCGTTTTCGGTGGCAATCTGAGTCATTACCTTAATCGCAACGGGCGGTTTCCAGCCAAACAGAAAAGTATTGATCGTAACATCCCGCCTGGCGTTCCTCGCCCGAATGGTCCTGAGGACCGCCGCGTTATCGGGGAATGCCCCGTCAGTAAGCCAGTAGATCATCTTGCCCGGACGTTTGTTCGCTCTGGCCAGCACGTTAAAGGCACGATGGATAGCCTTGATCGGATCGGTGGTCCCCTCGGCCTTGACCATGGCGAGGAACTTGGCAAGGGCGAGCTTGTACTTCTCGGTCGGAGGCACCAGGGCCATTGGCTTCTTCTCCAGCGGGACGCCGTCGGAGAACATGATGACGTGGAAATCCTGGGTCGGCTTAAGGTCTTTAACCGAGGCACAAATCTTGTTCTTTACCGCCTCGAAGCTATCGAACATCGACCCGGACCTGTCGATAAGGTACACGACATGGTGTGCATTACCGCCGAGTCCCCCGAACTGCGAACGGGGAGCCTTGACCTGGTCTTCGGGTTTGACTTTGTCCTCGCCCTCATCTTCCTCCTTAGCCTGGCGGACGCCTCTGAACCCGTAGCTGCTGTCCCTGGCTTTGCGCATACAGGAGGACAGGAACCGGTCGGAAACGCGCAGTCTGACTTTGTCTTTATACCACGGACCGCCGCGAAAGCCTCCACCGCACGTCGTATAGCTCCCCCGCGCGGGCCAGGTCTCTCCCGGTCCGGGCCAACCGGTGACATTGGAAAAACCATTGTCCGCTATCGCACCATCGCCACAGAGGCGCGTGAAGGCCCAACCTTCCTTGTGGCCTACCGCGACGGTACGTTCCCGCAGGTGACCGGACATCGCGGCGATTCCCCAGTAGGTGCAGCCCGCCTTGATGCGCCCGTCCTTACCGCATATCCCCTGCGGATACGGGGCGGGCAGCGGGACGTCCAGCTTAAGAATCCATTCTGCATCGATCAGCTCTCCACTGCCCCAGGCGTACTCGTCTTTGACCGGTTTGAGCGGACCGCGGCAGGCTTTCTCGAATTCCAACTCGGTCATCGGTCTTAGGCCCGCCCAGTCGAGATACGCCGTGCAGTCGTCCCAGGAAACCCAATCGCATGCTCTTTGGGGTTTGGTTGCGGTATAGCCCGCCGACGTCTTCCTGACCGTGTGAATACCATCCTTGTTGCGGCGGGCTGGAATAGTGGGAAACGGATACCGTTTGGCGGCCTGGCGGGCGGTAAGCTGATTCAGGAACGCCGCATACTCGCCCTGGTTGGTCTCGTATTTCATGCAATACAGCGCCCCGTAGCCCTTGGGAAACTCCGCGGGAAGCTTACCGATGTGACCCATCTGGTGGGCCGCCCCGGGCCCGGCGGTTCCATACAGGCATCCCGGCTTGGGGGCTACCTCGAG
>CAZSLS010000008.1:0-74937 GCA_964607575.1 uncultured Planctomycetaceae bacterium | reverse complement strand
TCATCACGTTGCCAACGTGAATGTCGTGGGTTCGAATCTCATCGCCCGCTTTGGACCAAGGCCCGACGGTAATTACCGTCGGGCCTTATCTTTGCGATCTATAGCCTAACACGTCAAAACCTTATGGCGATCTGACCGCTCCCAACTGCTCCGCTCACTGTCCCCGCCAGGTAGTCCCAGATAGCGCCAGTTAATACCGCCACGAGCTGCAATGGCGCTGCATCCGGTCGCTCGTGCTGCAACCGTGCTGCGTCATGCTGGGGCTTCGGCATTCTGCATCACCCCGTACGCGATTCCCCTCGGTTCATTCAACGAAACAGTTGATCGCCCAGAGTCGCTGGTTGGGAGGTGCGTCGGTATTGATTGTCTTTACAAGCAACTCGTTGGCGCCCTTTTTCAACGTAACGGGGATTCTCGCGAGCTTCAGACCCTCGGAATGGCGTAATGCTGCAACCTTCTTGCCGTTGAGCCACACAACGGCCCAATCGTCGACCGCGATCCGAAGCGTCGCTCGCCTGGCCGAGTTGCTCTCGATACTCGTGCGGGCGTATGCGCAACGGCCGAGTTGTACGAACGGCATACCGCCCGAGCCGTCCCTTGTGCGATCGAAAAAGAGGTTCTGCAGGTCAATCCATCCGTGCGAGCTTTTGATTGTCCCTTCTGGTTTCCCAAGCCCCTTATCCCTCCCGGGCCACTCGCTAACGGGAACGCCTTTGACGTATTTCGAAGCCGCAAAGGCTTTCCAGTTGGGCTCGGGGTAGAATAGACCCGTAACTCGCCACTCGCCGGGAGCCTCCATTTTCGGTGCCTTGGTCCCCGCCTTCCTGTAGTAGTAAACAACAGATTCCATGTCGTCGCCCCTGGCGCCGGAACGAAATGACACCGAACTTCGAAACGCGATCGGGTCAGGGCCGAAGAAGCGGAAAAACACGCCGTCCTGATCATTCCGGCCCCGATTCTTGTGCCAAGGGCATCCCAGCCAGCGAGTCTGTTGATCCCGGAATCCCCAGGTGAACCCGAAATCATCCTCCACGTTGTGGCCCCTGATCGCATGCGGATCGGTTTCACCATCCATCAGGATGGTCATGCCTCCGGTGTGAAAGACCATGTCCAGCTTGTTGCGCTGAATATAGCCCATCACCACGCCGGCTACGAAACCCTCACCGCCGACGTCGGCCAGTTCAACGTAACCGCCGCGCGGCGGCGCCGGTTTGTACATGCTGTAGGCCGTATGCAGGCGATAGGGCGTGATGACGGTGTCTTTGTCATACTCGTGCCAATCCACCATGACGTCCACTCCGATCCCCTTCTTGCGGTCTATTTGCTGGACCGTGATCAGACATGACCTCTGGAAAGGGATCGGAAGGTATGAGTTGTAACCGGGGAGCACGGTATAGGCCGCCGAGTCGACAAAATAGTCGTTCTTGTCATGCATGATCCCGAAGAACGCCTTCAACGGCAGATCCACTTGGGGCGTTTTGGCGCCGTCCACGGTGATGTTCAACCGAACGTTCTGGCCATAGAGAAACCACATGTGCCTTACGCATCCGGGACCCTTCAGATCGGCTACGACAACAGGATTCCCGTGCGCGCCAACCTTGTGCGCGCGTCGTGACCTGAAGCGCGTCGGCAGCGCGATCATCGGAACGGCCGGATCCTGGAAAGTCGCCCGACCGACCGGAGCCTGGAAAGTCGCCCGACCGGCCGGAACCGGAGTACTTGGCTTATCAGCGCTATGCAATAACTGAAGGCTGATAAGGCAGGCGACCAAGAGCAAAATGACAAGTATTCGGCGCATTGTGATTCTCCTTTGAATTTTCTTGATACTTCCAACTTGCCGACGGCGCGACGCCCGGAGACGGCGACGGATAGACAAGCGGGACTCACTCGAGCCCTCGTTTGCATCCGCCGAGTTGAACGTCTTGCATGGTTGCCGCTTCCAGTGATCGGACAAGCAGGAAGCGGCGTCCTTCAATGTTTCTTTTCGCCGGGGTAGTGATAGACCGCGAACCAGCGGCGGCTTCCGGTTTGCGGGGCGAGGACCCGGAGTTTGGCCTTCTGTCCGGGCTTCAACATCCCGGCAGGCAGCTTCAACTCCATGAACCCGACGCGATCCTGCCCGCTGCCCTCTTCACTCACGGGGAGGAAACGAAGCGCCACGGCGCCGTCGGCGCTGCTCCAGGTTGTATCTTTGTGCGTGACGGTGAACTTGACCAGCGGTTTGTCGTCCAGCAGGAGCTGAAACTCCGTCGCCGGCTGACTGATGTAGCCCAGGGCGGCGATCCACGTGAAGGTATACGAACCTTTCGTATCGAGATTCTCGGGGACCGGCCCGGTCAGCCAAGCGACTTCCTTCTGGCCGCTCGCGCAGCGTGCGTAGTCCTTCATCATCCTTCCCAGGAACGAACCGTACTTCGCTCGGCCGCCATAGACGAGCGTTTCGCTCCAGCCATTTACGTTCTGCAGCATCTTCTTCCGCTGCTGGAGCGTTTTGGCGTCCTGGTACACTGGTTCCTCGTAGGAACCGTAGAAAGGAACGTTCAGGTCGATCCACGCAAAGACGCGGCGCCGGCTTTTTTCGTCCATCTTGATGCGTTTCTTGCCCTTCTTATCCGGATGCCCGGAGAGAATGACCTCCGCCAGCCGGCTTGCCGGCGAACCCCACTTATTCGGCGTTATGTTTCTGACGTGCTTTTCCGATCCGGACCAACTCGTGGTCGGAACCCAGTTCACGTAGGGTTTGCGCCCATGCTCCTTCTCGTACCCGTTCGGGTTGCGAGCCCATCGCCACGGTACGAGTAGATCGTAGGACGTAGAGAAGTGCGTTGTCATCGAGTCGCGGAAATCGAGGTCCATGGGCTTCTTCTTACCGTCGTGACAGCGCAGACAATAGCGGTCCCATATCGGCTGAATGAGTCGGGGATAGCTGAACCCGTCAGATCCCCACTCCGGCAGTTTTAGTTCCTGGGCCCCGCGTTTCATCGCCAGAGGCCGCTGCCCGGGCCTCGGAGCCGCGAGGCGCGATTCGTGGCAGCCGATGCAGCTTTGCCTCTCGCCGGGACGGAACTGCATCCACGTCCGCATCCGCTGGACTGCCCTGCCGGCCGTGTCGATCGCCATGAAGTAGATCGGCAAGTCGGCGGGCACTTTGAAATGCGCCGACCCGTCGGCCTCCACGGCGGCGTAGCCCCAAATCTTCTTGGCCGCGAAAGTCCCATGCCCGGAAACCACCGTGAACTGATGACCGTCCAGGCCCTTGCGTCGGAGTTTGTTTGTAGGGCCGGCTTTGGGCAGTTCCTGCACAACGTAGATCTGTTTGACTTCGCCGCGTTTGACGTGCGGCAGGAGGCCTTCGTAGACGTCCTGCACGATCACGCTGGCCCATTTGCCCGCACTGGGCGCCAGCGCCGAGCGCCGCACGGGCGGTTTTGTCCGCGGTCGGAGCGGGCGGGGCGAGTAGAAACCCTTACCGTCCTTCCGCCCCAGAATCAGCCACTCTTCGGTTCCGGCGAAGTCGCGCAGCATGGCATCGCCGTTATGCGAGAAGAGATAGTGCTTCCCGTCGATCGGATACGGGGTCTCATAGCGGCCGAGAAAATCACTGTTGGGGCGATATTGATCCACCTTCCCGGTGTCGCATTCGGGCGTCAGGCTCGTAATGGCGGCTTGGGTGTTGTCACCCCGCGTCGGGTCAATCGTGCCGAGGGCCCCGTTGAGCCAACCCAAATGCCCCGCCCAGGTGCAAAGGACCCGTTGCGTACCTGGAATGCTCTGGGCGTCCACAAATGACTTCGGGCTGAGTACGCGATTGCCGTAATACCCCCGCATCATGCTGCCGTCGGGGTCCATCGTCCAGATTCCCTTGGTGGGCTGGACCGGGCGGTCCACGTAGTCCCAGCGGGAGAACATGATCCGCCCGTCACTGGTGACTTTGGGCGTAAAGTCCTGAAGGTAATTGAAGGAGATGCGCCGCTGCTTTCCGCCGTCGCGATCCATGCGATACAGGACGCCCATCGAAGTCCACAAGCACAGCGCCCACTGCCTGTCACGGTTACTGACGAACACGACGTCCCCGACCGGCAGCCAGACTGCGTCGTAGTTGTCATACTTGCCTGTGGTCAACTGCTTCAGTCCGCTGCCGTCGACGTTGACGCGATAGACCTGGAAACGTTTACCGGGCTTTCTCCAGTTGAACAGTATCTCCCGCCCGTCAAAGGACAGGTCGCATCGCGCGATCAGACCTTTCCCGGCATCAACGATCTTCCGCCGCTTGAAGCCGTCCGGCCCCGGCACACAGGCATATATTCCACCGCCCGGCGAGCCGCCCCGTTCATATCCGGGAGTATGGTATTCGTAGACGTGCCCGCTGCGGACCGGACTGCGGTGAACGGCCAGCAGGCGATCGATACCGAGCATCCGCAGGCGAATCCAGCGCGCCATGGAATACACGCGGTCAAAGGCCTTCTCGTATTCCTGAAGGTCCCGCTCTACCGCGAACTCCGCAGATGCCTTCTCCCATTCGCCCAGACGCCGGGCGAAACGCGGATCGGAAAACTTGGATGCGGACGATTCCCGTAGTTTCTCACGCAGCATGAGGACCGACTTCATCCGCCTGGTACATCTCTCACGGACTTTCGCATACGCTCCGCTGTCGGTCTTCTTGTCTGCGCCCGATACGGTTGCCGCAGAGAAGCCAAGAGTAGCTACAAGCACGAATACAGCGATTGAACTCATGTGTCCGCAACGGTCATTCTCACCCATCAGTAACACTGTTTGTACTCCTCGCCCTTCCCTAGGTTTCACCTGGGATTTCCCAGATAGCATTGCGCCCGCGACCATCGTGGGGCTTCCACAGTAATGGTATCCGACACAGCACACTATGCAACCTGAATCTAAGGCCTGGGCGGCGAGCCAAAGCCACAATTTCCCGCATATTCTGCGAGGGATGTTCACGATTCAGGGCAATAGTCTATTGTAAATACTTGGTACTTATGGGTCTGCCCTCGGTTCGAGTCTACGGACCCAAGAAGCCCCCAGAAAGCCGCCGTTTTTCTTTCTGGGGATCGTGTGCCGTTACGCTGTGTTTCTAGGGGGTTTCGCACAAATAACATGGTAATACGGCAGCAACACCAAGAAGTTCAGGGAGTCGGCTGCCGAGCAGGGTACCCGGTACGTGAACCAAACGCTATATGCTTGAAACACCTTCCCCACCGAGGCCAGATCGGATATCATGTTGTTTTCAATCGGCCTGGGGACGGTCCCCGGGCCCAAACGGATGCGCCGGATGGTGAACAGGGCTGAAGCGGCGTACCACTCAGGCCGGTAGGAAAAAGATAAGCCCGCAAGAAAACAATAGACAGACCGTTTCTAAAGTTAAATATAAGGAAAACCAACAATGAAAAGATTCTCCACTGCAATTTTACTGCTGCTCGCGTTGACCGTTGCCCCGCCGCTGGCCCAAGCCCTCGAGCTTTCGCCTATGTTCACCGACCATGCTGTTTTGCAGCAAGGGATGGAGGTTCCCGTCTGGGGCTGGGCCAAGCCCAACTCCGAGGTGAGTGTCACCTTCGCAGGGCAAACCGTCAAGGCTAAGGCCGACAAAGAAGGCGCGTGGAGCCTGAATCTTAAGGCCCTTAAGGTCGACAAGAAGCCGCAAAAAATGACCGTCACTGGCGATGGCACCACGGTCACGCTTTCCGGCATCCTCGTCGGCGAGGTCTGGTTCTGCTCGGGTCAATCGAATATGGAGCAGACGGTCACACGCGAGGGAATCGGTTATGGCGGCAGCATTATGCCCAAGCACGTCAAGCCCGACGAGCTCGGCTTGATTCGTCACATTAAGTTCCCGCATAAACAGGCCAAACAACCTACCAGGAAGACGGCAGTCCAGATGCCCTGGACGGTTTGCTCTTCCAAGACGGTCGGAAAATTCACCGCCGCTGGTTTTTACTTCGCCTCCGTAATCAACAAAGAGCTCGGCGTTCCCGTCGGCCTGATTGGTTGCAATTGGGGTGGTTGCAGAATTGAGCCCTGGGTACCTCAAGAGGGTTACGACGTCATGAAGGGGTTCGACAAGAATTGGAAGCCGAGAGGTTACTCGGGAATGTTCAACGGGATGGGCGCCACCGCCGCGCCTTACGCGATCCGCGGAGCAATCTGGTACCAGGGTGAATCCAACGGTGGCGAGGGCGAAACCTACTTCCAGAAAAAGAAGGCTCTCCACGAAGGTTGGAAGAAGGTCTGGGGGCAAGGTGACTTCCCGCTCTATTTCGCACAGCTCGCCAGTTTCAGGGCTCCCAACGCAAAGCCCGCTGGTGGTGACGGTTGGGCAAAAGTCCGAGAAGCACAGCGAAAATGTCTCACGCTGCCAAACACAGGGATGGCAGTCCTAACCGACATTGGTGATCCTCGCAATATCCATCCTCACAATAAGTACGACGTTGGTCGTCGCCTCGCACTCTGGGCGCTCGCTAAGGACTACGGAAAGAAAGACCTCGTCTATTCCGGGCCGCTCTTCAAGTCCGCTGAGTTCAAAGATGGCAAAGCAACGATCTCCTTTGAGCATTGCAAGGGCCTCAAGGCCGCCATGAAAGAACGTGGCAAGAAGAATATTGAGGACCCCAAACCTGTGGACGCCGTCAAAGGCTTTGCCATCGCCGGCGCCGACAAAAAATGGGCTTGGGCCGACGCAAAGATTGAAGGCGATAAAGTCGTCCTGACCTCCAAGGAAGTCAAGCAGCCCGTTGCGGCACGTTACTTGTTCACCATGAACACCGCCCACGGCACACTGTACAACGGTGCGAATTTACCAGCCGCACCGTTCCGCACGGATGATTGGTAAACTGTTTTGCAGTGCGTTATATGGAATGAAGAAGTTTTAAACTCCTCACCCCCCGGGCCACCCAGGCACGTACATGCAAAATCGAATTTTCTATCAGTAAGTTAATCGAGATATCACATCTCATTATCAGGAGTCTGACATGAAATCCAGATTGTTCATCCTCATCTTACTTGCCTCTTTGGTCGTTTGCGCCGGCGCTGCTGAGGCGGCGACAGAGCAGCAGCTCGTCAAGCGGTACTCGGGAATGCTCGACAAACTGCGCACCGAACTCAAAGCGAAGATCCCGCAGAAAGCCAGCGCCGGTGCGGTAAGTAAGTTCCTTGCAAGCGACGCGTTGGACGCCAAGCTCGCCAAATACGTCGTCCTGCTCAAGGCCACGCCTCAAGGGTTGGCCCAGTTCGCCGGGCAGGGAAAGGCACAGGCGGCGCTGGTCGAGAAGCTGCTGGCGGACGCCGACCTCATGAAGCAGATGCTGGTCGCCGACGGGGCCAAAGCCGCACGAAAGGGCCGCGGGTATGGCCCGGCGGAGTACGGCCCGACGATGAAGATCTACACCGTCATCCGGAAGGTGAGCGACAAGGCGTCCAAAGGCGTTTTGCAGCGGCTGGCGCTGGCCATCGCCCTGGAGCATGCGATTCCCGTCAGCCGGCAAAATCCCAAGGCTCTTGCCGATGGACCTGAGATCATTGACCCGGCGAGGCGCTACCTGCATTACGAAAAGGCCTACCTGGGCGGCGAACTGGATTCGGCGTTCAAAGGTCTGAGCACCTGGGACCTGCGAATGGTCGTTGACGGGCACGAGCCGGACGAGACCCTCGCCTGGGGGCGCCAGACACTCCGCAACTTCCGTCCAGACCATGTCTACCAACCCAGCCACTCCTGGCGCTATGTGGGTATCGTCTCGAGTGACGTTAAGTACGGGTCGGGGGACAATAAATACGACAGGCCGGAACTCCAGTTCTTTCAGAACATTCTTATGAACGGAGGCGTGTGCGGCCGGCGCGCGTTCTTCGGGCGATTTATGTTGCGAGCCTGGGGGATTCCGACCATTCCCCGTCCCAGTCGAGGCCACGCGGCCCTGGCGCGCTGGACGCCCAAGGGTTGGGTCGTCTGCCTGGGACCGGGATGGGGCGGCGGCAAGGGCTCCAATTACGCCGGACGATACCCCAGTGACAGAGCTTTCCTGGCCACTACACAGGCACGCAGTAACGCCACGGCGTATCTGCAGGTCAAACGCGCCTACTGGGCTGGCGACGTTCTGGGCGAGAAGCCCACCTACGGGGATGGAGGGAAGCCCGAATTCTGGAGCAGTGTGGCGCTCAAAACTCAGCGAGCGATCATAAAGGAAACCAAGGCCGAGGCGCTCAAGGCCGTCGGCGAGAACCTGGGCGAGGCGGACGGAAAAGAGAAGGCTACGGCCCGCCCGGAGACCACCGAGGACAAGAAGATCGTCTACGGCTCCGGCGGCGTCATATCGATACCGGCCGCCGCATACAGCAAGCCCTCCGGAAGCACAAAGGATGTCAAGGCCATGAAGAGCTTCGCCGGCGGTCTGCAGATATTCCTCCCGCGTTTCTCCCCTAAGGGCCAAACTGTTCTGCGCGGCGGAACGTGGAAGGGCGACGCCCCGGCATGCACCTCCGGGAGGCGGCTGCTCAGCGGCGGATATGGTAGATACAACAACTGGGGTTTACGGGCGGCGGTCACGCATGCCAGCAACCGGGCCCCGCGTACACTGACGCTCAAGCTGGCCGACGGCGTGACGATGGAGATGGTCTACATCAAGCCCGGAGCGTTCGCGATGGGAGGCGAAAGCAAGACCGACGGAAGGTTCCACTGCGTCGAGTTACCGAAGCACGCGGTCACGCTCACCAGGGGATTCTATCTGGGCAAGTACGAGGTGACCCAGGCGCAGTACCAAGCCGTCATGGGCTCGAACCCCAGCAGATCGACCAAGGCCCCGGACTGCCCGGTTGACAACGTCGCGGCGCCGGACGCGCTGAAATTCTGTGAGAACCTCGCCGAGAAGACAGGTCGGGAAGTGCGGCTTCCCACCGAAGCCGAGTGGGAGTATGCCTCCCGCGCGGGCAAAGACACGCGATGGTTCTTCGGCAACGATCCGGCGCGGCTGGGAGACTATGCCTGGTTCAAGGACAACGCCGGCGGCAAGTCGCATCCGGTAGGCAAGAAGAAGCCCAATCCGTGGGGCCTATACGACATATACGGTAACGTTTGCGAGCGAATATCGGACACGTATGTCCGAGACTACTACGCGAAAAGTCCGAAGAAGGACCCGACCGGGCCGAGTCAGGGCACGAAATCGAACTTTGAGTACGAGATCACCGTCCCGCGATCGGGCAAGTACTCGTTGACGGCGCGCGTGGTCACGGCCAATTACAATCAGCAACTCGTCGTCTCTGCCAATGACGAGTCCAAGGTCACCATGACGATGCCCTTCACGGTCGGCAAGTGGCAGGACTCCGAGCCGGTCACGCTCACCCTCAAAAAGGGCGCCAACACACTGCGGTTTTTGCGCTGCAACCCTCCGCAGAAAGGACTGGCCATCAAGTCGTTCGCGCTGAAACCGGGGCGATAGACTGTCGGGACCGTCTGTTATCACCAAGCCAACCATGAAGAACAACACCATGACGACAAGCTATCTGATGCGAACACTCCTGCGCGCCGTCCTTGCGGCGCTGATGCTCTTGGGCGTGTCGGCCGTTGCGAAGTGAAAAGGGGTCATTTTAATTTGCCTGACCCCGACGTCGATTTAACGCCGGTCGCATCATGCGGCCGAATCGATCTCAATTGACCCTTAAAAACAAGGGCAAAAGCCCATAATTGATCATGGGCACGACGCAACGTTGGACCTTAGCGGACTGAATGTTCGTCACTAACGCCTAACGGCGCTCTGACCCCATTTGCACGGCGAACCCCAACCCGGATATCTCACGCGGGCAGCGCGCGGGGCGCCCCGTCGGCGCGGAGGATCGCGTGAGATATCCGGGCTGAATCTAAACCCTATTCACTTTTCAAAAAGCGTATTGCCCGACCATCAGCGGCCGACAATTAGCGACCAACCGTAGGAGCGGGGTCTTGATGCGAACGACATTCCCGACTGCGTCGGGACGAGGCGGGCGCGTGAGCCCTGCCGCTAAACGGGGTGACTGCGGAGACTGTTGTTCCGTCACCGATTACTGCTCACCGATTACGGTGGACTCCGCGGGATTCTTCGTCTTGGTGGGTTCGCGGCGGCCTCTGCTTCCGCTTCTTCGATCAGGCGGATAGTCTCGCGGTAGATCCTCCTGCCATCGGGGAGAGTGACCTTTGTAGAAAACGGAGGCGGGACCTCTTTTTTCTTCTTATCGGACGGCTTGGCAACTGGCGGCGGATCCGGCGTCGGCGAAACCGTTGGTTCTTCCGCTTCCGTGCTTTCTGTGTTTTCAGTGGTTGCAAACCGTTCTTCCGTCGGTCCGCCGAGTTCTTTGATGACCCGATCCTTCAAATCAGGCGGTAGTTCCGTCAAACTCTTGTACAGGACGATACCATCGAGTTGCTTGCCGCCGGCGCGTTTGGCGGCTTGTTGGGGTAGCGAGATCATGAACGTCTTGAGCAGGAACTCGCGGCACCTGCGCGACGTTTCGCCATTGCCTTCGAGTGCGACTTCGATCTGTTTCTCGAGCAGCGGTTTCATAAACCTCGCCGCCAGCCGGATCGCGGCTTGTCGATACCCTTCGACGGTATCGGCGATTCGCTGTTGCAGATCCTCCCGTTCGTAACCCTTTGCTATTCCGCTTATCCCGCTCAATTCCGGCTTATGCCACCCGTCCTGACAGTCTGTAACTGGCGAAAGAGGCGCGATCTGTGACACCCCCCCAAAAAGATTTTTTGTCCAGCAGAAATGTCAATCGCGTAAAACGTGACCGGTCAGGATGTTCGGAGAGTTTTGCGCGCGGGAAGAATTTTACGTTTCGACCAACAAAATTTCTGAAAAAATGAACGAGTACAACGAACACAAAAACCTGTCAATCGCATATATCACAAAACCGCTTGCGGTTTCGCGCGTCGTCGGTCATCAACCTGGTACCTGCCGTTGTGAACCAAATGTGACACCCGCCGGGTCGCGGCGGATTGGTATCTGAAAACTTCCTACACCTTCCCGCAGTCCACTGTAGAATATCCCACAACGCCAGACGGCAAGTAAGGAGATTCTCCATGAAGAAGCAGCTAGGCATATTTCTGGCCGGTGTTATGGTCCTGGTCCCGTTGGCGGTTACGGTGTATGTGGTCTGCTGGTTGGGCAGCGCCCTGGACGCACTTGGCGCCAGTATACTGCCCAACATCACCCTTCCGCCGGGGGTCGGGGCGCTGGTCCTGATCGCGGCGGTCTACCTGGTGGGCCTGGCTACGCGGTTCTGGTTGTTCCAGGCCGTCTGGTCGCTGCTGGAACAAATCGTCACCAGGGTCCCCGGGATCAAGACGCTGTACGAGTCGGTGCGCGACCTGCTTCAACTCTTCGGCGGAAATGCGGGCAAAATGGGGAAGGTTGTCCATTACTCCCCACGCGGGTCGAGCATGAAGATGCTCGGTATCCGCACCAACGATAACCCCCCATTCGCCCAAGACTCCGGCGGCGGGCGGACGGTGGCGGTCTATCTACCGTTCAGCTACATGTTCGGGGGAATAACCGTCTACTGCGAACCGGAATGCATCGAAGAACTCGACATGCCGGTCGAACAGTGTCTCAAACTCTGCGCGACGGCGTTCGTCGGTCAAGAAGCACCATCGAAAGACGAGAACTGACGCCGGGCACTATTGGCACATCGCCAGTCCGGCGCGGGCTTTACGATCGAAGTACCGGCAGCGGGCGGCCTTTTCGGCGGGCGTGAGAAGGCGCCTTCCGACGGCCTCCTGCCACTGTATGTCGGGCACGGGGGCGATCGTCTTACCGAGCAGAGCGTGCTGAATCCACAATGCGTATGCGAATACCGCTGAGCGCTTGTTTTCGCCGGCCTGGGCGGGCCATAAACCAGAAACAGAATCTTCCATGTATAACCCCTGTTTGCTCCATATCAACGAATTACTCCAACAAGTGGAAAGTAAGTTTCCAATCGCCGAGAAGCAAAAAAGCCGGTAAGATTAACTCATCCCCCCGGCGCGTAGAAACACCCCGGCGGGCAGGACTTGCAATGAACGCCCTGTGCATCCAACTCGATATCGTATGGTCCGACCCGCCCGCCAACCGCCGGGCGATCGCGGAACTGCTGGCGTCGGCAGATCTCCAGCGCGGAGATCTCGTGGTCCTACCGGAGATGTTCTCCACGGGCTTCTCGATGGACGCCGCCACACTGGCCGAACCGCCTGACGGACCGACCGCAACGTTCCTGTCCGAAAGCGCCGGCAAATTCGGCGTCTACCTGCTGGGCGGACTGGCGAGGCGATACGGCGAGACTTTCCGCAATGAAGCAGTACTCCTCGCCCCGGACGGATCGCTTATCGGGCGTTACTGGAAGATGCATCCCTTCTCGCCCTCGTCAGAAGCCGACCACTACACGCCCGGTGATGAGGCGGTCGTGATCCCCGTGGGCAAGTTCCAACTGGCCCCGGCGATATGCTACGATCTGCGGTTTCCCGAGTTGTTCCGCAGCGCCGCGGGCGGCGGGGCCGATCTCATCGCGGTGATCGCCAACTGGCCGGCGCAACGCTCGGACCACTGGGCATGCCTGCTGCGCGCCCGGGCTATCGAAAACCAGGCATACGTCGTCGGCGTCAATCGCTGCGGGACCGATCCGAACCACACTTACGCCGGCGGTAGCGTCATAATCGATCCGCAGGGAAACGTCCTGGCCCGGGCAGGCGACGATCAGTGCGTCATCGGCGCGCCGCTCGACAGCGACGCGCTTAACCGCTGGCGAGACCAGTTCCCCGCCCTGCGCGATATCCGGCGGGACGTGACTTAGGCGCCCGCGTCATCGTCCTCATCTTCTTGTTCGGGGGCGTCGGCGGCGGACAGCGAATCGAGTGACTTCACCGCGCAACTCTTCTCTTTACCGCACCCGCAGCCGTCCTCGCCGCTGAGGGTCTTCTTCGCACGGCACGCCAGAAATGCGGCCGCAACGCCTATCACCACCAGCACGATTATTGATTCAAACATCTTCCACATTCCGCAACTCTTTCATCCGCCGCATCAACCCAGACGACTTCCGATCTGGTACACCGCCACCGTCAGCACGTACGCCAGCAGCGTCAGGCCTATCAGTTGCGCCAGGGCCCACCGCAGACGCCCGCTTTCCTGCCAGGTAGCCGCTATCGTCGCAACGCACGGCGCACTTACCAGGCAATACAGCATTATGCAGAACCCCACCAGCGGACTGTAATTATCGCTGAGTTTCTTCCGCAAAGTCGCCGAATCATCGGACCCTTCGCCAACCGAATAGACGATCCCCATCTGGGCAACGAAAACCTCCTTCGCCGCAAACGATCCCAACAGCGCCGTACCGATCCGCCAGTCAAATCCCATCGGCCGGACCACGGGCTCAATGCCCCGCCCGATCCGCCCGAGTATGCTCTGGCTGGTTCGGTCCAGCAGTTGCGAGTTTTCGATATCGCCCATCGCCTGGGCCAGCGGGCCTACAGATTCGTCGAGATATTTCATCGCGGCAGCGCTGGCCCGCGGGGAGGCTTTGGCGATCTTATCGAGTTCCCTGTCGCGGTACAGTTCCATCGCCACATACTGCCTCGACCCCCCTTGCAACTCCTCGTCCTCGACCGTCCGGGCAAATGCCTCCCGTGCGGCGACGATCTGGTCGCGAGCATCCATGAACCGCTTGAGGGTCTCGCCGTCAGGCCCGTCAAGCAGCGATGCGATCGTCGCATCTCGGGCGGCCCGGGCGTCGACATACCCCTGCTCGTGTTCGAAGAACTCCCCGGCGGCCTCGGCGAGCGTCATTTCCGCCTCGACCGCATTGGCAACAACCGAAGAGCCCTCCCCCAGGCCCAGCAGGTTATTCACGCCGTCCAAGCCGGCGGTGAAGGTCGTTTGGGCGGCTTGGGTTCGATCGGCGTATTTAGCGTCAAGTTCGTCCGAAGACATTCGCGGGAAGGCGGCCAGCGCCCACATTATGACCGACACGCCCAGGATGACCGTACCGGCCTTGCGGAGGTACATCCACGATCGCTCCCACATGTGAACCGCCAGCCCCTTGACCGTCGGCATGCGGTACGGCGGGAGGTCCATCACGAACGCCGCCGACTCGCCCTTGAACAGGGTCGATCTGAGCAATCTTGCCAGGACAATCGCCAGCAGGATCCCGATCAGGTACATCGTCCAGAGCATCGGCCCGTGCCACGCCGACGGGAAGAACGCCGGGATAATCAATGCGTAGATCGGCAGCCTCGCCCCGCAGCTCATCAGCGGGATCACCAGCATTGTGGTCATCCGGTCGCGGCGCGTTTCCAGCGTGCGGGTGGCCATGATCGCCGGCACGTTACAACCGAAACCGATCAGCATCGGGATGAAACTCTTTCCGTGCAAACCGATCTTGTGCATCCACCGGTCCATCACGAACGCCGCCCGCGCCATGTAGCCCGAATCTTCCAGAATCGCAATCCCCGCGAACAGCAGCAGGATGTTCGGCAGGAAGACTATCACGCCGCCCACGCCGCCTATTATCCCGTCGATCAGGAGGCTCTTGAGCAGGCTCTCGGAGGCCTTGGGCCAAAGCATCGCGAGATTCTCCGACAACCAGCCAAACCCGCTCTCGATCCAACCCATCGGTAACGCGCCGATGGTGAAGGTCAGTTGGAACACCACGTACATCATCGCGATGAATATAGGCAGGCCCATGATCGGATGCGTCATCACCGCGTCGATGCGGTCGGAAAGGTCGTGGCGAGCCTCGACGCTCTGCACCACCGCCTCGGTACACGCCCCGGAGATGAAGCCATAACGCCGATCCGCGAAAACTATTTCCGGCGAATCGCCGCATACTTCCTCAATGTGCTTTCGTAGCGAACCGGTTTCCGCGATGATCTCGGCGATCTGCTCGCGGTGAGCCTCATCCGCCAGAGACTCGACGCGCTTGATGGTCTCTTTATCACCTTCCAGAAGCTTCAGCGCATACCAGCGGCTGTGACGCTCCAGCCCGCAGCGAGTCGCAATTTCACGGGCCATTTCAACCACGTGCGGCTCGAGTTCCGTACCGTAATCGGGCAGGCGCTGCTGTGCGACAGCCTCGCTCCCCGCCGCGGCGACCTCCAGCGCCTTGGCGAGCAGTTCGTCCAGACCGGCACCGCTCGTGCCCACCGTTTCGACGATCGGTACGCCCAGCAGATCCGCCAGACGCGGGCAGTCAATATGGAACCCGCGAGCCTCCGCCAGGTCGCTCTTGTTGAACGCCAGAACGAGCGGAACTCCGCACTCCAGCAACTGCGTGGCGAGATAGAGATTACGCTCGAGATTCGAACAATCGACGATATCGATCACGACGTCCGGCTCGGACTCCATGATGAACTTCCGCGTGACGATCTCTTCGATCGTGTAGGCCGTCAGGCTGTACGTGCCCGGGAGGTCGACGACATCGACTTCCCTGCCTCCGACAACGGCCGTCCCTTCTTTCTTCTCGACCGTCACGCCGGGGTAGTTGCCCACGTGCTGGCGCCCGCCGGTCAGCGAATTGAAGATCGTGGTCTTTCCCGAGTTGGGATTACCCGCCAGTGCTATGTTCAATCGGGACATCGAAGTGCTGTATCCTTTATCCGGCGTCTAAGAGTCCGCCGTCACCATTACTCGATGCACCGTTCCCCGACCGAGCATCAGCTTTGAACCCTTCACCGAAATAATGAAAGGCCCGGGATTTCCCTTGTTGACAACCGAGAACCTCATGCCCGGGGTCAGACCCATCTCGGCTAGACGGTGCTGAAGTTCGCGCGTGCCGGTGATCTCGGCGACGCAAACCTCCTGCCCGACCGACGCCATCGTCAGGGGCATCGCCGCAGCCTGATCCCCGTGTTCGGAACCAACAACCTCGACCGGCGCAGAAACTTTTCCGCGGCCTGAGTCAATCTCCGCGGCGCAGCGGCCGCAGACCTCACCGTCCACATCGCCTGCCCCGCAGCGCTCGACAAACGCTCTGATCCAACTCTTTCCCGCTCGCGGGCAGTCGCGGACAAAAACAGAAAACTTCCCCAACTGCTCCAGGAGTTCGGCGTCGACGGCATGTTCCATACGACAGGCGTTGGCCTCTGCGGCCTCTTCGTCCAGACCGAGAATATCGCTCAGAAACTCCCGCAGCAGAACGTGCCTTGCCGAAATATCCTCAGCAAGTTCCCGCCCGCGATCGGTCAACGTTATGAACTGGTACGGTTCGTAGTTAACCAGCCCGCGCTTGGCAAGTGTCTTCACCGCACCGGTAACCGACGACTTGCCAACATCAAGATGCGCCGCTATGTCCCGCACTCGCGCCACACTGCCGCGACGCACCAGGATCAATACGGCCTCAAGGTAGTCTTCAAGTGACGGACTGAGTTTGTCGGATCCACTTGCCATCTGAATATCCACCATATCTGGCAGTCTACCCGCGACAATTGCCACGCAGGGGCCACCAACGATACAAAACTCACAGAACGCCAAACCACCTCCACACATCGGTGCGGGATTCGCAGTGTTCGGCACAACGAACAAGTATATCCGCAACTAACATTCTAAGTCAAGTGCAAAAATGATAGAAACACGCAAACATTCTGTAATCTCCTGATACAGCACGTATTATGGAGGCATGCTGTTTCCGGCGAAGCTTCGGCAATTCCACCTTTTTGCATTGGATCGCGGATCTGGGCCCCTAATACCGGTCGACGGGACACCGCCCGGGAGTCTGGTTATTGCTGTAGTATCCGCTCGGCGTCTCGTCAGCGCCATGCTCGTATGTAAACTGTTTGAAAGCGAGCACGCCAATGCCTGTCTTGACAGCACCGCCGCGGGCCGATATAAAGGGGCATGTACTGGCAGTTTGCCCGAGACGATTGTCTGGGACGACTGACGGTATTTACCACCGGAGAGGTGGCAGAGTGGCTGAATGCACCGGTTTGCTAAACCGACGTACGCCTACAAGGTGTACCGCGGGTTCGAATCCCGCCCTCTCCGTAAGTTCCGACATCGCATGCACTCCATGACTGTCGGAACTTTTTTATGCGCCAAGAGCTACACGGCGGGATTCAAACGCGCACGGGGGCAGGTCAGGTCCGTCAGGACCGACATAAGGTAGACCCGTCCGTGAGAAGATTATGCAACGAGCGTCCCAAAAGCGCTAAGCCGCAAGCGGCGAATACGATAGAATCCGAATGAGTGTGGAGTCAGACCGCTTGCGGTTTAGCAAGAACCGGGAGGCTTGTTGCATAATCTTCGGGAGGGCTCGGTATATATGTCAAGATATCCCAGAGCCCCGTCGGGGCTCCCTTTGGATATTCCTTGTCGCCGCCCCGGGGGCTCCGCAAATGCGATTATTTGCGTGTCCCTGATTCGCTTGATTTGTAGAATCATCCCTGTCTCCGGAGATAATGGGAGACCCGCGGAAATGATCGAGAACAATATCGACAAAGCCAACACCCCCAATAACGGTTGTGTCATTCAGGCCGGCTAGGAATATACTCACGCAAACTTTCGACCGAGTTTCTTAATACTTTTCATCCAAGGACAGCAAAAATGACAGGCGATCCGACAGATACACCGGTGATTGTGACCGCGGGCGAAGGTTTCTTCGTGCGGCAGGCGATCGACAATATGGGCTGGTGCGATATGGGCGAGTACATACTGGTCGTAGACGCCCTGGAAGAAGCGCATCTCGAGGGCGAAGTGCTAGCCGCGATCGCCAAATCGGTCGGCGACAAGCCGGTTCGCTACGTACTGAACACCCACACGCACTACGACCACGTATCGCTTAACGGAGCGTTCGTCGAGCGATTCGACGCCGAGATCGTCAATCAGCGAACTGCGACGATCGAAGCGGCGGGCAGGGTGTTCGAGTCGCCCGGGCGGAAAGTTTGCATGATCCCGATGCCCGGATGCCACACCGCCGAAGATTGCGTGGTCTGGGCTCCGGACGATAGCGTCCTGTTCGCGGGCGACATATTCGGATGGGGCCTGATCCCCTCGGGCGGTCTGTTGAACGGCGAACTCCGCCGGCGCCTACGGGATACTTATGCGCGGCTGATCGAATTCGACGCATCAATTGTGGTCCCCGGGCACGGACCGGTATGTGGTACGGGGGAGTTGGTGCGATGGGTGGAGTACTTCGATTACCTTCTCGAAACCGTCGCGGAACTGGCGGCATCGGGCAAGAGCGACAGCGAGATCGCCGCGGCGGTCCCCCCGCCCGACGACATGAGCGGCTGGTGGCGATTCGAGGCATGGAAACACGCCGACGCCCTGTCGAAAGTACTGAACTCCGCCAGGCGAGGCGTTTTGGACGCTTGATCGCCCTGGCGCGATCTGATACAAGGACCCGATCATGCCTCCTGAAAAGAGCACGACAAAACTCCGCGTTCGATACAGCGAAACCGACCAGATGGGGACGTTCTACAATTCCCGCGCACTGGAGTGGTTTGAAGTCGGGCGAACCGACTGGCTCAGGCAGGCGGGCATACCGTACGCCGAAATGGAACTGCGCGGCGCGCTGCTTCCGCTCGTCGAAGCGCACGTGGAATTTCACGGGCGGGCGAGATACGACGATCAACTCGAACTTATCACCACAGCCGCAATGGCCGGAAAAGCCAGCATGCGATTTGACGTCACCATCGCCCACGTCTCGGGCGACCGGGTGGCAAGCGGTTATACCGTACACGCCATCGTCAACGCCGAAGGCAAACCGATCAGACCGCCGGCGTGGCTCGCGGATGTTATGGCGTAACGTAGAAGCGGCGTCTACGAACTGCGAATGTTCACCTTGGATTCCGTACCGGCGAGCAGTCGCCCGAGATTGCCCCGGTGCAGGTAGATGATGAGCGCCGCCATGGCGGATGCGAACGAACCCAGCGGCCAGAGGTCGCGAGGTGTCAGGCCCAGTGCGAACCAGTTTATCCCCGCGAACGCCAACACGAATACCACCACCGCAACGATGCTGGCTAGCGAAACGTAACGGGTGGTCAGCACGACAATCACCCATATCCCCAGCGCGGCGAGTCCGGCGAAGGTGAAGTACGGGAACGTTCCCAACACAACTCCCAGCGAGGTAGCCACCCCCTTACCACCCCGAAACCCCAACCAGAAACTCATAACGTGCCCGAGTATCGCCCCGAAGCCCGCCGCCAACCATGCGAACTGACTCAACTGCGAAGGCGCCGCTCCGGATGTCACCGCGGGCCCCAGCAACCTCGCCAGCAGCACGGGCACGAGACCTTTAAGTACGTCCAGAGAGAAGCAAAGCATCCCCCACCGCCGCCCGAGCGTCCGCCCGACATTCGTAGCCCCAACATTGCCCGAACCGTGCTTGCGGAGATTCACGCCGTGAAACCGCGCGAGTATCGGACCGAACGGAGTGGCGCCGATAACGTAGGCTGTCAGCGGAAACGCAATCAACAGGATGTAGGGATTCTCGATCATTATTTTATTTTCGGCGCACGGCCGTATGCGTCGATCAATTCCTTAACGTGCCTTTCGACGCCGAGGTAGTCGCCAAGAGCCCCGCAGGCCTCGGAATGTTTCTGTCGCGTGACCGGATCGGCCATCACCGCCATACCGGCCACAATAGCACCGCTGTCCAACGGGGAGTCCACCACGATACATCCACCGTCGCCGAACGCCTCAGCCGCACCGTTGAACCTCGTCGTGATCGACGGTATCGACCAGCGGGCGGCTTCCAACACCACCCGGCTGCACGGATCGTACCAGCTCAGGAGTATCACCGCGTCGGCGGCTGCATACCATTGGAATATCTCTTCGCTCGGCGGTACGAAGACTACCGCGTCGCCTGCACCGCAATCTGCCGCCAGCTTGATGTAGCGATCGGGCGACCGGCGACCGACAACCACCAGGCGCGAACCGTCACGTCCCGAATCGCCGCGCCACCGGGCGAAGGCCTCGATCCCCCGGGCAATGCCCTTCAGTTCAAAATTTGTCGCGACGGTCAGAAATACCGGATCGTCCGCCGCGGCGCCAATATCGCCCCTGATCCGCGAACGATCGTCGTCCCTGGTATCGCCGGCGGGAGCGTCAACGCAGTTGTAGACCATCTCGACGCCATCGGTCAGGCCGTAGTAGCTGAAGCATTCGTCCTTGACCATTTGGCTGACGCAGAGGCAAATCGCCCGCCCGCCTGTCAGCAGATCGCGTTCGAAGGCGGCCATCCGACGGCGACAGGCGTTAAACGGTTCGGTGATCCGCCGCAGGAGGCGGCTTGGGGCGGATCGTCTCCGCAGGCTGGCAGCGATCTGTGCGGGCACGGTCCCGCCGCGAGGCTGGTAAACGTTCGCCTGCGGTATAGGCAGCGTGGCATGGACGATGTCAAAGCCCTGCCCCTCGATCGCCCGGGCGACGTCGGCGGCGAAGTTTCGCAATCGGCTCACGCGTGAGGTTCCCTTGGCGCCGACCTGGCGGACATCGACGCCGGGTGACTCCCACCGACCGGACTGGCAGACGATCGTAACGCCGCATCCGCAGCGGGCAAGCTCGGCGGCTACCTGGGCGGTCGAGGTCTCCCGCCCGCCTCGGAGGGGGTCCATCCGTTCTATTACCAGTGCAACCTTCATCGCTCGGGGGCCCCCTCTGCTTTGCGTTCGGCCCGGCGACGGATCGAAGCTGCTTTGCGGTCGACCGCACGGGAGTATCTCTCGGCGTTACCGCCGCAGATGTCCAGGTAAGCCCCGAGGAATTCGTCCCAGTGGTCTTGAACCCAGACCGCGGGCATCGAATATTTGAGTTGGGCCAGGTCCTTGACGCGCCATCGGAAGGCCCGCCATCGAGGTGCGAACATGCGGGCGAGGTCTATCAGGTATAGCGACACGCCGTCGGGCGAATCGTGCAGGAATACGTGCGAGGCGTACAGGTCACGGTGTACGAAGCCCGCGCCGTGAAGTGTTCCGACCAGCCTGGCGAGTTTATCAGTCAACCGCCGCGCCCCGTCGCCGTCAGAACCAGCGGCGAGGAATTCACTCCCGCATCGCTCGATCGCATCTCCCTCAACGGCGGTGACCACGAGATAACTTCGCCGGGCGAAAAGACCCCCGAAACCCATCTCGTGCCCGAAGGCAACCGCGTCCATCGTCGCGACACCGCACCGCTGAGCGGCGCGGATGTTCTCGAACTCCACACTCGCCGGACTGCTCCGCCCGTAAGTCATGAAGCGCCGCCAACGATCGCCAAACCGCTCGGGACCGTATCGCTTGAGGTAAAGCACGCGGTCGTCCAATTCGATTCGCGTTCTCCGCCGCGTCCCGAGGCCCGGTTTTACCAGATCCTCCCCGCCTCCGTAGGCAAAGGCGCCGTCGACGGTGTCGAGGCGTGCGCCGATCAGCAGTTCGGTCAACTCGCTGTTTTCGCAAATCCCGCCGCTCATCGCCCTGGCCCCCCTTCCGATTTGGCGAGCAATTCGTCCAGGAGTTGCCCGGTGGCTTCGACGACCATTTCGGGGGTTACTTTGCCCATGCAGTGGTGGTATATCGGTCCGGGGATCTGGTTGCATAGCTTCCGTCCGCACGGTCCGCAGTCTACCTCGACACTGACGATCCGCTCCCGCGGGCAGTTGATTCTCGCCCAGAGCGGATCGGTGCTGCCAAAGACGGTGACCACCGCCGAGCCCACCGCAACGGCGATGTGCCTGGCGCCGGTATCGTTAGTCACCAGCACGTCGGTGCGCTTCAACATGCTCTTGAGCAGCCCGAGGGTATTGTCGCGGTCGGCGAAATTGATGGCCGGCGTCCCCTCCATTCGCCGGGCCACATCCGCGGCGACAGGCTTCTCGGGGGGTGCGGCGTTGATTACGATCTGCGCGCCGCGGGATTCGATGAGCATGTCCGCGGTCCGGGCGAATTGATCGGGTCCCCATATCTTACTGGTCCCGCCCGAGGCGCCGGGGTTCAACATTACAACCGGTCGGTCCTGATCGATTCCGGCTTGTTCGAAGAGCTCCTCTGCTATCTGTTCGTGGGTATCGGTCAGGGGCAAATACATTTCGCGATCGGACACTTCAACGCCGATCAATCCGGCAAGTTCGGCGTAGTAGTCGACGGCGGAAATGGGTACGAGTTTGCCCGAATCGTCCCTTGGCGGTGAGATTCTGTCGGTCAGAAGAAATCGGCGCGCATCGCGATCGTATCCCGCGATTCGTCCTATCCCGGCGAGTTTCGCAAGGAAGGCGGTGCGAAAACTGTTTGTCAGCAGCACCGCCAGGTCAAACCTCCCGGCGCGCAGGGCTCCGACGAGCTGCAGTTGGCCCAGTGTTCGCGATCGGATTTTCACGGCAGCCTCGATAACGTCGTCCGCCCAATCGGTACCGCCGAGAGTATCCAACGCGACGGACCGCCCGAAGTAGGTAATATGAGAATCGGCGAAGCAGTTGCGCAGCGCACGAAGGGTGGGGGTGGCCATTACCACATCGCCAACCCAGTTGGGCAGAAACACAACAATGCTGCGGGGGCAAGAATCGGACATCGCCGCCTAGAGTCCCTTCTCGGCAAGTTCTTTCCACGTCCCGACGCGCATCACCTTATCACCGTCGAGACGCGCATCGCCGACAACAACAGCCGTCATCCCCGCCTCGACGAACGCCTTGCCCGCCAGAGACGACTCGGAAATCCCGACCCACATGTTACTGAAGGTCTTTCGCAATTCACCGAGTTGGCTGACCAGGCGAGCCTCGACGACCACTTTAGGTATCTTGAATCGCCCGGGCACGAGGTGCCACCGCTGCCTGCGCCACGTGAGCACCGGTCCGTCGGGATATCCGTGCGCGGACAGTTCGCTGCGACATTGCAGATGGTTGACCACCTCGCGGCGCGTGAGGTACAGAATATTGGCCTTTCCCGCCAGCTTCGCCAACGCCGCCCTCGCCGACGGCGCATCGCCCGGCGTGGCGCGTGGAATGAGATCGACGGTGTATTTCGCCAGCCCGGTCCACCAGCCCTTGCGCCCCTGGGTCAGTTTGGCCCGGCGGCGCGGAAGCGGGTCCATGTCCACCGCTATCACGGGCTTGGCGGGGTCCCAGGCGTAAGCCCCCACGGTCTTGGCGGTCTCATCACCGTCATCGTCCTGGTATCGAATCGCCAGATCGTATCGACCGGGCTTTTCGGGCATCACGAGACGAACGGCGGAATATCCCAGCTTGTCAGTCGACGCGGATCTCTCGACCCCCTCGCCTATCTGGTAGCGCAGGTAGGCTCTGACCGCCGCCAGGTTCACGACGAAGAAGTCGTTTCGCTGGAGGCGTGCGACAACCGTAACGTCGTCGCCGACGGCTGAGAGTTGGTCGGGGACGGTCAGTATATACTCACCCCCGCAACCGCCCGCCAAGACCAACAGCAACGACAGTCCAAATAGCTTAGATCGCATATTAAATCTCCTGAAACCGGCATTAGGCAATAATTCAGGCAGTTTGTCAATTCCGCCGACGATTTTGAAAAACTCAACCCACCGGCCCGTTGGGTGTCAACTCCGGGACAGCGAATTGCCGATAAGTATCTGTAACTGTCAGTTAACACGCCACAACGCGACTACGGAGCAACCATGGCCACAATACTGGAACCTCAATTTATAGGCGAAGATCCCTGGCGGGTTTTTCGCATTTTGAGTGAATTTGTCGACGGATTCGACACGATGAGCCGCGTCGAATCGGGGGTGAGCATTTTCGGTTCGGCGCGCACGCCCGAAGACGATCCCTACTACCGCAAGGCCCGCAAACTCGCGGGTATGCTCGCCAAGAAGAAATACACCGTCATCACCGGCGGCGGTCCGGGGATCATGGCGGCGGCAAACCAGGGCGCGATCGAAGCGGGAGGGACCTCGGTGGGCCTGAACATCACACTGCCCATCGAACAGTTCCCCAATCGCTACCAGGACATAACCCTCGACTTCCGCTATTTCTTCGTCAGGCTGGTAATGTTCGTGAAGTACTCCTGTGCCTTCGTCTGCTTCCCCGGCGGGTTCGGAACGCTGCACGAGTTCTTCAATTCCATGACGCTTATCCAGACGGGCAAGGCCCACCGCTTCCCCGTTGTCCTGATCGGGAGGAGTTTCTGGAGCGGTCTGGAAGAATGGATCGACAAGATAATGCTCCACAAGAGCTACCAGAAGATATCTCCCGAAGACATGGACCAGTTCGTCATAACCGACTCGCTGCACGAGGCGGTTGACGTGATCTGCCAGGCCAACACGCCGGTCACCCACACGCCGAATATCCAGCCATGAAAAAACCCGGCGATAACTCGCCGGGTCTTGTCAGTTCGGTATAGTACTTCCGAAGACTACTTCTTACGCCGGCGGCGGCGGACAAGCGGAATCAGTCCGCCGACAAGCAGCATCGACATCGTCGCCGGTTCGGGTATGCGGTCCTGTATGCGGTCGTCCTCGTTTTCGCCACCACCCTCGAAGTGAAGATCGAAGCTGAACGGTTGGGCGGGGTCGAGGTTGAACTTGTCGGCCCTGATGGCAATTTCCAGCCCGGTGCCTACCGCGTACTTGAGGTTAGTGGCATCCAGGGTGATCGCCGCCGGGGTCGCGGCGCTGGTGTCCCACATGAGAGGCGGGACGAGGAAACCCCCAAAGAACATAAACGCGTCGAGCGAGTTCCTTTCGGTTCCGCCCTGGCTGAGGCTGAGATGCACCTTGGTAGGAGCAAATGAGCCCGTCCCATCACCGGTGGTATTGATCTGCGGGCTCCCGACAGGACCCTTGACAGTCATTCCGATAGTGTACCAGGCGGCGAGCGGATTAGTGACAGGATGATACGTCACATCCGGAACGAGGCCCCAATGCAGAGTGTCGATGTCCGAAGCGCTTAGCGCAAATTGTTCGCCACCGATGTCCACGTCAGTGACTGCGATATCGTAGTCTCCCGCGGTGACCGTGCCGTCTACACTCAGTGTTGCACCAAATCCCACGGAGCCCGACAGAAATATCCCCATTACCATCGCGAGCAATTTCCCTGAGCATTTCACAGGTATCACCTTCCGTTCCTTCCTGGCGACGCTCTTCCAAGGGAAATGACTTCCTCCGTGAGCACCGCATGTTGTCTGAGCTACCTTCGAGCATACAGAGCAGAGTACTTGAACACGAACTACTCCGCCCATCCTTTTCCTTTACATTATGTTATCGGCAAATACCTTCTCAGTCAAGCATATTATCGAGTTTTTGCGTTAAAAAACGCTCCCACGAACCTATTACCCCTCCCCGGATGCATCGCGTTTCCAGACGCGAAATGCCCTTGACGCACCCACCTCGGGATGATATTATAATGTTCATCCAGGGTGTCTCGCACTTTTGCGGGATCCAGGCCGATGAGCAGTAAGTCGCTGAGTCGCAACGATATAGCATACAAATGCCCCTATCGTCTAGCGGCCTAGGATATCAGGTTCTCATCCTGGAGACCGGGGTTCGACTCCCCGTAGGGGTATTTCAATAAGAAGAGGCCGGTAACCGAACAGAAACAGTTCGGAATACCGGCTTTTTCTATACCAACTGAGCCCCACCGTTCAAATCCGACGGTAAGTCACTTTTCAGACTCGCCTTGCGTGCTGTCGTAGCTCGGAATAATTGTGAAGAGAAATACCAGTACACTAAAGATAGTTGCAGGATATTCCGATTATTAAGGAGTTGAGTCTGGGATGTTTTGACCGGCTCTTTGAGAACTTTGGGCACTGAGGCGTGGATTGAAATGGGTTTGAGGACGAAGATTGCGATAACGGTGTTGGCCGGTGTCCTGAGTTACGCCGGTGCGGGAATCGTCCTGGATCATCTCATAATCCGCCCTGGTTTTGAATCGCTGGAACAGCAGGATGCCCTGAGAGACCTCCATCGCTGCCGGGCGGCTATCCAGAGGGAAGTCGACGCCCTGGACCTGCTCTGCCGTGACTGGGCGTCCTGGGATGACTCGTACAAATTCGCCCAGGACCGAAACGCCGCCTATATCAAGGCAAATATAAATGAGGCAACATATCTCACGGCAGATTTGAATCTCCTGCTGATCTACGATACTTCCGGACAACTGCTGGCGGGCAATGTTTACGATCTGGAAGAAGAGGAGACCGTAGCGCTGCCTGAATTCCCCGCGACGATGCCCGTAGACCACTACCTGCTGGCCCGGGGGTCCATGGACGGTGCGACTAGCGGGATCATCCTGACCGGTTGCGGTCCCATGTTGATCGCCTCTCGCCCCATCCTGACCAGCCGGTTGACCGGTCCGCCGATGGGAACGATTCTCATGGGGCGTTTTCTGGACGAGGATCGCATCGGGAAGCTGCGAAACCAAGCCCTGGTCGACATGCATCTGAAACTCATCGGCAGCGGATCGATCGAGCCTGATGAGCGGAATCTGTCCACCGCGATCGAACCCGGCGACCCGGGAGTAATCCGGGAATCTTCCGATCGGCGCCTGCGGTGTTACTCAGTACTGGCAGACATCCGGAGCCGCCCGCTGCTGCTCCTCCGGGCGGATGTCCCGCGTAACGTTACCGCCACCGGCGATAAAGTAATCGGCAGCGCGCGGATCATTGCCCTGGCCATCGCTCTGGGTGTGCTGATCGTGATGCTGCTGGCGTTGCGTGTGGCTTTTGTCGGTCCGATCATGAGACTGGTGCGAAGCGTCGCGGATATCGGTAAGTCTCGCGACCTGTCCCAACGCGTCGCCCTGCGGAGAACCGACGAGATCGGGCTGCTGGCTTCGGAGTTCAACCGCATGCTCGCGGCTTTGGAAGAGTCCTCAGATGCGATGAAGGACACGAACGAGAAACTTCGCGATGAGATCAGGGAGCGACAGCTCGCCCAAAGCAAACTTCACACCGCCAAGGACGCCGCCGAGGCCGCCAACGTCGCCAAGAGCGAGTTCATGGCCAACATGTCTCACGAGATCCGAACACCGATGAACGGCGTGCTGGGGATGCTCGAACTGACGCTCGAGACGAAGTTGACCCGCCAGCAGCGTGATTATCTGTCCATGGCCAGTAAGTCCGCCGATTCGCTCATGGCGATCATCAACGACATACTGGACTTCTCGAAGGTCGAAGCCGGTATGCTCGAACTCGATCCCGTTGACTTTGGGCTCCACCAAAGCGTCACCGGGATCATCCGTTCCATGGCGATGCATGCCGAAGAGAAAGGACTAGAGTTGCGGTTGGATATCAGACCGAATGTCTGTGATTCGCTGCATGGCGATCCGGGCAGACTCCGCCAGATCCTGATCAACCTGATCAACAACGCCCTCAAGTTTACGAAAGAGGGACATGTCTACGTGAACGTGGAAACCCAATCCCGCACCGACACCGAGGTAACTCTGCACTTCGAGGTCCGCGATACGGGCATCGGAATTCCACGCGAAAAGCTCGACAGGATTTTTGGCGCCTTCGAGCAGGCCGACACCTCGACGACCAGAAGATACGGCGGTACGGGCCTCGGACTGGCGATCTCGACCCAACTGACCGAACTGATGGGGGGAAGGATATGGGCCGAAAGCCAACCCGGACACGGTAGCAGTTTCCACTTCACCATACCGTTTGGCGTAACGAACGCCGTCATCTCGTAATCACGTGATACACGCCCCGGGCGGAGAGTTTTACCGTCGCCACATTACCTTTGACTTCCACAGGGAGTTCCTGTTTGCGCGGGTATCCGTTTTCGTCCAGGGCGGTTGCCCGCACCCGCGCCGCCCGCGTGCCCTTGAACGTTACCACCGCGTTGATATTCCTGACACCAAACGGAGCCGAACCCAGATTCGTTATCCGCCCTCCGGCGGCGCGGAAACCGTAAGGCCGCTCTTCGGTCATCGCCTGGATCAGGATATTCCGCGATGACGCCAGCGTCTTACCGTCCAGCGAAATCACGATTATCGCGCCGTACTCATTTTCGGATGCAATGGTGACGTTAGATAGGACAATCGGTCCGCCCTTGCTCAGAAAGCCCGCAGCGCCCTGGCAGCGAGGCGTGTTGATCGTGACCAGGCCTCGTCCGTAATCCCAGGCGAGCTGGCGCCCGATACTGGTGACCTTCTTTTTCGCGTGGTTGATATACTTCGACAGATCGACACCGCCGCGGCGCACGCCGCCGGCGCCGATAACCCGCTCGACCGGACCAACGTAGAAACTCAAAGGATCCAGACCGCTGCTACCGCGTTTGCCCGTGGCGGCGGGCACGTCCTTCAGGCGGAGCTTGTCGAATGCCTGGGCCGAAGCGGCGGAACCTTTCAGCGCAAAGAGGTCCTCCAACCGCAGGACGCGCCGAACCGCCGGTGCGGGCTCGATTGCGTCGCCGCGCCGGTAAGCCAACGCCGCAGCCGGGAACGTGCCGGCGATCACGGGGCAACTGGCGGCGAATTTGCTCATGGACTGGTCGGTGAGATAATTGCTTCCAACAGCGAAGATGAACACACCGTCAACGCCCTGCATCGCACCGTATGCGGCGGTCAGAAACGTGCAGTCGGCCCGGAAGCGATTGGGGTTCGGCCAGCCGAGTTCGGAGATGATGTGCGGATAGCCCGCCACCTGGTTCACCTGGATCGGCAGCGACTGCGGTTCGAGTACGGCCGCTCGGTCCCTGTACGTATGCCCCACCCGCACGCTATAGCTGGCGCCGTCGCCCTTGTGTTGCGGTCCGAAATACCCGTGGCGATCTATCACGTCGCCGGCTGTATAGGTATATCGCTCCAGCGCATCGAGGATGTTCGCGTCGGCGGTCTTCCAGTTACTGCACGAGACCAGCCCGCGATAGCCCAAGTCCTTTTTCAAGTACGCCACGGTATCCTGGTAGAACTTCCGCTGGTGCATCGTAAGAAAACGGACCTGCTGGGCGGTCTCTTTCCGCCGCCGGGCGTTTTGCTGTTTGAGCCCCCCGCCGGTCATTCCCCACGCCTCAGTCAGAACGCCCTTGCCCGCGATACCTTTCGCGACCCGCCACTTGTTGTAGAGGACCTCCAACCGCCGCCAATGGACCGGCGGGATGTTCTTCTTTCCGAACGTCCAGAAGAAGTAATTGTCTTCGTTGATTATCTCGACGATCGCGACCGCCGGTTCGCTCGCCAGCGGAACGCCGGTGTACGGGTTCTTCGTCGTCAGCAGCCCGCGGGCCCACGAGCGGTGAATCCCCTGCATCCGCTTGTCGAAGTAGAGCAGTGCGAACGGTTTCTTGTTGGCGATAGTATCGTAGCCCGGTATCCCGTAGCCCTTCTTGATGTCGAACCAGAGCGGGAAATAGAAGCTGATCTTCGTGTAGATCCCCTGCTTCTTCATCGCGGCCACCAGGTAGTGCAGGTTGTCGAGCTTCTTGGGATCGACTTTGCTCACGTCGCCCCCACGGTCGAACATGGGGCTGTGGAAGCGAACCATATTCACACCGAGTTTCGCGAGTTTCCGCGCGAGGTAATCTACCGATTCGTGCGGTTGGGCCGCGTTGTTGGACGACACGTTCACCGCCCAGAATCGCACGGGCTTTCCTCCGCCCAGCGTCAGGTCCTTGCCCCTTCGCCTGACAAAACCGCTCTGCCCGGCGACTTTCTCGTTAAGCCCGCGAAGGTCGAGCAACGCATCGTCGCTGAAACCGTCGAGCGACGGTTCCCACGCGAAGAAACCTTCGTCGGCCTGCCCGCTCTTGGCACCGGGTTTGCGTTTGCCATTCGGCGCAAACGGACCGGCGGTCAGGACGAAGCAATCGAAGGCGGCCGTCGCGCTCTGACCATCGGCGGCAAGCAGGCGGAGTTCGAACGTGTGGGTGCCCTTGGACAGCTTGACTTTTCCCAGATGAACCCAGTTGGCGCAGGTATGCTTCTTCAGTGATACGGAATCTATCAGGGCAATATCGCGCCCGCACGTCGCCCATTTCTGCGTATCGAACCGCCAGCGAAACGGTCCGTGCTTGTAGAACTTCCGCGTATGCAGCGTGTAGGAGCCGGCGGCCGGTACGGTAATGCTGTACGTCGCGAAGACCTCCGCCCCGCTGCGTTTGGAACTGCTCGACAACCACGCCCCACCGGAAAGCTGCCCCCGCGTCTTTGGGAACGTCGAGGCCGAGAACCAGCTCCGAGTCGGAAAATTGGTCTTGGCGGGCTTCTCACCTTCCCACCACACGTAGTCATCAGCCCCAAACGCTCGGGCCGAAACCAGGCCAATCGAAAAAACTATCATTACCGTCCGAAGCGTTCGTAATCGCGATTTGATCATGATTCAATTCCGTTCAGTCGTGCAAGCGGGTCCGACTTGGGGTTATAATGTTTTTTCGAAAATCGAACACTGAATATAGCTTACGGGCCGACCAAAAGGAACCGCAGATGATCATTATCGAACCGCACATACACATGTACTCCCGCACCACCGACGATTACCAGGCCATGTTCTCCGCCGGTATCCGCGCGTGCGTCGAGCCTTCGTTCTGGCTAGGGTCCGACCGCCGCTACGCCGGAACGTTCTTCGACTACTTCCGCCTGGTGCTCGAATTCGAGACCGTCCGCGCCCGGCGATTCGGAATAGACCACTTCGCAGCAATCGCCTACAACCCTAAAGAGGCCGAAAACACACCACTGGTCGATGAAGTGCTCGCCGGTATGGGCGAGTACCTCGACCACGAACGGTGCGTCGCGCTCGGCGAAATCGGCTTCAACAACATCTCCGACGCCGAAGAATACGCGTTCCGCCGCCAACTCGAGCTAGCCGCCGAGCGAAACATGCTGGTGATCGTTCACCTGCCCCACCTCAACAAGCCCGAGGGCATAAAGCGTTCGATGAAGGTCATACGCGAGGTCGGCTACGATGAATCGAAGATATATCTCGATCACAATGTCGAAGAGACCATCGAACAGGCCGTCAACGAAACCGGTTGCTATTGCGGTCTGACGGTCTATCCGTTCTCGAAACTCACGCCCCAGCGCGTCAGTGCGATTCTGCGGAATCTCGGCAGCGACGCCAATCGCGTGATAGTCTCGGGGTCCGCCGACTGGGGCGTCTCCGACCCGCTGAGCCTGATCAAGGTGATCGATTTCATGCAGGGCGACGGGCACGACGACGAGATGATCCAGCGCCTGGTAATGGGAAACGCCAACGCATTTTACTCCCAGTGCCCCCGCTGGAAACCCGAACTGGACATAGAACCAATGGACCCGCGGGAGTTTCAACGGTAAACGGCGACGGAAGAACATCCAACAGCCAACAAGAAACGCCCAATTTTCAAGTAACGGCAACGGCGTAAACGTAGAAGCGGCTTCCAGCCGCTTTGAATGACGCGGCGGGACGCCGCGTCTACGATAACGGCAACGCTCACTAACGAACAACCGCATGACAACTGAGAAACGCTCACAACTCGGCGCTTGGTTGCAGTTGCTGCGCATACCGAACCTCCTGACCGTGCCCGCAGACCCGATCGTGGGGTTCTTCTCGTGGGGATGCTACTCATCCATCGAAAAAGGATTTGTTGACACCGGAGGAATCCTGGTGGTTGTCCCGTGTGTCGTCGCGGCCGTTCTGCTCTACTGCGCCGGGCTGATACTCAACGATCTGTTCGATCTCAAAGAAGACCGCCGCGACCGGCCCAACCGCCCCCTGCCTTCGGGCCAAATCAGCACAACAACGGCCACCATCACTGCAATCATTCTCCTGATCGGCGGTGTGGCGGCGGCCGCATTCAACGGGGCGCTCTGCGCCGGTATCGCCGCGGCACTGGCGGTGGCGGTGGTGAGTTACAACGCGGGCGTTAAGCGCATTCCGATCGCCGGGGCGCTGAACATGGGGCTCTGTCGGGGACTCAGCATTTTTCTGGGGCTGGCGATCAGTTCGTCGCTGAATCTGGGGCAGGACTCCGCAGGCGGGTTGCTGGCGTGGGAAAAGCTGTCGATGCTGCTTTCCTGGCCGTTCTACCCGATCACGCCCATGATCCTCTACATCGCCTCGGTCACGCTGATCGCCGCGCGGGAAACCAAAACTTCCAGGATGCGGATCCGCCCATGGCTGCCTGGCGCGATAACAGCGGTCTGGATGTCCTGCGTGATGTATCCCTGGCCTCAATGGGACAACGTCCTGAGTTGCTTGAGTTTCATCGTTATCGCGGGCTTGCCCGTTGCTGTCGCATTGGTCTGCGGATGGCGACTGACGGGCAAGAGCGAACCTCGAATCGTCCAGACCGTGGTGGGTGAACTGGTAGGCAACCTGCTGCTGATCCAGGCCGCCGTAGTCTACTTCAACAGCTACTCGACCGGCGCCCATAACGAGGGGATACCGTTGGCAATCGCCTTGGGCCTGGCGTATCTGGCGTTCATCCCGCTAAGCAGGCGGTTCTACGCAAGTTAGGGCCGGCTCTTGCCAACGCCCCCGCCCCTCGAATAAAATTGTCGCGCCCATATACCCGGCATTATCCGCAGAGAAGGAACTTTCACATGCTGAATAATAAGATCATCGTCGCGGTGTTGCTTTGCCTGATCGCCGCCGGTTCCGCCCAGGCCGCGGACAAGAAACCAATCAAGATCTACCTGATGGCCGGGCAATCCAACATGGAAGGGCACAACTATTTCGGCAAGGAATGCACCACTCGATTCCCCGGCATAGATAAACCGCGAGATGACGTGTGGTGTATCCGTGCTGGAAAGATATCCGGCCCGCTGAAATGCGGCTTTGGCGGAGGCGCCGCATCCGACAATATCTTCGGTCCGGAACTGGTGATGGGTAGAATCCTCGGCGAGGCCGTCGACAATCCCATCGTCATGTTCAAATCAGCCACCGGCGGGACGCAACTGCACACCCGCTGGCGTCCGCCCAGCGCGGTCAAGCGGGCCGGCGGCAGGGTGGGCGATCTGTACCTTCGCATGATGCGACGATTCCACCGTTTCCTGGCCAATCCCAAGAGCGACTACCCGCAGTATGACGGTCAAAAATTTGAACTCGCCGGATTCGTCTGGTTCCAGGGCGAAAACGATTCGCTGGCTGAAGTGGTCAAGGATGATCGCTCGACAGGCTTCTGGAATTATTATGAAGAGAACTTGCGCGACCTGATCCATGACGTGCGCACCGAACTGGCGGTACCCAAGCTACCGGTGTTGATCTACCAGATCGGGCCCGCCCCGGTGTGGAACCGCAAAGGCGGCGGGAAGGTGATTCGCGCCGCACAGAAGAAGGTCGCCGAGGCGGACGGGCAGGCCGCATGGGTATCAACCATGGATCTGCATCCCAAAGGCCACTACAACACGCCGGGCATGATCACCATCGGCGAGCGCGGGGGCAAGGCGATGCTGCCTTTCATCAAAACCACGGTGCCCCAGGACAACGCCAAAACGCTCAAAGCAGGCCGAAAGTACACCGCCCGGGCCAAGCGGGTGGAGTCCAAGTACGATCTTTCCAAACTCACCAAAGGCCTGATCGGATACTGGTCGTTCGATGAAGGCAAGGGCGCGACCACAAAAGACCACGCCGGCTGCGCCGACGGAAAGCTCATCGGAAAACCCGAGTGGACCCAGGGCGTGATTGGTAAGAGTTTGCAGCTTACCGGCCTGCAGCACGTTCAGTTCCCCGATTACAAGGATGTGGTCGGGGCGAGCGGAAATATCGAGAACCTGACGGTTTCCTACTGGTACCGCACCAACTACTACGGTTGCGGGCGCATCGGAAAGGGCGTCGGAAAGAAGATCGAGCGGGCTCCGACCAACTGGTACTACAGCCACACCGCCAACGTCGCCGGTTGGGACGCCATGTGCTGGGGAACCAAGGGCGGGGTGTTTATAACCGCCGGTCTGGCCGGAGGGACCAAGGGGTTCAAGTTCAACGGCGGTCCGGGCGATGTTATCTCCGACGGTAATGAGTGGCGTCACGTGGCGGTCATGTACGATGGTTCGCGAAAGGCGTTCGAGATATACATCGACGGCGTCAAAGCGCCCAAGGGAGGCAAGGGGAAAAAGGGCGCCCCGTGCGGACAGTTGGACAAGCCGTTCTGGGGTATCGCGAAGGACAACCACATCATCCCGGCCAAGGATGCGATGTTGATGATCGGGAATATCAAGAAGATCGCCCGCCAGTTCGAAGCGTTCGACGAGGTGGGCATCTGGTCCCGACCGCTTAGCGAGGAGCAAGTGCTCGCACTCTATAACAAGGGCCACGGCGTCTCGCTGGCCAAGTGAATCAAGGAACTGGCATGACACCCATCAAACTCACAAGTATCATCGCAATCGTCTCGGCGGTGGCGACGCTCGGTTTGGGCGCAACTCCCTCGAAGAGCGACAACTTCTTCCGCAGCGACGAACTGAGTCCCGACGTTGCCCTGTGCGGCAGGCAGTTCCACGTGCCCACCGTATTCGGTCCTACGGGCATGAACGGGTGGATATTCGGTGACAAGCTGGTGGTGCGGGAAGTCGAGAACGGATCACCGGCCGACAAGATCGCCCTGCCCAACGACATCATCCTGACCGTAAACGGTAAGGCGCTCGGCTCCGAGCCGCTCAAAACGCTCGGCCTGCAGATCGAACCGTCCGAACGCACCGGTAAGCTGGCGGTGCAGGTTTTGCGCGGCGGGGTGAAAAAGAACCTGACGATCCCAATGCGCAAACTCGGAGCGATAGGCGCCGACTGGCCCTTCAACTGCGCCAAGAGTCGCGCCATCCACATCGACGCCTGCGAATACCTCGCCCGCATCCAGAACACAGACGGCACGTTCGACGGTAAGATACACGTGGGCTTCGCGCTGAACGGGCTGACCTGGCTGGCATCGGACAATCCGAAATACCTGGAAAACGCCCGGCGCCTGGCATACGGATACCGCAAATACTTCGACCCCGAATCCACCAACACAACCAACTGGGGCTGGGGGTACATGGGCCTGTTCCTGGCCGAGTATTACCTCAAGACAGGCGACCGAACCATCCTGCCGATCTGCGAAGCGGTCGCCGACACGCTGGCCCGAAGCCAACTGCCCTGCGGTTCGTGGGGCCACGGACCTTACCCCTCCCCGGGATACGTACAGGGCGGCAACTTGAACAACTGCGGATTGGTCTGCTGGATGGCGCTGGTGCTGATCAAGGAAGCCGGGCGGATGTAAGCGACACAGCCCTGAATAACGCCACGAAGTTCTTCTCGCGGTTCGCCTTTCGCGGTTCGGTGCCTTACGGCGATCACCGCCCGGAGTTCGGAGGGGGCAATGGCAAAAACGCGATTCCGGGCGTGTGCTTCAATATCCTCGGTGACCGGGCCAAGAGCGAATACTTCGCCCGTCTGGTCACAGGCAGCTACGAAGGGCGAACGCGCGGGCACACCGGTGGATTCATGGGATTCGTCTGGGGAAACTTCCACGGGGCGCGCGACCCGCACTACCCGGACTACCGCCGCATGCTCGACCACTGGGGGTGGTTGATGAACGTCTCGCGCCGCTGGGACGGCGGGTTCCTGCTGCCCGAGTCGATTATCGGGCACATTTACACCTACCGCGGCCCGGTGCTGGCCACCGGAGGAATGGCCCAACTGTACGCTATGCCCGGAGCCAACTTGCGAATCCACGGCGGGCCCAGGAGCGTTTTTGCAGCACAAAAACTGCCCGCGAACATCGCAAAAGGCGTCGAGCTGTACCGCGACCGCAAGTTTGACAACCTCCGCAAGACGGTGAAGTCCGACAGCGACCTGGCCCGTCAACTGCTCGCCGCAGCCGATCGCAAGGAAAAGGACATTGAGCTGACACTGGCGAAGATCGAAGCGGCGATAGCAGGAAACAACCTTGCCAGTGCGAGTCAGATGACCACCGACCTGGCGCGATTCGCCGGCGGAGGCAGGGACCTTAGGCTCGGGGCATTCCGCTGGCAAATCCGCACGCACAAGAACGCCGGACCGCTGGCAAGGGCCCGCGGGCTTTACGAGCGGTACAAGTGGTTGACCTACACGCACCCCAAGGCCCGCGAAGTGTTCGAGAAACTGGCCGCCGACCCGTCGGCCGGACCATACCAGAGGCTCGCCCGCAACGAACTTGCCACCTCGCCGGACGCCTCGCGATGGACGTTTTACAGCGAGTTGCTCTACAAGGAATATGTCGGCACGTGGCGGATCGACGAATTGGCTCGGGCAAGCATGCTCCGCGTATCGGGAATCCGAAGCGGCAACTGGACGCAAATCGCCGCACTGAACACGCTGTACCAAGCCGGCGTGCTTACCGAACTGCTCGACAAGAACTGGACCCCCCTGGCCGCAGCCTGCAGCAAAGGATATCCGGGCAAGAAACCGACCTGGCGCCTGCTCGGCGTGCCCAGAGGCGAAGCGCCGCCAAAGGGCTGGACCGAGGCGAATTTCGACGACAGCAAGTGGACCGCCGGCGCCGGGCCAATCGCCGGTCGCGGCGAAGGCTTGCAAGTCGCCCCGCGATCGGCGCCCTATCTGCGTATCGTCTTTAACTGCGACCGAACGGACTACAAGTCGGTAGTGCTGACGCTTCGCCTGCTGAAAAACTCCCGGGCCGTGGCGTTCCTCAACGGAGCCCCGATCCTCTGGTCCAACGCCACACAAGGCCCGCGAATGAGGATGAACGCGCTGGTGACCATCGACCTGCCGCCGGCAACGATCAAACGCCTCGGCAAGGGCCGCAACGTGCTGGCCGTCCGCCTCTCGTCGGGCAATGGCGCGGACTTCGGCCTGTACGCAAACACACGCGGCGACACCCTGGGCTTTGAGCCTCGCGACGACGGCTGGGCGATCGTAACCAAACTCGCCGCGCCCGACCTGTCGACCAAGACGCCCGGGCGCCCCAGGCTCACCACCGTCCTGCCGGCGATGACCACGGGCCTGATCATGGACCCGCCCGGAAAACCTAACGACCCGATCGGGCCGCTTCGCGCCGACTTTTCCGGGAAGAAGGGCTCCGAAGCGCCGAGGAAGACCCCGCTTGCAGAACGGGCAAAATACCTGGGCCACTACGATTCGCGACTCCGGCGAGATGCGGCCTACTCGATGATGCCCGATGGCGAAAAGGCCATGCCCTATATTCTCAAGGCCCTCGACTCCAACGACATCCGCGTGATTCGCAGCGGGTGCGACGCGCTGGGCGGCAGGTACGCGATGAACGGGCGAGGCAGACCAAACTGGCCGGAAGGGATGACCACCGAAATCGCCGGACAGGCCGTCCCAAAACTCCTGCCCCTGCTCAAGCACGAAGACGCATACATCCGCGAGGGCGCGTTAATGGCCCTGGCCAACTGCGGCAAGGCCGCCGCGCAGCATCTCGACGAGGTCCTCGCACTGGCCCACGACGAGGAATGGTGGGTCCGCGCGGGGGTATCGCACGTATTAGGCTACGTTCAGGAGCCCGAAACCGACGGCAAGGCCGGCGAGCTGATCGAGGCGTTCCACAAAGAAACAAGCGTCTGCGGGCGAAACCGCCTCCGCGAGTCGCTGGTGAACATGGCCCGGCGAGGCCACAACACAGACGCCGCCGTCAAGGCCCTTCTCGCAGAGGCGAGTTCAACGTACGGACTCCGCGGCTCAAGGGGCTTCGCCGAAGCCGCCCTGGGCAAGATCGGTCCCAACGCAAAGGCCGCCGCGCCCCTCTTCGAGGCGAAACTCGCAGAAGCGAAAAAGAAACTCGCCGCCGCAAAGACCAGCGCCGATAAGAAGCGGGCCGAAAGAAGGATCAAGAGCCTTCAACGCACGATCAACACGATGACGTCGTCGCCCAAACCGCCCAAGCCGCCGCGCAACAGGAAGAAGAAAAAAAAGAAATAGCGCCGCGGGTATCGCCTTACCATCTTTGATGCTGAAAAAGCTTTTGTTTACGCGACACGCCAATGCCTTATTATGTGTAACAACAAAACAGGAAACACACTGTGACAGAAACTCTCGAAAAACGCCTGCGCGACGCCATGCCCGCCGGCGTGGATTATTGTTCGGTTCGCTATCTCGTCGAACGCGAAGAATCCGTCGCGGTCAGGGAGGATGAACCGTTGCCCGTCTCACGCTGCGAAGAGGCCGGCGTGATGATAACCGTGGTTGCAGATGGCGGTCTGGGCTACGCCGCCACGTGCGATCTCGGCCCGGCGGGACTCTCTGAAGCGGCCGCGCGGGCGGCCTGGTGGGCCAAACAGGCGTCAGGACGGGCGGTGACCGATTTCTCAAAAATCGACTGGCCGAGCCATCAGGCCGAACTGTCCGGACCGAACATCCGCCCATGGTCCGAGGTGAGCCTGGAGGACCGCTACGATCTGCTCAAACAGCAGTGCGCCCGCCTGAAAACCGATGACCGCATCGTGGACTGGTCGGCTGGGATAGGGATGCTGTCGACAGAATCACTGCTGCTCACCTCCCACGGCGGACGGATCGCCCAGGCTTTCCACTACACCACCCCCTCGATGAACGTAACGGCCAACCAAGGCGCCGAAACCCAAACCCGTTCACTCGGCGGACATTCGTTCTGTCAACAGGGCGGAATGGAAGTGCTCGACACATTCGGGTTCACCACCGCGGCGCCGCGATTGGCGTCTGAGGCGATCGAACTGCTTACCGCCGACAACTGCCCCACCGGACCAACCGACCTGATCCTGGCGCCCGACCAGATGATACTGCAGATCCACGAATCGATCGGACACCCGCTGGAACTGGACCGCATACTAGGCGACGAACGCAACTACGCCGGCACGAGCTTCGTGACCATGGATATGCTGGGTTCGTACCAGTACGGAAGCGACAAGCTGAACATCACCTACGACCCAACTCACCCCGAGCAACTGGCAAGCTACGGTTACGACGATGAAGGCGCAAAAGCTGAAAAAACCTGGATCATAAAGGACGGAGTCCTCCTGCGGTCGCTCGGAGCCACGGTAAGCCAGGGGCGCACCGGACTGCCCGGCGTCGCAAACGCCAGAGCGTGCAGCTGGAACCGCCCGCCGATAGATCGGATGGCGAACCTGAATCTTGAACCGGGCGACACACCGTTTGAGCGGATGGTCGCCTCGGTCGAGCGAGGCGTTTACATGGAGACCAACTGTTCCTGGTCGATCGACGACTCCCGCAACAAGTTCCAGTTCGGATGCGAACGGGGGCGGTTGATCGAAAACGGGAAGCTCACCAAGGTGGTCAAGAACTGCAACTACCGCGGAATTTCGGCGACGTTCTGGCGAAGCCTCAAGGCGGTCGGCCCGGCGGATGAAACGCTGGTTATGGGCACCCCGAACTGCGGTAAGGGCGAACCGAACCAGGTTATCCGAGTAGCACACGCCAGCAGCCCGGCGCTGTTCGAAAACGTAGACGTATTCGGCGGAGAAGAGCAATGATGGAATTACTCTACAAATACGTTGATGCACTCAGCGCAACATTAAGCGGTGACGAAGTGCTGCTGGGATACTACCAAGGCGAGCAGTCGGATTTCGTCCGCTTCAATCGCTCCCTGATCTGCCAGCCCGGAAGCGTCACCCAGCGGGATATTGTGCTGAGATTGATCGACGGGAAGCGTCATATCAGTTCGTCGACCACGCTTAGCGGACAGAGCGACGCGGACCAGCCAAAACTTCTATCGTTGCTCGTACAGATGCGCAGCGACCTGAAGCACGTGCCCGAAGATCCGTATCTGCTCTACGCGACCGATGTATGTTCGAGCCATGATGTCCACAACAACACGCTTCCGGCGTCAAACGATGCAGTCGACACCATTCTGAGCGCGGGTAAGGGACGCGACCTGGTCGGAATCTACGCCGGCGGAGCTATCGAGGCGGGGTTCGCCAATTCTCTCGGACAGAAGAACTGGTACGCCCGCCCGAGCTTCAACATGGACTGGTGCTTCTACCACCAGGGCGACAAAGCGGTAAAGGCCTCCTACGCCGGATTCGCCTGGGACGACCGGGATTTCGCCCGCACCGTCGACACAGCCGCCGAACAGTTGGCGGTGCTGAGCGGCGAGGCGCGAACGATCGATCCGGGCGAGTATCGCGTTTTCCTGGCGCCGGCGGCGATGCAGGAGATAATGCAGATGCTCTCATGGGGAGGCGGTTTCAGCCTGAAGGACCATCGCACCAAGAACACGTCGCTATTGAAGATGATCGCAGACGGAGCGACGCTGGCGCCGTCAGTGACGATTCGCGAGAACACCGCCGGCGGACTGGCGCCGCGTTTCTCAACATACGGGTACGCCCAGTCCGAATGCGTAACGCTGATAGAAGACGGTCAGTACCGCGACTGCCTGATCTCGCCTCGCAGTGCGGCTGAGTATGACCAACCCACAACCGGCGGAAACGAGTGGCACAGCTCGCTGGAGATGGCGGTCGGAACGCTCGACACCGACAATGTGCTGGACGCGCTGGACACGGGGGTTTACGTAAACACGCTGTGGTATCTGAACTATTCGGACGTCCCGGCCTGTCGCATGACGGGCATGACGCGATTCGCGACGTTCTGGGTAGAGGGCGGAAAGATCGTCGCGCCGCTGAACGTCATGAGATTCGACGAGACGATCTATCGCATCCTCGGCGAGAACCTGATCGACCTGACGAGCCATCGCGAGTTCCTGCCCGACAACGACACATATTACGCACGCTCGACAGACAGCATGAATCTCCCGGGCGCACTGATCGACAACTTCCGCTTCACCCTGTAGTGACTATGGCAACTGACGGGAAGGTAGAACATAAAAAACTGCTGGTAGTCCAGACCGCCGCGCTGGGCTATGAGTTCCTCAAGCGTCGCTGCGGCGGCGGGATCGATTCGGTCCGGTGGATGGGGTTGGACTTCGCGCCGATTGACGGCGGTGTACCGGGGGTTACCTGTTCGGCCCAAGCCGCGTTCCGTACCGCCACCGACGCGTCGGTGCATGGTATGATCGCCAACGGGCTCTATCGGCGCGACCTGGGGCGGGTAATGTTCTGGGAGCAATCCGCCGGCCTGGTTAGCGGCGAGCGGATATGGAAAGATCTCCGCGCCGCGGGCGGGCGCGTTGCGATGCTGTTCTGGCAGCAGTCGATAGGCGAAGCCGCCGACATAATCGTCACGCCCGCGCCGATCCACAAGCATCACGGGGGCATGATCCAGGACTGCTACACCAAGCCCTCCGGGCTGTATCAGAACCTCTGCGAGCAGATCGGACGGAAGTTCAAGCTGAGTCACTACTGGGGGCCCATGGCGTCGGTAAAGGCCGGCGACTGGATCGCCGACGCGACACTTGCGATATGCCAAGACCGCGACCTGGCGTCCGATCTCTGCCTGACCTACCTGCCCACGCTGGACTACGATCTCCAGCGATACGGGCCCGACGGACCCCGCGCCGCCAAGGCCGCCGACGCCCTGGAGGCCCAACTCGGACGCCTGATAAACGGGGCGAAACAGTGCGGTTACGAAGTGCTGCTTTTCGGCGATTACGCGATCTCGCCGGTCTCGGGCCCCGCGGTCCTGCCTAACCGCGCCCTGCTCAATGCCGGGCTGCTCGAAACGCGCCAGGTCAACGGGATGCTCTACCCGGTCCTGCCCGCAAGCCGCGCGGTGGCAGTCTGCGACCACCAGATCGCCCACGTTTACGTTTCCAATCCGGGCGATGTGGCGCTGGCTGCCGAAACGCTGCGGACCATCGACGGTATCGAGACGGTGTTGGACGCCGAAGCGATGGCCCGGTTGGGTCTGGGACATCCGAATTCCGGCGAACTGCTGGCGGTGGCGAGCCAGGGGCGGTGGCTCGGTTATCAATGGTGGACCGATCCCGCGCAGGCGCCGGACTACGCGCGCCACGTCGATATCCACAACAAGCCCGGGTTCGATCCATGCGAGCTGTTCTTCGGTTGGCCGCCTATCAGTATCTCCCAGGATTCGTCGCGTATCGGCGGGTCGCACGGGGCCTTCGGAGCGGGTCGCGAGGTCGCCTGGGCCTCGTCGGTAGCGCTGGGCGGAGAAATCAACGACATCGTTTCCCTTGCCCGAGCGGTGGGCAATTCGTTAGAATAAGCGGATGCAGGAAATCCGGGCGGCTCGCCTGCGTTGATTACTAGAGAATACCTGCCGACGGGTGGACAGCGGGCAGCAGAGAGAATTTACCAACATGAGCATTAGCCGGGAATCGCATACGCCTCGTCGAATCGCCGCCGGAGCCGATGTCTATCATCAGCAATTTGCGGTGCGGTTCGATTATCCGGTCCACTTCGCGCGAGACGTTTTCGCTCCGGGCGATCCGCTGCTGGCGTCGGTCTTCGATCGACTCGACGAGCAGCGGGTCCATCGGGTGGCGATCTTCGTTGACTCCGGGCTCGCCGAGGCTCGCGCCGGGGTCATCACCGAGATAAAGGAATACTTCCACGCACACAGCAAGACGCTCGAGCTCGCCTCCGGCCCGACGATTGTGCCCGGCGGCGAGGGCGCCAAGAACGGTTGGAAGACGATCCGCGACATACTCTGGACGGCGGGCAATATTCACCTCGACCGCCAGAGCTATGTGCTGGCGATCGGTGGCGGCGCGATGCTCGACGCGGTTGGCTTCGCCGCATCGCTGGTCCATCGCGGAGTGCGGGTGGTTCGCATGCCAACTACCGTGCTGGCCCAGAACGATGCGGGCGTCGGCGTCAAGACATCCATGGACGAACACGGGCAGAAGAATTTCATCGGTACGTTCGCCCCGCCGTTCGCGGTGGTCAACGACTTTTCGATGCTCGATACGCTGGCCGATCGCGACTGGCTCGGCGGAATAGCAGAAGCCTTCAAAGTGGCGATCATCAAGGATGCCGAATTCTTCGAGTTCCTCTGCGATAACGCCGAGGCCCTGAAAAATCGCGACATCGCCGCGATGGAAACGCTGATCCGCCGCTGCGCGATTGTACACCTGGACCACATTTCCTCAGCCGGCGACCCGTTCGAGACCGGCTCTGCCCGGCCGCTGGACTTCGGACACTGGTCGGCACACAAGATCGAAACGATGAGCGATTACTGGGTCGGGCACGGGCAGGCGGTGGCGGTGGGTATCGCCCTGGACTCCTGCTACGCGATGCGCGAAGGCCTGATAACTTCCGAGCAGTTCGAGCGTATCCTCGACGGTCTGACGGCCTGCGGGCTACCGATCTATCTGGACTATCTCTCGCGCCGGACCGGCGGCGAGCTGGACATCCTCGCCGGGCTTACCGACTTCCGCGAACACCTCGGCGGACGCCTGAACGTGACGCTGCCCGACAACCTGGGCGACAAGTGCGAACTGCACCATCTCGATGAATCGATTATCACCGAAGCGGTCGAATATCTGCGAACACGAAAATCCAGATGAAGATTCTCATGCCGAACCATTTTCCGCTGCAGGGATCAGGGAGCGGTATTTACGCGCTGAACGTGGCGTTGGAGTTGCTCCGGGCCGGACACGAGGTGATGGCGATCGTTCCCGAACACCGCCCCGTCGATGAGTATCCGTTTGAGACCAGGGCGATCATCTTCCGCGATCCCGACGGCGCGGGCGGCGGGGCGCAGCTCGATTTCAACTTTCCGTGTTTCACCACGCATCCGCGCAGTACGATAACGTTCGCCGAACTGTCCGACACGCAGATGGAAGCCTACGTCCGGGCGTGGCGGGTGGCCATCGGCGATGCGATCACCGACTTCAAACCGGACGTCATCCACGCACATCACGTGTGGGTCACCCCCTGCATCGCCGCCGAAACTCATGTCCCGTACATCGTCACGTGTCACGGTACGGACCTGCTCGGATTCGCCCAGTGCGCCCGCTATCGCGAGATGGCCCTGGCCGGAGCGAACGGCGCCCACAAGATTATCGCCATCTCCCGACAGGTGAAGACCGACGTCGTCGAGACCTACGGCGTGGCGGACAACCGAGCAGTGCTGATCTGGAACGGGTTCGGCGTCGATCACTTCAAGCTCATCCCCGACGCCACGAAAACCGCCGTGCTGGCCGAACACAATCTGCCCCCCGCCGACGGACCGCTGATCAGCTTCGTCGGAAAGTTCACCGAGTTCAAGGGTATCGACGTACTCCTCCGGGCCGCGAAAATCTACGAACAACACCTCGGCGGCGCGATGACGGTCCTCGCCGGCGATGGGCAGCTCTGGGACGAAATGCACGCCCTGCGAGACGAACTCGATCTGACCGGCGTACATTTCCTCGGACACCAGTCGCAGGACAAGGTCTCCCGCATCTACAACGCCGCCGACGTCTCGGTCGTACCCTCGCGCTTCGAAGCGTTCGGCCTGGTCGCGATCGAGGCCCTGGCGTGCGGGACCCCCGTGGTAGCCACCAACGAAGGCGGTCTGCCCGACTTCATCAACGATGAAGTAGGCGCCCTGGTCCCCGTCGACGACCCCGAGGCGCTCGCCGCAGCCATCATCAGCGAGATCGAGCAGAACTCCAAGCAGACCAAAGGCCCCAACGCCAACCGCTACGCATATCAGAACTTCACGTGGGAGACCCAGGTAGCGATGATGATCGACCTCTACCGCGAAGCAATCGCCCGCTAACCGCCTGCTTTTTCCAGTGCGGCGGCGAATGCGGCGTTGCGGGGCAGTTTCAGTGCGGCTTGGAATTCCTCTTCTGACATTCTCGTACCGATTGTGTTCTTGAATGCCACGCACCGCACCTTTGCGTGATTGCCCTTGAGGTCGCACAACATCAATGTCTGCTCCTCTGCATCAGGCGCGGGCGCCACATACAGGTAGCTGCATGCTCGTTGGGACTTGTCGCTGGGACACTTGAGAGCATCGGCGGGAAGCAGGTCACTGTCGTCATCCATCAGGATTTTCAGGTTCTCGGGGTACTTATCCTTATTCTCCGCCGCATATATAGCGCAGGCCTTCATGATGCCGTTGAGATTCGCCCTGCACTTTGCCTGGTTAGCCTTCTCAATGGCCGCACCACAACCGCCGATCATCACCGCCACCAGCACCAGTGCCATAATCCCGAATTTCGCGTATGTCATTGCTTTGCTCCCGTTTTCCTAGAATGAATGTTCGAACGCTAATGCCCATGAACGACACGCTACCACCGCCACCGGCCAAACACAAGTACGTCGCCCGATCGGTCTGCCGGGAACATTGCGAAAATGGGATTTTCCTTGGTCAAATCCAAGTCTCGTGCTATGATTGTGCTCGCATGAGGTTCGTCGTCCGGAATGGCTAGCCGGGCCGGGGAACTGAATGTAAACGAGGCCAGGAGCGTTCCCGCTCACACGTTTCCTTTCCTGCGCCAGGCCGCACCGGCCGGCTTTACAACAATGACAGTGAGCCTGCACCACGAGGGCAACCATATTCACGCGACGTCAACGCAAAGAAAGGAACGAGAGGAATGAGACAGATCAGCAAGAAAAGTAGCCTGTTGGCCGCAGCAACCGTAATGGTGATCGCCGCACAAGCAGCGGTGGCAATCCCAATTGGCTTCGAGGAAACCGATATCCTCCCCGGATGGGTCCACCTCGGCGACCAGACGCTCTCAGAGCACGCCCCCTACGGTGGTGCGGCGGCCACCGGGGTCAACTGGCAGACCACGTTCACACTGCCCCAAAACCCGACATTTGCGACCCTGAACCTTGGGTATTGCGGCTCGGATTATAACAATCCCATTCTCATCAACGGGTCCTTCCTGGCCTACCTGCCCATACACCCCGGATTCCCGCCCGATAACGGCAGTTTGAACGTACCGCTGGCTATGCTCAACGCCGGTACTAACACGATCCGGATTTATCCGGAACTCCGCGGAAACAACTACGACGATATCAGCTTCGGGCAGATCACGATGACCACTCCCGAGCCGGCAACGCTTTCGCTTCTGGCTTTGGGGGGGCTGGTCGCCTTGAGACGGCGGCGGAAGTAAAAGCAACTTGGTGAGACACTCCTTGCCTGCGGACCCCGTTCTTCTCTACTATAGAAGAGAATTGGGTCCCCGGACCCGATTACGCCATCGGAAGAAAGGAGCATGATCATGCAACTGCGCAACGTCGCGATTATCCTGTTGGCAGCGTTTCTCTTGCAGTCACCCCTTGCAGGCGCCGCAGAGCAGCCCGCCTGGGCGGCGGCGATGAAGAAGACCCACGCCAACTTCAAAGGCAAACCCGGTTCTTTCGCGCACTTTGGGGATTCGATTACCTACTCGATGGCCTTCTGGTCGTCGCTGCAGTGGAAGCCCGCCAAGGCGCTCGACGGGCTGGAACAATCGCGGCAGCGGGTGATGAAGTACATGCTCAAGGATTGCTGGCGCGGTTGGAAGGGCGCCGCCTACGGTAACTACAGCGGTAAGACCGTCGCCTGGGCCAACAGCAACGCCGACCGCTGGTTGGCGAAGCTGAACCCCGAGGTCGTCCTGATCATGTTCGGGACCAACGACCTCGGCGGCGTCTCGGTCGAGAAATACCAGGCCGGTCTGCGCAAGCTGGTCGCCAAGTGCCTGGCCAATGGTTCGGTGGTGATCCTGAGTACGATCCCGCCCCGCAGCGGGCGGGAAACCAAAGCCGCCGCATACGCCAACGCCGCCCGCAAGATCGCAAAGGAACTGAACGTTCCGCTGAGCGACTTCCACGCCGAGATCCTCAAACGCAGACCCGATGACTGGAACGGGGCGGCCGACAAGTTCAAGGGCTACAAGACCTACGAAGTGCCCACACTGATCGCCCGCGACGGTGTACATCCCAGTAATCCCGCAAAGTGGCGAAGGGATTTCAGCGAAGTCGGTCTCAGGCACAACGGTTTCAACCTCCGCAGCTACCTGACGCTGAAGGCATACGTCGAGGTGATAGAAACCGTCCTGGCGACCGGGGAACAACAGCCCGCCCCAATCAAGAAGACATCGTCCGTGCCTGACGAGTCGTGGTGGCCCAAGGCACCCAAGCTGGCGCCGCCGAAGGGGCGGGTCATCAAGGTCGCTTCCGTGCGCCAGTTGTTCGACGCGGCGAGGAAGGTCCGCCCGGGCGGTACGATCAGTGTGGCCCCGGGTCACTACAGGCTCTCGCGCCGCCTGGGGATCGGGACCGACAGGGTGACTCTCCGCGGGGCTACGGGCAACCGTAATGATGTGATTCTGGACGGCGGCGGGATCGGCGAACTGGTGGCGTTCACCGCCTGCAGCGACGTCACGGTAGCCGACCTGACCATACAGAACGTCAAGTGGAACGGATTCAAGATCGACTCGGAGACCGGCGTCCAACGGCTGCGAATCTACAACTGCGTGATCCACAACATCTGGCAGAGGGGTGTCAAGGGCGTCAGAGTTCCGCCGAAGAATCGCGAAAAGCTGCGCCCGCGTGGCGTCCGCATAGAGTACTGCCTGTTTTACAACGACCGGGCCAAGAAGTTCAGCGACGATGAGGCCGACAAACCCAACGGGTTCGGCGGCAACTACGTCGGCGGTATCGACGTGATGTACGCCACCGGCTGGACCATAAGCAACAACGTGTTCCTGCGGATCCAGGGGCGCACACGCGAGGGACGCGGGGCGATCTGCCTCTGGCACGAGGTCGAAGATTGCGTAGTCGAGCGCAATATCATCGTCGACTGCGACAAGGGCGTCAGCCTCGGTAACTCATATCTACCGAAGGAACGCACCATCGAACTGCACGCCCGACGCTGCATAGTCCGCAACAACTTCATCACCCGCGCGCCGGAGGCCGGCGTGCTATCAGCGCACACAGCCGACTGCAAGATTCTTAACAACACGATCCACGAGCCCCGAAGCCGCATGCGCCGCCTGGTGCGCATCCTCGGCGCTTCCGACGGATTGCTGGTAGCCGACAACATCCTCAGCGGACCGCCTCCCCGCAACGAATCGAAGGGAAAGGTCACCATCGAAAACAACCTGGTCAAGGATCTCACCGCCACTTTCGCAGACCCAGCCAAGGGAAATCTGCACCTCAAGAGCCCCCTGCCGGAAGTAGTCGACCAAGCCAAAAAACGCCCTGAAGTAACCGACGACATCGACCGCAAGAAACGAAGCGGGAAACCCGACCTCGGCGCCGACGAGGCCGAGCGCTGAAACAATGAATCGGCCCTGCGGGCCTCTGTGTTGCTGGGGCACATGACACCACGGGCTCGCGCCCGTGGCTACCATGAGAAGACCTGGACGGACTGGCGATCTTTATTATGTATTCCAGGACCCAAGCCGGATGTCCCCATGACCGGGAGCGTACGGAGTCATGCCTGTTTAGTTAGCCCTCCTCGGAGGGCGAGATTCATGTTAGCCTCGGGCGCAAGCCCGTGGAACAAGACGCCCGTAACCAACAGCGGCGAAATAGTTGGCCCGCAACGACTCGGTCGATATAATCCCCATAGACACCGTCAACCGCATGAGTCAGGCATAACGCATAACATTCGGGTTTTTTGACCCCGGACCGGCGGCTTACTTCAACAACGTTTTATCCATCGACGCTACACGACAAAGGATAAGACCCTATTTGTCAGGAAGGCTTCATTATGGCAAAGATGAGAGGCAAACCAAATCGTCGTGAGTTCTTGAAGAGCGCCGCTTTAGGCACGACAGCGGGTGTGGTGGCGATGAGTCTCGAGGAGAAGGCTCTCCTGGCGGCGAAGCGGGGACAGACCCGATCGCCGTCGAAAACCAACGCCACCGGCAAGATGCCGATGGGTAAGATCGGCAAGCTCGATATCAGCAGGATCATATGCGGCGGGAACCTCACCAGCGGTTTCGCTCACAGCCGGGACCTGGTCTACGTATCTTCGCTGTTGAAACACTATTTTACGGATGAGAAAATCTTCGAAACCTGGCGAAAATGTGAAGAGTCCGGAGTCAATACGGCTATTCTCAGGCTCGACAGTCACGTTCTGAGACTAACGAAAGAATACTGGAATAAAGAAGGGGGAAAGCTGCAGTGGATCGCGCAAATCAAGGCAAGTGACAAGAACCTGACGGCTAACGCAAAGAAGGCTATCGACAACGGAGCGGTCGGGGTCTACGTTCAGGGCGGGGTCGGAGATTCTCTTGTCGGGAACAACAAGGTCGACGTGTTGGGCAGATTTGTCGAAGCTGCCAAAAAGAACGGCGTTATCGCGGGGATAGGCGGGCATTTGCACGAAGTGCCCGTGGCATGCGAGAAGGCGGGGATCAAGCCGGATTTCTACATGAAAACTCTGCACAGCAAGAAGTACTGGTCCGCCGGACATCCAAAGGAACACGATAATGTCTGGTGCAAGAAAGCTGACGAGACTATTGAATTCATGCAGAAGGTCGAAGCGCCATGGATTGCCTTCAAAGTCCTGGCCGCCGGGGCAATCAGTCCAACGAGCGGATTCAAGTATGCCCTCGCAAACGGCGCCGATTTCATGTGTGTCGGGATGTTCGACTTCCAGGTGGCAGAAGATGTGAAGATTCTCAAAGGACTGTTCGCAAGAGGCATAAAGAGAAAACGTCCCTGGAGAGGATAAATCCCAAGAGTGAAAACACGGGCGCCCTGACCCGTTTCGGTCAGAGCGGTCGCTTGGCGACATACTCGAGATTGCCCAAGTACCTGGGGTCAGACTTAAGGATGTGTACGTCCAGAACGGCCTTCGCACGCGCCAGTACCTCACGCAAACGAACCTTCGCACCCCAGTACCCACCCGGGGTTCGGACGGCCAGTCCCACCGCATTGTGGCCACGATCGCCAGCGATATACAGAGCCCGGCGGACGTGAAACTCCTGCGAGACAACGATGTAGTCCGATTCCTGAAACACCCGCTCAAGACGATGGACCGAATCGAGTGTCCGAAAGCCGGCGTAGTCGCAAGTGATGAATCGCGCGGGCACACCCAAGTCAACAAGATCCGACTTCATTTGGCTCGGCTCGTCGTAGTCGGTGCGCCCGTTGTCGCCACTGACAACAATGCCCCGGACCTTTCCGGATTTGAACAAGTTTGCAGCCGCCTCAATGCGGGGCCAATAGAACAGGTTCATGCGTCCGCCCTGGACGTACTTGGCGGTGCCCAGAACGAGGGCTATCTCCCGCCGAGGCGTCCCGGCGGTCTCGGAATACACCAGCCCGTCCGACGCGCCGGCAACGTGCCAATCACAGACCGCAAGAGCAAGCACGCCAATCAGCCCAAGGCGAACTTTGTTCCGCCATATCTTGCGCGCGACAGCTCGCATATGCCCTACCTCGGCTTGGCGTTCGCTATTATGCTCTTGAGATCCTCGTCCAGGCAGATGACTCGGAAACCGACGTTCCAGACTCCCTGCCACGATTGATAGCTCAAGCGGTATGTATCGCGACGATCGCCCGGTACTTTGAGCCCCTTGGCGCCGCGAATGACCTTGCGTCCGGCGGGTTTCCCGTTGTCGCGTCCGTCGGTCGCGATGTAGGGGTAGGGTCGATAGGTCGTTCGTGTCCACTCGCCCATCGCGGCGGGCAGGCCCGCGCCCCAGACGCTTCCCGATCCGCTCTTGTCGGCGGCGGCGCCGGCGCGGCAGGCGAATTCCCACTGGGCTTCAGTCGGAAGCGAGAAGGTCTTGCCCGTCTTTTTGGACATCCAATCGCAGAACGCCATCGCCCGGTTCCACGAAATGCGAATGACCGGCTGCTCGGGCCTGTTGAGCGGATGACCGCGATTCGAGTGGTCCTTTCCGCCGCGGTCGAGGTAGCGGCTGTCGTGCTTCGCGTCGAACAATGCGTACTGTCCGTTGGTGATGATCTTGGTCGCGATCCAGAACGACTTATCGAGTTTCACGCGGCAGATCGGTTTCTCGTCGAGTGCTCCCGCGGCGTCGCCCATGACGAACTGCCCGGCGGGTATGCGCACCATTTCGATCTGAAGCTTGTTTTCGCCGACGGTTACAGTGATCGTCCGCTTGTTGTCATTTCCCTGCAGGGTCTTGGCGGCCGCGTCGTCGAAAGGCCAGTTGGGGCAGGCGATCTTCACCGGTGCCGCAGTTTTCAACGGCTTGGGCAGGATCGTCTTGACCGGTTTTGTCGCGACTTTTGGCACGACTTCGTAGTCGGCATCGATTCCCGCGTAAAGCTGGCGGAACTTGCTGCGTTTTTCGCGCTGCCCGCGGGGAATCGCCCGGAATTCGCCCCACGTCCCGTAGTATGGAACGTTCAGGTCGATCCACGCATAGATCCGCTCGTAGGCCTCGGCGTCCGGCTTGACGTTGTTGTGTCCCTTCTTGAGCATCTGGATCAGCGGACTGGTGCTGGCGTGATACTCCAACGGCGGGAACATGTGATAATCACTCTCCGGTCCGGGTCGCCGCACGTGCTTCTGCAGCACGCGGTACGCCGTGGAGAAGCCCTTCTTGTTCACGTGGCGCAGGTCGGGCGGGTTGGTTCCCTTGCGTGGCTTGTCGTTGTGGCAACCGATGCAGTACTTGTCGATCACGGGCTGAACCTCGCGGGCAAAACTGAAACCGCGGGCCGGTCCGTACCAGTCTTTGACCTTTTGCGGCGGTTTGCGGGAGGCTTTCACCATCGCGGCCGGCGGGGCCTCATTGTTGTTCTCGTGGCAACCGACGCACGAGAGATTCTCGCCGGGCATCGCCACGAACCAGCTTCGCATCAACTGCATCGCCGCTCCGTTTTCGTCCAGCGGCTGGACGGCGATCGGGGTGTTCGCCGGTACGTGAAACGACGACGATCCGTCAGACTCGACATCGACCGTACCGAGAATACGGTGTACGTCCCACGGGCCTTCTATACCGATATACGTGTGGTTCGCCAGATTGTGATACCCGTAGTCGAACGCGAAGAGGCGCAGCTTCTTGACCGCACCCCGCTGGACGCCCTTCAATCCGCCGCCGATGTAGATGTCCGACATGTGAATGATCGCATCTTTGCGCGCCAGGTCTACCCGCTCGGGGATAACCGGAGGGCGTTTGGTCTTGCGCAGCGGGAGGGGTTCGAACATCGCAACACCGTCCTGAACGCAGATCGGAAGGATGTTGTCGAACACGTCGACGAGGTAAACGCCCCAGGGCGACTTCGAGTTGAGCTTGCAGGTCGTCAGGATGTACTTGTCGCTCAGTGGGAACGGGTGCAGGAAACGCGGCCAGGAATTGTTGACCAGCGCGTCGCGGATGATCGGCTCGACCTTTTTACCGTAGCCCGGTATTCGCTGCACGACGCCGTCGGCCTCCTGCTGACCCTTGGCGGGGTCGAACAGGATCAGTTCGCCCATGCGCGGTACGCCGTGGTGCCCGGAGATTATGCCGACGAAACGCGACGAGTGGTTCGGGACCGCCCGCACGTAGAACGTCGAGTTCGGCCAGTACGAGTTACTCCCGTACACCGACCTCTGATTGGTTCCGTCGGGATTCATGCCCATCACCACGCGGGTGAAGTAGTGCGGCGTGTCGCTGTATTCCCAGCGGGTGAACAGCACGCGACCGTCGTTGGTGATCGACGGATACCAGTTGTGGTCCTGGTCGAAGCAGAGCTGCCGCATGCCCGTACCGTCGGGATTCATGACGTACAGGTTGGCGACCTGGCTTCCCCCGCCGACGCATGGGACGCCCTGGTAAACCGCGGTAGAATCGAAGATTATCTTCCCACTCGGCAGGTAGCAGGCATCGTAGTTGTCGATCCCGTCGAGGCTCTTGCTGACCTGTCGCAGGCCCTTACCGTCCGCGCCGATCTCAAAAACTTCGTAGCGGCGGTTCTTCAACTGCGAAGAGAACAGCATCTTTTTGGCGTCCCAGTGCAGATCGACGTCGCCGACGAACACGCTTGATTCAGGACGGTAGAGGGTCGTCAGCTTCCCGTCGGGACGCACCGGCGACAGTACGGTTATCTCGTTGTTGAACGGACCGCGCTTCGTGCAGTTGCCCACCCAGTTTTGCGGCAGGCCCAGATCGCCTTTGCGCTTGACCATCATGAGCTTGTCGAAGTTCAGCAGCGGATTGGCCAGCAGCGCTTCGCGGCGGAAGCTGACTAGTTGCTGGGCCATTTCACGAATCTTCTCTTCGCCGCCGTCTGTGATCGCGGCTTCGATTTTATCGAGCTGCTTGAGATACTTGCCGGGATACTTGCCGGGGTAGCTCTTGGTCAGGTCCGTGATCGCCAGACGCAGCGCCTTGATGTTGAATTGCGACAGTTGGGCGAGCGCTTCCTGGGTGGACTTGGCGCGGTAGTAGAGCTTGCGAATCGCCGCGAGGTCGCCGGCGGATTTCGCTCCGGGCGCCAGGGTTTTGATCTTCGCCGCAGCCGAGCTGCCCTCGGACGGACTGACGTAACGTTTTGCCAATGCGCCGAGATCGCCTTTCTTCCAGTCGGCGGCCCATATATTGTCGCCCTGTTCCCACGCCATCTGCTTGCGGATCTCAGCGGTGTTGAAATCTCGCGCCGCCAGCGTCCATATCCCTTCCTGCATCGCGGTGCGGATGTCCTTCTTCCCGCCGCCTTTTGCCGACGTCGAGAAATACCATCCGCTCCCGCCGCTGCGGTTATGAATCTTGATCAGGAGATGATTCTCGCCCTGGACTAAGATGAGTTTGGCCTTGTCCTGATTGGCTCCGGGCCCGCGGGCGACATTATTCGAAATGATCTTCTTTCCGTTGAGCCATACCGCCAATGCGTCGTCGCTTCCGTAGTAGCTCATGACCGCCGCCGGTCCGGGCGAGGTGATCTTGCGGTAGAAATAAGACGCGCTGTTGCCGCCGAGGCGCAGACTGTGGACCACGCCGTCAGAGACCTTGATCCGTTTCCACTTGAGCTTCCCGTCTCCCTTGGAAAGATCGATCGCCTTTTCGGGCCCGTTAGCCGCAGCGAATCCGCCGCGATACTGACCGATCTCGTACCAGGGCCCGAACATCGGTTTGACGGGCGCCTTGGGCTTACCCGGTTTGTTCAAATGCACAATCAGCGCCTCTCGCGAAGCCTGAACGGTTTCCTGCCAGGTGGCTTTCTTTACGTAGTATTCCGGATCGGCGGCCTGCGCGACGGTAAGTGTTGCGGCCAGAAGACCGATCGATAAGGCAAAAGTGAATACTGTTCTCTGGAACATTTTGTAATCCTTCCTGTCATGAACCGGGATTGCCCGGATGGACTCGACCCCGCGACCATCGCGGGCATTTTCAGTATCGGCAATTGTATCATGAACCCGAGAGCCAACAAACATTTTCCTGCTCGGTGAAGTACCATCGGGGCATCGGGCGTTCTATCTCTTCGGGTTATTCGTCTCGTCAAAATAACCGGTCTTGTCTCGCGCGGTCCGCTTTCCGCTCGTCTTGTCGATCGTCATTCTTCCGACGTCGATATAGCCCCGCTTCTTGATCTCGTCGGTGATGAGGACGGTTTCCTTGGGGCGGTTGCGCCCTTCCTGCCAGAGTTTCGGGCCCTTGCAGACGATATCAAGTTCCTTGAGCGTGAGTTCCATCTTCCCGGGAGACACCTTGACGACCATGTAATTGACCTTCGGGTTATACCCAAACAGCCCTCCGTGAGCGATCTGCTGCACGCCGTCTCGCCGGGTACAGGTGATAGCGTGTACTTCACCGGCCAGATAAAGATCGACGTTGCGTTTGGACATGGTCCGCCATAGGGGAGATTGGCGACCTTCCAGGAGCATCAGTCCGCTTGAGGATCGTTTTCGCACCGGGCCGAGGATCGGCGTGTGGCCCATGACGACAACGTGATCGACAGACCGATGAGCGTCGAGGGTTTTTTCGAGCCACTCGAGCTGCTTGCCCGTGACCTGCGGTGCGATCAGGCCCTGGGAACTCTTGCCCTTCTCGAAGACATCAACCGCCACGATCAGGGCGTTCTTGTGCAGGACGTGGAATGCTGTTCCCTTCATGTGGTCGGGACCGTTGAGGGGCATTTTCATGTAGTTGCGGAAAGCGGCCTTGAAGGAAGGCACGAGTTTCGCGCGGTCCGCAGGCCAGGGATTGTCGCCCAGTTCGTGATCGCCGATGGCGGTGTAGTACTTGAGTCCGTGAGCGTTCATCCTCTCGATCCATGCCGGGTAGTAGATCTTCGCGTACTTGTCGATCTTCTCTTCGCTCCACCATCGCCCCATCAGCAAATCGCCGGCGATCAGGACGAAGTCGGGGTTTTCGGCTTTGACTGCTTTGAGCACGTAGTCGAGAGCATCCTCCCATCCCGGTTGGGGATACGTCGTGTCGACGTTGAGGAAGTCGGGCATGGAGACAAACGTCCAGGTTTCCGGCGCCCGGCGGTTATCGATCACGGTGGTTGTCGCGCCCGAACACGATACGAGCAGACAAGACAGGATCGTGCCAAGGAAAATGATGCAAGCTCGCAGTGGTCTGGTCATTTGCTCTCCATGCTCCTCTGGGCGCCCAACGCCGGCGCCAACCCGATCAGTATCCCGCGCCATGCCCGGGCATGTCAACCGCCCCGACAAGGTGTGCGCGTTGGCGATCCTGGCGTTTTCGCCTTCGCACTGGTACGTCGACATTTTGTTGTCGGCGTGGACTTCCACTATGCGATATCCGCCTTAGATGCGCAGGACGAATGATTCCCCCTCTTGCCTCTTCACTTCCTGGAAGAAGGGGCAAGCGTGGCATCTCTTGACTTTCTCTTCGCCGTTTGCGGGAAAGAGAGTTTCCTCCACCGGCCAGCAGAACCGACCTGCCGCCTGCCCGTGGTTGATACCGTCCGATTCTATGTGAATCGCGGCGGGACACACTCCCAGCAGCCCGGTTCTCTTCCCGCCCGGTTCGCGCCCACAGTCCATGAATTCCCAACAGTTCCGGCGTTTCATCTGGCATCCCTCGCCCATTTTTCACCCGCCAAGCGACGCTGTGAACTTTTTCACAGCGCGTATACTATCGCCTCTCTTCCAGGAAATCAAGCAGAAAAGCATCATAATACATATTTTAGTCTCACGACGGATGTGGGAGTCTATCGCCCCGGGCAATAGTCCATCGTTCCCTACGCCCCCCGGCGGTCGATACGGAGTAACAACCGGTCATCGCAATCAAGATGCGTGAGGCGAGAGTCGTCTGAAATGATATTCTCATGACAGTGCCTTTCCGCAATCCTGGTATGCGATAGTCTGGTGGCGTTCAAACACTGGGTTTCGCACTTGTCTATGACATCAATTTCGCTATAATTTCTCCACGCGCAATAGAATTGTGAAAACGAAACAAACTCACCAACCTTAGATGGAGCAACAAACCATGCTGGGATGTCATTTAGGAAGATGCTTTCAGGTTACAGTGGCCGGTGGATCCTACCAGGACGGTCTGACCGCCGTTCTCGAGGGCGTACCACCGGGGATGCTGTTGACGGAGCAGGAGATATACGGAGATCTGCTGCTGAGGAAACCGGGCGCCGACGAACTGTCGTCACCTCGGAAAGAGCCCGACCTCCCGGTGATTTATACCGGGTTGAATGCGGCTGATACGATCGAGGGCGCAGGCAACTGGAACCACACCAACGGGACGCCGCTTTCGATCCTGATCCCGAACCTCGACCGCCACTTCATCCACATCAAGCAGTACCAGGACACCAATCGCACACCGCGCCCCGGGCATGCGTCGTACGCCTCGTTCATGAAGTACGGGCCCGATGACGATGCGATCGGCGCGGGGATATTCAGCGGCCGCTATACCTCCACGATCGTCGGCGCGGGCTTCGTGGCCAAGAAGATCCTCAAGGCCTGCGGTATCGATGTGTTCTCGTACGTTCGCGAGATCGCCGGCGTTCGCTGCGACGCGGCGGATCACGAGACCGCGTTGAAGTACACCGACGCCTACAAACAGATGCGCTGCGATTACGATCCGTTCTACCAGGAAGTGTACGTCAACGGGCGGATCACCCCCGAGATGCGCTTCCTCGAGAAGACGGCGATACTGGCGGAGATCGAGAAGGAGATCGACCCGATCCGCGAAAAAGCGCCGAAGATGGATCCCGACGCCATACGCGAGAAGTACGGCGTGCATCATATCGTTAACTGCCCCGACCTGGACGCGGCGCAGGAAATGGTCGAGGCCTGCAACAAGATCGCAGCCACCGGCGATTCCTGCGGCGGCGTGGTTGAAGTAGTCGCCACGGGTCTGCCCGCCGGTCTGGGCGAACCGGTGTTCGACAAGCTGGACGCCGAACTCGGACGGATGCTGGGGATTGGCGCGGTCAAGGGCGTGGAGATTGGCGCCGGATTCGCGGTCAAGGACATGACAGGCATAGAGTCCAACGACTCCATGCACGCCGAGGATGGCAAGGTGGTCTTCGACTCGAATAACGCCGGCGGGATCACCGGAGGCCTGTCGACCGGGCAGCCGATCGTGGTTCGCCTGGCGGTCAAGCCCACCCCGACAATCGACAAACCGCAGACGACCATCGACAAATACACCCTCGAGAGCAAGGCCCTCGAGGCGATCACCAGGCGCGATCCGACCATCGTGGCGCGGATATGGCCCGTCGCGGAGAACTATACGGCGCTGGTCCTGCTGGACAACCTGATGGCCCACTACGGTTACCAGACGCTGAAGGACAAGATCGCTAATCAGTAATCGGTAATCAGTGAGCAGTGACGGCGAACGTCAACACCAACGGCGTGCGAAACCGCAAGCGGTTCTGTGATGCGCGGATAAACGTGTTTGCGGGATGACGGATCACTGGTTAGAGAGGCGAGTTCGGATGAGCAAGGCGGTATTTCTGGACAGGGACGGTACGATTATCGAGGATCTCGGGGCCCTGAGCGATCCGTCCGAGGTGGTGTTCTATCCCGAGAGCTTCGCGGCGCTGCGGCGCCTCGGGGAGCATTTCCTGCTCGTTCTGATCACGAACCAGCGATGCATCGCCGACGGCGTGGTCAGCAGAGAACAGGCCGACGCGGTTAACGACTATGTCGTTGCGCGCCTGGCGGATGAAGGCGTGCGGATCACCGACGTCTACGTCTGCCCGCACAAACGCTCAGATGGTTGCCAGTGCATCAAACCGAACACGTATTTCCTGGATGAGGCGGCGGGGAAATACGATATCGATTTGCGACAATCGTTTGCCATCGGCGACCATCCCCACGATGTGCAATTGGGCCTCAACGCGGGTGGAGCAGGCGTGTACGTAATGACCGGGCATGGCGCCAAGCATTTTCCCGAGCTGCCCCCCGACACCGTAGTCACCGACGGGATAGCCCAAGCCGCCGACTACATACTCAAGTCGTCCGGAATCACTTCGCTTTAGCCCACAGCGAATCGATCAGTTTAACGGTGCGATCGACGAGGACCTGTCCGCCTTCGGGTCCGACGAGGCTGCTATGAACGATAGCGCTGTAGTGTCCCCCGCGTACGGCTTTGGCTGTGGGGATGTACGTACCCGGGCCGACCAGTTGCACGACAAACGTCTGGGTGGCCTTGCTGCGTGCCTTGATGCGAATACCATAGTCGGTGAACAGTTCGAAGGCGTTTGTGCAGACCACCGCGTCGCCGATCCGCAGGGCGTGCAGCTCGGTCTCGTAGGTCGGATTGTGGTCGGTCTTCTGGCGATCGAAGCGCTTGACAGTCACTTCGTACCATTTCATCTGTCGGTACTCGCGGTCGGCGGCGCGGGGATTCTTGGCGATCCGGGCTTTGGCGCGGTCGACGGCGGCTTTGGCTTCGGCGTACTCGGCGGGCTTCACCAACCGCATGGGAAGGTGGATCGTCTCGACCTTGTGGATCAGCGTCGCCTCGGCGTGCTGATCGTCCTTGACGACTTTGTGGGCCTCGTCCACCGCACGCACGATCCGCCGTGCAATCTCCTCCAGGCGGGTCAGTCCGCGCAGCTTCCGCATGCGTTCGGCGGCGGCCTTGCGGTACATCAGGTGCGGCGACTGATCCCCCGACGCCCCCGTCCAGCCCAGCACGACCAGCTTCTTGCCATACCGCTTGCGAAGGGCCTGGCGCACCGGATGCCAGAAGTCGGCGTTGACGGTGCTTCGTCCCTCGACTTCCTGGGAGGGGCACGACACGTTGACGGCGACGGCGATCATCGCCCCGGCGGTATCCCAGAAAAACAGCGTGTTAACGTCCTGATCCTCGTAGCCTTCGAGGCTGCGGAACTCCCGCGTGTTGGTGCGTCCGTACATGCGGGCAGACCCGTTGGCGTAGACAGCGCGACGATTGCAGGCGACCGCGGCGTGGCTCAGCCCCCAACTCACCCTCCCGCCCTTGCGCCCCTTCCAGGCCTCGACGATGGCCTTGGCGACACGGTCGACGAAAAACGCCCGGTACTTTTCCACCGAGATCACGCCCTTGGCGGGGATCTTGTACTTGCCTGGCAGCAGCACCGGAGCGGTGTGCGTGTGCGTACCGTTCAGGAAGATCTTGCTCGTGTCGAACTTCTCCAGGCGCCGCCCGACGGCCTGGCGGACGAGGCGGAGGAACTCGGTGGGAATGATGGCCACATCGCACGATACCATGACGGCATGGTCCAGCGACCGGTCCCCCTGGCGGGATTCCAGGGCAATCACGTTAGCGGTGACGGGCGACTCGATCTTCCGGGCGATCCGCAGGTGAAACTGGCCCGCCACAGCCACCGGCTGGCCCGGCGTGATGTCCACACTTGCGGCGCCGACGTACAACTGTCCCCCATAGGCCGGGCGGGCGGGCGAGAGGCACGCAAGGAGGCACGATACGACCAGGATTCGATTGTTGTGCATGGTAGACCTCACAGTGTCCATGGGGCGCGCATAGGACGAGAGAGCAGGCGGTTGGCCTGCTTGTCGCCGGTAAACGTCTCGGTTTTGGGATCCCAGGTGAGTTTGCGTTTCAGGCGGCAGGCGATCTCGCCCTGCAGGCCCAGGCTGGAGGCGGCATGTCCGGACTCGACGGGCGAGGCGACCTTTCCGCCTGTCCTCACGGCCTTCAGGAAATCGCCCTGGTGGTGGTTGCTCTTGTGCAGATGCACGTCCTCGGGGCACAAGGCGACTTTCAGCAGCGAACCCGGCTCGGCGCGGATGCCCCTGCGGTTAACGTGCACCCAGCCCTTGTCGCCGACGAACTTGCACCCCTGGGCGTTGGGATTGCCCGAGTCGGAAAAGGTCATCTTCAGCCCGCCGGGATAAACGTACCGCCCCTGCCAGTCGCTGAGGTTGTCGGTCAGCCCCTTGTTCCGATAGCTGCCCTTGCAGGTGAGTTCGAAAGGTTTGGTTGCGAGATCCGGGCAGCCCCAACAGGCGATGTCCAGATGATGTACGCCCCAGTTGACGATAAAACCGGCGCAATAGTCCCAGATGAGGTACCAGTCCGGCCAGGCGTGTCGCCCCGGGTTGTAAGGCTTCTTCGCCGCGGGGCCCATGAACATCTCGTAGTCCAGACCGGCGGGCACGGGCTGCGGCGTGAACGGTCCGCGGTACTTCGGTTGATAGGACGGGCCCGGGGCCCCTACCACCACCGTATGCACCTTGCCCAGGTATCCGCTGCGAGCCAGTTCGCACGCGAAACGGAAGTTGCGGCTCGATCGCTGCTGCGTACCGGTCTGGAACACGCAGCGGTAACGGCGGACCGCGTTGCGGATGGCCTGGCTCTCGGCTACCGATACACCCAGTGGCTTCTCACAGTAGATCGCCTTGCCCGCCTTGGCGGCGGCGACGGCGATCGGGGCATGCCAGTGATCCTGCGGGGCGATGACAACGGCGTCGACGTCTTTGCGGGCCAGGATCTTGCGGAAGTCGCCGGTCGCGAAGCAGCCTTTTCCCGCCAGCTTTGCCGCGCGGGCCCGGCGGTCGGCGAACACATCGCAGACGGCGACGACGCGGGCCTCCTTGAGCGACAGGAACGAGCGAAGCAACGACGTCCCTCGACCGCCCGTACCGATACAACCGAGTACGATGCGATCGCTGGGGGCGGTCTTGCCCGGCGCGCCGAGCACCGCCGCAGGCACGATGTATGGCACGGTCAGCCCCGCGACGGCGCCTCGGAGCAGATCACGCCTGGTCGTCTTGGGCGCCGAAACATGGGTACTCGTAGAGTTCATAGCAAGACTCCTCATCCGACATTCTCTCGATCGCCTGTCCCAAAGCACGTGGGCGCTTGCGGTAATTGTATCCCATGCGGTGCGATGGGCAAGAGCTTTGATCTTGCGGAGATCTGATGCAAAACGCTATCATGGTTGAAAGTCAGAGGCAAACTACCTGCAATGGATGACCGGAACACCACAAACACGGGGGGCATGAAGAAGACACTGGCTGCAGCAGTGGCGATCGCTGTGTGTTTTGGCGGCGTGATCGGGTACCTCCGCTACCGATCCCGACCGGCCGACGGGTCTATCGAAATTTCGTTCCGCATCAACGACCCGCTGCGCTATCCCGCCGACGAACCGCTGAAGACCCCGCAGACGGTGGTGTGGCTCGAGGACGCCGCGGGCAACTACGTCCAATCGCTACTGGTGAGCGACTGGACGGCTGGGGGAGGCTGGAAGAAGAAGCATAAACTACCCGACGGCAGGAAGATCATCGAGATTTGTCCCCAGTGGCAGGCGGCGTCCGGATGGCCGAAAAAACACTCCAAGAAGGTCATCGACGCAGTATCCAAAGCCACCCCCGAGACCGGCGTCCACGCGGTCAGCATCAAATGCCGCGACCTGAAACTCTCCGTCGGGACATACCGCTACCTCGTCCAGACCTCGGTCGCCCCGGAGCATACTATAATATGTACGGGCACGATTTATATTGGCGATCGGACGGTCGAGACCACCGCCGAAGTCGCCTACAATCCGGAAATGCACGAAGACGCCGGAGGGGTCCTGAGCAACGTCACCGCTCGATACACCCCCTGAGAATGGAGCCACACGCCATGACCAATGAACGAACACGACGCGAGTTCCTCAAGACCGCCGCAGCAACCTCATCGGCGGCGGTGCTGGGCTCGCTGGCCTCACCGATTCTCGCCGCCAAAGCAAAAACTGCGACCCGACCGGCCGACGCAATGCCCAAACGCGTCCTGGGGAAAACGGGCATGAAGATATCCGTCCTGTCGTTCGGAGGGGGCAGCCAGTTCAAGAAGAACAAAGACGGCGCATGGGAACCGCTGCTGGAGCGTGCGATCGAACTGGGGATCAACTACTTCGACACGCACATGGACTACGGGACCGAGCAGCGTTTCGGCGAGATCCTGCCCAAACACCGCAAGAAGATCTACATCGTAACCAAGTTCGACGCCCGCGACGGCGACGGGGCGATGAAATCTTTCGAGGGCAGTCTCAAACGCCTCAAAGTCGATTACGTCGACGCCCTGCTGGTGCATAACCTCGGTAAGGAGGACGATCTGAAGGCATTCGCCAAGGACACGTGGAAACGCATGCAGAAACTAAAGGAGCAAGGGACCGCCAGGTTCATCGGCTTTTCCAGCATGAGAAGCGCGACGGCCTCGAAGAACTTCATCGAACAACTCCAACCCGACATCGCGCTGGTAGCGATGAACGCCACGCGCTACGGGGGATTCGCCAAGCTCACGCTGGCTCCGGCGGTGAAGAATAACGTCGGCGTGATAGCGATGAAGACCGTGCGGGGCCTCGTCGGACGCAAGGGAGTCAAGCCCATCGACCTGCTGCAATACGTACTCGACCAGAAGGGCGTCGCATCGGCCGTCGTCGGACACTACGGGATGGACATCCTGGAGGCGAACGTCAAAATCGTCAAGGAACTGGCCCAACGCAAGAAGATGACCCCCGCCGCCAAAAAGAAACTCGAAGCCGCCTGCGCCCCATACGCCAATCCGCACACCCTGGCCTGGGCCCGCCCGGACTACCGCGACGACGGGATCTCATACGCGTAGCATGCGAGTAATTACTTCTTCGGTAGTGCGATTTCGGCGAGGCAAACTGCCCTGTTGCCTTTGGCGTCTTCAGGTCTGTACAGCAGCCATTTTCCCCGCGTGGTGATCGGATACGTGGATGCATCACCAAGCGGGTGCAATTTCTGACCGAGCGTTTTGTCGTCCTGTGCGTGCAGGACGATCCTCGGTTCGGCCTTGGAGCCCCCCCGCGATGGGAGCCTGAGGAGCACCATCGTACCTTTGCCCGGACCCGGGCCGACCGGCGCCACGCCCGAGAGGATACCCACTTCCTGACCGGCCTTGACGTCCCATATTCGCGTCAGGGTTTCGCGGTGGTTTCGCCCGTCGCGCTGCTCGTTCTTGACCATTATGTGGTACACGTATCGCCCGTCGTTAGTCCACTGCGGGTTGTTCTTCATGATCCTGCGGCTCTGGTCCTGGTCAGCAAGTTCGGTCTTGATGGTATCGGTCTTCATATCGTACAGAACACACCTGCCCGGGCGGGGTCTTTCCCCCTCGGTCAGGAGCAGGAGCACCATGAGCCCCGACGTCGGAGAGATACTGCGGGGCAGACCGGGATTATCGATTGTGCGAAACTTGATCTTGTCAGTCGGCGTGATGCAGATCTTTACCTTACTTGGATTCCCGGCGCCCTCCATCGCCATCACGACCAGCGTCTTGCCGTCAGGGTGGAAGGTTGGGAAGGTCACGTTACCTTCGACATCAAGGGTCTTGAGCTTCCCGGAGGCGATATCGTACAGCCCCACCTTGCACCTCTCAGTCTTCTCCATGAGACCATTCTTGTTGGCATCCTGGCCGGCGGGCACGATGAGCGTCTTGCCCGCCGGATCGAACACGGTCATCGGCAACCAGGCCTCGGCGAAGTCGTCGTCGAACAGAGCGGGGACCGGTACCGCGGTATCCTTGCCGGTCTTCAGGTCACGCAGGTAAAGTTTGTAGCCTCGGCGCTCCCCCTGTTTTCCATCGGCGCTGACAGTCTTGTACATCTTCTTGCGAAGATACAACACCCGCCGCCCGTCGGGGCTGAGGCGCATCGCGTTAATGCCCCACTTGGCGCCATAGGCGTTATCCTCTTCATCGATCTTCATGACCTCTTTCCCGCCGACTAGCCTGGGCCTGTCGGCGGCGCGGGCGGCGGCGGAAATAGTCAATACGCACAGTAGTGTCAGCGTAACTGCATTCTTCATGGTGTTGCTCCCTGTATGTTCCCCGGCGTAACCCGGGCCGGTGGTCGCATTGTCACAATTCGATCGGCGCCGGTCAACCCTGCAACGCCCGCTGGCCTGACGGAGCGTTTGGCGGTATAATCGCGAATTGACGCACTTCAGGAGAAGAACATGAAGAGACGAGAGTTCACGAGCATTACCGCAGCGGCGGCCGCCGGGCTGGCGATGGGGCTGAATACTTCCGCCGCCAAGGCGCCCGCCGACGGCGCGAAACGCAAGCCAAACATCCTGTTTATCATGACCGATCAGCAAAGCGCCACTATGATGAGTTGTACGGGGAACAAGTGGCTCAAGACGCCCGCACTGGATTCCCTGGCCGCATCGGGCGTCAGGTTTGAACGGGCCTATGCGTGCAATCCCGTCTGCGTGCCCGCTCGCTTCAGCCTGCAAACCGGGCTCATGCCCAGTGCCATCGGTATGGGCGAAAACAAGGATTCCGGGCGGTCGAAAGTGACCGACGCGATGGTGACCCAATCGATCGGTCCGCTCCTGTCGGACGCCGGATACGAAACGGTGTACGGCGGGAAAGTACACATGCCCAAACAGATGAACAGGGTACAGAACATGGCCTATCGCATGCTGACGCGAGATTTCCGCGGCGGTTTGGCCAAAGCTTGCGCCAAGTTCATCAAAGGCCCGCACAAAAAGCCGTTCTTCATGTTCGCATCGTTCATGAACCCGCACGACATCTGCTACATGGCCCTGAACGACTACCACCGCTCCATAGGCAGAGCGGAGTTCCGCAACACCGACTCGAAGATATGCGAAGGCGTCCTGAAGAAACCGCGGGCGGGCGACGTTGACGCCTTCGTAAAGAAGAACTGCCCTCCCCTGCCCGCAAACCACAACGTACCGCCCAACGAACCGGAAGCCATAACCACAAGATACACCAGCGTCAGACAGTTCAGAAACTTCGCCCGCCGGAAATGGACGGACAGGAATTGGCGACTGCACCGCTGGGCGTATTGTCGCCTCACCGAAATGGTCGACGCTCATATCGGAGTAGTGCTCGACGCCCTGAAAACCGCCGGGCTCGAAGACGATACCGTAGTGATATTCACCAGCGATCACGGCGACATGGACTCGGCGCACAAACTCGAACACAAGTCGATCCTCTACGAAGAAGCCGCCCGCATACCGTTCATCATGAGCCACAAGAACCATATCCCAAAGGGCAAGGTCGACGACACGCACCTGATCTCCAACGGACTGGACCTGATCTGCACGCTGTGCGACTACGCGGGGATCGAGACGCCCAAGGGTCGCTCCGGCGCGTCGGTCCGCCCGCTGGCGGAAGGGAAAAAGGTATCCGCCTGGCGCGACAGCGTTGTCGTCGAAAGCCAGAACGGGCGCATGCTGCGGACAGGTCGCTACAAGTACTGCATCTACGATTCAGGCGCCAAACGCGAGCAATTGATTGATCTGACCAACGATCCGGGCGAGATGAAGAACCTCGCCGACGACCCGGAATTCAAGACCGTCCTCGACAAACACCGCAAACTCCTCGCAGCATGGGTCAAGCAGACCAACGACAAGATCGGCGCCAAGTACATTCGCGCCGTCTGAAGAAGAACAAAAGACACAACGATATCCGGTAGGATTCATGGATCTGCTTCATTCAAACAAACCCGGCGCCGGTTTCGCCGAAGTGCTGCGGATGGCTTGGCCCGCGAGCATCGCAATGCTCGGTACGACGGTCATCAAGTTCGTTGACGGGCTTATGGTCTCGAAAGTCGGCGCCGCATCGTTCAGCGCGCAGTTCCTGGCGGGCATGTCGGCGTTCGTTCCAGAAGCGATGGTGCTCGGTCTGCTAACGGTGATCAATACATACGTCAGCCAGAACGTGGGCGCCGGACGATTCAAACGCGCCGGTCAATACGCCTGGGCGGGGATGGCGGTTGCGTTCGGAGCGGCGTTGCTCATTTCCACACTGTGGTTCTTCTCTGATACGATCTTCGGGGCGATCGGACACGATGAGTGGAAACTCGAAACGATGTACTTCAAGTACATGATCGTCGCGGTCCTGGTGACGCTGCCCACCCGCGTTCTGGAGCAGTTCTTCTTCGGCGTCCATCGCCCGCGGATAGTGCTGTTTGCGTCGGTAGTGGCGAACCTGCTGAATATCAGTCTCAACTACGTGCTGATCTTCGGTAAGCTGGGCGCCCCGGCGATGGGCCTTCAGGGCGCCGCGATCGGATCGCTTACCGCATGGGTGGTCCAGTTCCTCATCCTGCTGGCGATATTCCTGTCTCCGGCCGTACACAGGAAATTCGGGACACACCTCCTCAAAGCCACCCAGTGGCGCCACTGCAAGGACATACTCCGCGTGGGTTGGCCCGCGGGCGTCCAGCTGTGCAACGACATGCTGAGTTGGAGCGTGTGCGTAGCCGTCCTCGCCGGATCGTTCGGGGTCGCACACCGGGCGGCGACTACAATCGCGATGCGGTACATCGGCCTGGCGTTCATGCCCGCGGTGGGAATAGGAATCGCCACAACCGCACTGGTCGGACGGTACATCGGGCTCAGGAAGCCCGACATCGCACGCAAGCGAGCCCACCAGGGCGTTATCACCGCAATGCTCTGGATGGGAATGTGCGGGACGATGTTCTGGGCATTCAGGTATCCGATGGCCAGGTTCTTCGCCACGGGCGACCAGGCCGACGAGATCGTCCGCATCGGCGCGCAGATCATGATATGTGCAGCCATCTTCCAGTTGTCAGACGCGGTGGGCATCGTCTACATCGGCGCCCTTCGCGGAAGCGGGGATACCAGGTGGCCGATGTTCGTCACGCTTGGATTGAGCTGGTGCATAATCGTAGGCGGAGGCATCGTGGCGGTAACGCTGGCCCCGCAACTGGAATCGCTGGGCCCCTGGATCGCCGCCAGCGTCTACGTAATAGTAATGGGGGCAGTGATGGCATGGCGGTTCGAGTCAGGCGCGTGGCGGAAGATAGACCTGCTCCGCCGCGGACCGGACCAACAGCAACGACCCTAATCGGACGGCTTCCACGCGGATTTCAGCTTGCGGACTTTCAAAGACTTAATCGCAACCTCGCCGCCCTTGGCGTAAAGCTCCAGGGGAGTTTTCAGCTCTTTCGGCAGGAAGCAACTGCTCATCGACAGCTCACCGTCGTTGGCGAATACTTCAATCGATGTGCGGTCGATGAGTATCCGCAACTTGAGCTTCCCTTTTATCAGACGCACCGCACCGGAAGCGCCGAGACAGGATACCTTGCCCCTGGCGTACGCGATCGCCGTCTTGTGCAGGCGCAAGCCGAACTCGGTAGCTTTGCCCGGTTCGATCTCCATCTCGATGTCGAACAGGTCGCCGGATATCTTGCTCAGCGGGTTATCGCCCGGTTTGAGGACCTTGCCCGCCAGTTCGAACTTCTCGGCGTGGAGGCTTTCGATCTGTTTTATCGGATACCTGCAAAGGCGCAGGCCCTCAGGCAGCGTCCGCAGGCTGAGTTCGCAGGGAAAACTCATCTGCTGGTTGAAGGGCATTTTCGGATATCGACCACGACTCATCCAGGCGATCTGCGTGCGGCGGCCGGGGGCGTCGTTCCACGTCTGCGAGGCGTAGAAGTTCCTGCCCAAGTCGCCACGAAACGGACCGGTCGCCGGCTTGAAGAGCTTTCCGTCAAAGCTACCGATCCAGTACTGGAACCGCGCGTCATAGATGACCCATTTGGTATTCTTCTTGTCGTCATCGACCGCCATTTCGAACAGGTCCGGGCATTCGTGGAAGCCCGCCAGTTTGACAACCACCGGCTGGCTCCATTTCTTCAGGTCGTCGGAGGTGAAGAAGTGGGCCTGACCGCGTCTGACGTAGAGCACCTGCACCCACTTCTTCGTCGGTTCGTGCCAGAAAATTTTCGGGTCGCGATTGCTCCCGGCGATCTGCTTGATTATGGGGTTGCCCTTGTACTTCGTCCACGTCCGCCCGCGATCGTTGCTGTAGACCAGCGACTGTCCGAACGTCTTGGCGCCCGCCGACGTGTAAGCCAGCACCAGCGTCTTCTCGTCGCCTTTCTGGAAACCGGTCGAATTCTTCCAGTCGACAACGCCCGAACCGGACCAGCAGGCGCCGAGTTTGTCGGGTATAACGGCCAGCGGCAGATGTTTCCAATGCACCAGGTCGCTGCTTATCGCGTGGGACCAGTGCGACTGGTGACCGCTGCCCTTTCCGCCGGGAAAGCCCGTCGAATACGGGTTGTGATCGTTGAAAATGTGATACTCTCCCTTGTAGAACACCAGTCCGATCGGATCGTTGATCCAACCCTTTATCATGGTGTAATGAAACTGCGGGCGGTATCGTTCGGTGAAGTCAGTCTTCGGTGTCGGAGTGATGGTCTGCCCCAGCGCAGTGACGGTAAGAAGCGTAACAACAAGTAGCCCAGCCGATATCATTCTACTCATATTGGTTTCCTTGTCTGGCGGTTCCAACGGCGGGTGAAAACAGCATTACGCCGCAGGCGACCGGTCCAATCAAGCAAATTCTGCAATTGACACGCCGCCGATTGCCGATATACTTCGTGTCTACACAACTTACAGGTGTGCAGAACGAGGTAATGTATGCGGACGACTCAGGACAACCTGAATGGCTTACCAAGGCGCCCGGCGCCCGCGGTGGGCTGTGTCCGCGCAGGCATAATTAGCATACGCATTATCAACTGCATGCCTTAGGGCGAATGGCAGATACATTCTGCATCTCGCGGCCTTGAGGCTTGTTTGGCTTCAAGGCTTGCGTTGTTTAATAACTTTTTGAAACACACCGACCACAACGGATCGAGAAAAATGAGTAACGACAAAAAAACCTATAAAGACACCTTGAACCTGCCCAAGACCGATTTCGATATGCGGGCCGGACTCGTCAAGAAAGAGCCCCTCCTCCAGGCGAAATGGGCCGAAGAAGGGCTCTACGAACAGATCCGCGAGGCGCGCGAGGGCGCCCCCCGCTTCATCCTCCACGACGGACCGCCATACGCCAATGGAAATATCCACGTGGGAACGGCGCTGAACAAAGTGCTCAAGGATATGGTCGTCCGCATCAAGACGATGTGCGGTATGGACTCTCCCTATCTCCCGGGATGGGACTGTCACGGCCTGCCGATCGAAGCGAAGGTCATGGAGAAACTCGGCGACAAAGCCAAAGGGATGGACGCGACGGTTATCCGCAGAATCTGCGCCGAATACGCCGAGAAATTCGTCGACCTGCAGCGAACGCAGTTCAAACGCCTCGGCGTGATGGGCCAATTTGACCAGCCGTACCTCACGATGAACCCGTCCTACGAAGCCGCCGCGCTGGAAGTATTCGCGCGCCTCGTCGAGCAGGGCCTGGTATTCAGGCAGCTCAAACCGGTTCACTGGTCCATCGCGAACCAGACCGCCCTTGCCGACGCGGAACTCGAGTATCACGACCGCGAAGACTCCAGCATTTTCGTAGCCCTGGAACTGACAAGCGGCGCCCAAGCCGTTCCGCACACAGAAGGCGACAAGGTCGCCCTGGCGATCTGGACGACCACTCCGTGGACACTGCCCGCCAATCGGGCGGTGGCGATAAGCCCGCGGTTCGAATACGCCTGCGTGCATGTCGACACCGACGACGGAGCGTTTACGTGGGTGGTGGCCGACGGGAGGTTGGAAGTGCTGCTGGAAACGATAGACACGGCGCGTCCGGGCTGGGTGAAATCGCACGAGGTGCTCGCTCGCGTCAACGGGCAGGATCTGCTCGACGCCTCCGAACCGCTGACGTACGCCCATCCGCTCACCGATGGGCTGACCTGCCCGCTGGTGGCCGCCGACTACGTGACGCTCGAAGACGGTACCGGGCTGGTGCATACCGCGCCGGGACACGGACTGGAAGACTATCACACGGGCCTGAGCAACAACCTGGACATCTACTGCCCCGTGCAGGCCGACGGTACGTTCGACGACACCGCCCCGCAGTGGCTCGGGGGCGTTGTGGTCTGGGACGCCAACGCGATGGTCGTCGAGCACCTCGCAGCCGGCGGAAAACTCCTTGCCGCCCATACAATCACCCACTCGTATCCGCACGACTGGCGATCGAAGACGCCCACGATCTTCCGCGCCACCAAGCAGTGGTTCATCGGCGTCGACCGCCCCCTGGAGAGCACCGTCAGGACGCTGCGAGAAATGGCCACTGAGGTCTGCAGCACCGAAGCCGAAGAAGGCGGTGTGGACTTCGTACCCGCATGGGGCCGCAACCGCATCGCGGGCATGCTCGATTCCCGCCCCGACTGGTGCATCTCCCGCCAGAGGAGTTGGGGCCTGCCGATCCCGGCGTTCTTCAACGCCGCCGGCGATCCGCTGCTGACACCCGCCAGCGTCAGGGCGGTGGCCAATGTGTTCGCCCAGCACGGTTCCGACGCGTGGTTCACGCTCTCGCCGGGTGAATTGCTGGCCGGTTACGACCCGGGTGACGACGACGATCTGGAAAACGCCGACCAGTTCGCGGTATCCGGTCTCGTCGCCGGCAGCGATATCTTTGACGTCTGGTTCGAATCCGGCTCGAGCTGGTTTGCGGTCGCGATGGCCCGCGGTCTGGTCGGCGATATCCCGGTCGACATGTACCTCGAGGGCTCCGACCAACACCGCGGATGGTTCCAGTTGTCGCTCCTTCCGGCGCTGGGCGCCAGGCAGCAGGCGCCCTTCCGTACAGTCCTCACGCACGGTTTCGTCGTCGATGAAAACGGTAAGAAGATGAGTAAGTCCATCGGAAACGTCATCGACGTGATGCAGCAGCTCGACAAACGCGGAGCAGACATCCTGCGCCTGTGGATCGCCAGCCAGAACTATCAGGACGACGTCCGCTGCAGCGAAGAGCTCATCGCACAATCGGAAGACGCCTACCGCAAAATCCGAAACACGCTTAGATTCGCCCTGGCCGCCTGCGGAGACTTTGACCCCGCGACCGACTCGACCGAACCTACCGCCCATTCGGTGGACCTGTGGATGAAGCTGCAGCTCGACGTACTCGTGCGCGACGTGCGAGAAACGCTGGATCGATACGAATTCCACCGGGCGACGCGCCTGATCTACGAATTCTGCACGGTCCAGGCGTCGAACATCTACCTGTCGGCCGTCAAGGACCGCCTCTACTGCGACGCGTCCGATTCGCCCAGGCGACGATCCAGCCAGACAATGATCCACAGGATGCTGATGACGCTGGTGAAGTTCCTCGCGCCGATCATGCCGCACACCTGCCAGGAAGTCTGGGACCAGATCCCCCGTCGCAGCGCAGACGAGCCGAATTCCGTACATCTCGCCCTGCTTCCCGAATGCGATATCGCCACCCTGGACGCCGCCGAGGCAATCGCCCCGGTTACGCAGGACGACGCGGACGGATGGTCCTGGCAGTTGCAACCGGGCCCGGCGTGGATATGGGAGAAGCTGATGGAACTCAGGCAGGCCGGTCTCCTCAAACTCGAAGCCCTGCGAAACGCCGGCGTGAAGAATCCGCTGGACGCGGAGGTGATCTTCAAGATCGCCGCCGACAACGACCAGGCCACCGCCCTGATCGAGGCCCACCTCGGCGAACTCGAAGACCTCCTTGGCGTTGGCTACGCGCAGATCGAGCATGTGGACCAACTGCCCCAAGGCGAGGTAGTCGGCGTGGAGGTCCTGGACTCGCGAGAGAAATACGATCGCTGCAATCGAAGCTGGAAACGCCGCCCCGACGTAGGGTCCGACAGCGACTACCCCGATCTGTCAGCCCGCGATGCCACGGTTATGCGAGCCCTGTCGCAAACCTGACAGCAACGACAACAGCCTTTTTGCCACGGATGAACACGGATAAACACGGATAACATAAATGCGGTAACGGCAACGACAAGGCGGCGCACCGATACCCCCAGCCGTCGCCGTTTCCGTTTCCATATTTTTCCCATCCGTGTTTATCTGTGTTCATCCGTGGCAAAAAAATCCGTCACCGCCCCCGGATTTCCACCGACCAAAGTGTCCCTCTCGCCCAAAGCTCTTCCTTTGACAAAAGCGAATACCGCCGCCTCCGCAACCCGTTCAAAATCGGTTAGTTGCACGCTCGCCAAAAATCCATCCCAGCAGCGTGGGATAATTTGATTCCGGACCGAAGCAGATCGATAATTCCCATGCAGCCGGCGGTAGAGAATTAGCTCCAACGGGAGCTGTCATGAGGTAAAAACCGCCAGACTGATTAAGTCGCCGAGGACCTCCTCTCTCTGCCCGATTCCGCGGCAGGGGTCTCCTCCGCCTCGCGCGTCGACATTGTGTGTTCTACTTCCGTTAATCTGCCGTAACCACGGCGGTCCCTCCAAGGCCGCCGCGGTTGTTTTTTGCGCACAACGACAACGCCTTTTTTGCCACGGATGTAGAAACGGCTTGTCCTGAGCAAAGTCGAAGGGTTAACTTGAAAACTGGAGATTCCTCGCTGTCCAGCTTAGCCATTTTACGCCGCTTGGTATGATCTCCTGGGCAGAAGCGGCGTTTGGTTCAGGCCCGGAGGGCCCAACGATGCTTTGTGGCGGATCGTCTTAAATTCAACTCCCATCGCCCACGGGAATTGAACGGTATATCGAAACCCCTTCTCTATGCGTAGCGAGACGGTCCGGGTGCAGTCGGGGGCGCGTGGATTCGGACAATTCCGGAATATCAATTTAGGATTGCCGGAAAGGTCGTAGTCTCGTAGTCTAACGGTATAGTCTCAACCAACTGACAACGAACCCTGAAAGGATCCAGAGATGAAAACAAACGCATTGTTTACTTTGCTCCTGGCGGCCACGATCGCCCTGGCGATGGGATGTGGCACGGGCGACAACTGGCAGTCGAAGATCGCCGGCAGCTACAAGGGCATCATATCCAACGGCGGCGACGAGTACCCCGCGACAACCACGTTCAAGACCGCCGAGGGCAAGGTCAGCGGAAACTACAGTCTGGACGTCGGCGGTATGGAATACACCGGCGACTTGAGCAAGTTCACCCCAAACGGCGAACGCTCGTTCAAGTCCAGGTGGCACGACAATATGGACCGCAAGGGCAATTTCAGTATGACTTTCTCGCCTGACGGGTCCAGCTTCAAGGGCAAGTGGGATGCCGACGACGGCGATGGCGATGGCGAGTGGAACGGCAAGAAGACGAAATAGCCCCCCCCGCCGGTTGGGTTGGATCATACCGTATCTGTAGAACGGCAGGTGTCAGGTGCTTGTTGTCAGGTTTAACCTGGAACCTAAAACCATAACCTTCGACGCGGTGCGAAATGGTTTCCAGGAAAACCGTTAACGGGATTAGGGACGAATCATGAGACGCGTTGCAATGCTCGCTTGCGGACTGGTTGTCACCCACCTGGCCGCTCAACTCATTGCGGCTCCAAAACCTCTCAGACCGGTCCCCAAGAACAAGATTCCCAAATCTCTAACGATCGGGCGCAACGGATGGCGTATGGCGATTCCCGACCGCAAACACGCACCCGGCGCCACGCCCGACGGTTGGTGCGGAGAAACGGCAATTCAGCAGGTCATGCTGTTCCACGGCGCGTTCTTCTCGCAAAAGCACATTAACAGCATCGGAACACCCAAATACGGGGGAATGCACTCGAGCGAAATACCCGGAGCGTTGAAACGCCTCGGAGCGACCTTCAAAGATTATTCCGGACGGCAAACACTGACGAATTTCATGCAGCAGATTCGCCAACGGGGCAAGGCCGGAACACCCAGCCTGGTCGGTATGAAAATCAATCCGACCAAACATCCGGCATGGGACCTGGACCACTTCGTGATCGTGAGCGGAGCATCGGAAAAATCGATGGTTCTGAACACCACCTGGGGCCGGACCGACACGATGACCAATGCGCAACTGGCCTCGACCAACAAGGGACTGTCGTTCAAGCACCGCCGCGACTGGTACTACGGGCTGGCGATCGGCGGGTTTTCCGGTTCCGATAAACTCGATGCGAAAGTCCGGATATACGTTACGAAGGAAAATATCCGCCAGGCGGCGGTTATCGTCGTCTGCGAAGGGCTCACGAAGAAAACACGTCACGTGCTGACCAAGGACGTCGCATTCAAACCCACCGCAAAGGCCCGGGTCGCAACTCGCTTCTACGCGACAGGAACAGTCCACGGTTTCTACGACATTATCAACAAATCGACGCCGACGGTCTACCGCTGCCGCCGAGTAGAACAATCAACCCCGACCAGCCGCCCCGCAGACCGCCCGGTAATCCGCAAGCCCCCGCCAACCAAACCGACAACCCGACCGGCGACGCCAAAACGCCCGCCGGCAACCAAGCTGTCTGCCGCCCGCAAGAGTCTCCGCATGGCGAACCTCTACGCGAACCACGGACTCAAGAGCAAAGCTGCGGGACTCTACAAGAAGCTGATCACCGAACACCCTGAATCACCCGAAGCGACCGAAGCAAAGAAACGCCTGGCGGAACTGAACCTCGAAGAATAGGCGTTACTGACGAAGATTCAGTCCGCCGAGGTCTAACGTCGCGGCGTCCCCGCGCTCGTACAAAGCCAGCCGCATTTTGCGCCCGCTCAGATGATCGGTTGCGACCCGGACTCCGAATTACGGCAAAACGATCACCAACTTTATTGGATGAAAGCCTAAAAACAAGGGCAAAAGTCCAAATTTGATAAAAGGGCTGACCCCGGCGGACCGTGCGGTGTTTCATTGCCATCCCATACGCGCTTTGTAGCATATCTCCCATGCTGCATCGAAGTCTTCTTCCAGCAGGCGGAAGAACGCTTCCCATTCCGACTTTTCAGTATTGGCCAGGAACTCACGTTGCATCTCGGGTGACAAACTATCGAATCGCATCATATGGCACCGCAAGCCGGTGCTGCTGTACAGCAACGGAATGGATTGAGTCTCGTTCCAACACCCGACAGCACGCCATTGGTGCTCGTGGTCGGGAACCTCTTGGCTGTACCACTCCGAGCAGGAGTTCGGCTCGTAGTCCGTCTGGGATGAGTACCAGGTGGAGTCGAACCTCTTCACGAGTCTGCACTGAAGACAGTTGTATCTGCCTGTCGTACGAGTGGCGCAGACGAACGGCATGCCGACGACGCCGACAATAACGACGATCCATACGGCCGCAAGGATGCCCTTTTTCTTACTCATCTAACGTT
>CAZSLS010000007.1:0-78359 GCA_964607575.1 uncultured Planctomycetaceae bacterium | reverse complement strand
TTACCGGACTTCTGCTGCTTTTGGATCTTTGCCCATGTGTCGCGGAGGGATAGTGTTCTGTTGAATACCAGTTTGTCTTCCGTTGTATCCTGGTCTACGCAGAAGTAGCCCTGGCGTTCGAACTGTATGCGGGTTCCGACGGTCGCTCCGGTGAGTGACGGTTCCACTTTGCACCCTTGGAGTACTTCCATCGAATCGGGATTCACGCCGTCGAGCCAGTCTTCATCTTCGCCCACGTCGCTGGGGTTTTCCTTTGTGAACAGGTGGTCGTAGAGGCGGATTTCCGCATCCAGAGTATGAGCCTCGGAGACCCAGTGGAGGGTGGCTTTGACCTTCCGCCCGTCGGGCGAGTCGCCGCCGCGCGTGGCGGGATCGTAGGTGCAGTGGAGTTCGGTGATATTCCCGTCGTCGTCCTTGACTGCGCTGGTGCAGGTTATGAAATATGCGTACCTCAGGCGCACCTCGCGGCCGGGCGACAGGCGGAAGAACTTCTTGGGCGGGTCCTCCATGAAGTCCTGCTGCTCGATGTAGATGACCTTCGAGAAGGGGACTTTGCGCGTCCCGGCTGACTCATCTTCGGGGTTATTCACCGCGTCGAGCTGGTCGACCTGGTCGTCGGGATAGTTATCGATAACCACCTTCAGCGGGCGGAGGACGCCCATAACGCGCGGGCTGGTCTTGTTCAGGTGGCCTCTGACAAAGTGTTCCAGCAGCGCCGAATCGACCGTGCTGATGAACTTGTTGATACCGATATGCCTCATGAACTCACAGATCGCCTCGGGCGTATAGCCGCGCCGTCGAAGCCCGCGTAGTGTGGGCAGGCGCGGATCGTCCCAACCGCTTACCAGATCGCGCTCGACGAGCTGACGCAGCTTCCGCTTGCTGGTGACTGTGTAGGTCAGGTTGAATCGCGCGAATTCGATCTGCTGGGGGTGATGCACGTCGAGTTGGTCGAGGAACCAGTCGTACAGCGGGCGGTGGTTTTCGAAGTCCAGGTCGCACAGCGAATGGGTGATGCCCTCGATAGAATCCTCGATACCGTGGGCCCAGTCGTACATCGGGTAAATGCACCACTCATCGCCCCGGTGGGGGTGTACCGCGTGCAGGATGCGATACATTACCGGGTCGCGCATGTTGAAGTTCGGCGAGGACATGTCGATCTTGGCTCGCAATACGCGGGTTCCGTCGGGGAACTCGCCGGCCTTCATCCGCTCGAACAGGTCGCGGTTCTCCTCGACGCTCCGCTCGCGGTGGGGGCTGTCGCGGCCCGGTTCGGAAAGCGTGCCGCGATACTCGCGGATTTCCTCTGCCGTCAGATCGTCGACGTACGCCTTGCCCGCATCGACCAACTGCAGCGCGAGCTGGTACATCTGCTCGAAGTAGTCCGACGCGAAGAACATCCCGCCGGTCCAGTCCCATCCCAGCCAGCGAATGTCTTCCTGGATCGCGTCGACGTATTCCTGCTCTTCGGCGATCGGGTTCGTGTCGTCCATGCGCAGATTGCACTTGCCCCCGAAATCGGCGGCTATACCGAAATCGATGCAGATCGCCTTCGCGTGCCCGATGTGCAGATACCCGTTCGGCTCGGGCGGGAAACGCGTGTGGACGCGGGAATCGTTCTTGTTATTGGCGACATCATCGGCCACTATCGTGCGAATGAAGTCGGACGGTTTGTCTTCTTGCGGCGTGGTCATTTCGAGGTATCCTTGTTCCTGATGATCGTCTGATGCGTGCTAATCTGACACGAACCGGCGCGGTTGTCCAGTAGGTTCCGGGAGTAATGTTGCAGGCGCTGGAGTCGGCGGAGCTCCCGTAGCTTTCGCCTGGTTCACTGAAGTGCCCAGTCCGGGGACCGGAAACTGCGTTGACTACTCTTGGGACGCAGATACAATCATAGACAGGACAACTGCAATTATGAGTGCTGCAGCGTCATTTCAGAAACTGGCGGTCATGGTCTTGCTGCTGACAAGTGCTGCGGCGGGGCAGCCTGTGTTTGCCCCGCCTCGGATCGCCCTGTGCGGGCGGGCGGCGCCAAAGCCGAGTTCGGCGGTGTGCGGTTTCTCGCTGATCGCCGGGAAGACTGGTCCGCAGGCGGCGTTGATGGGGCCGGAGCTGTTGGCGAGCATCCGCGCGAATGAAGATATCGAAGTTGTCGCGGAGGTATCGAAACTGGGCGGACCGTTCTCTGTCTCGGTCCGGGCAAATCTCTCCTGCGGTGCGGGCGCTACTGTTCGCCTTGCTTTGGATGGAGGCAAATCCGTCGAAAAGAAGTTGCTGCCCGGCGTCGAGGCGCTACTCGAATTGCCCGTCGCCCCTGGCGGTCCGCGGATCGTTATTCGCCTCAAGACGCGAGGTGCAACCGCCGAAGCGGCCGTGCGGTGGCGGGACCTCCGCCTGCGAGTCGGCGGGCGCGAGTTCAACGTTCCGATCTGTCCGCCGCCGGCGCCCAACAATCGTTGCCCGCCGCCGGTGATGGCGACAATGCGCCCGCCCGTTGAAGAGGCCCTGATCGAATGGGACTGGCGCATGCAGGACGGGATCGGGACTCGGCGAATCCCCGACACGTACCCCGCAGCCGTCGCCCGTACGCTGAAGCGCGGCGACAAGCTGATTGGGAAGTTGCGGGGCGGAAGTGTCTTGCAGGTCCGGTGGGAGAAGCTCAGGGCCCGGTTCAAGCGCCTGTCCGCGACGCGCTCGGCGACGCGGGCGGCTTGGGAAGACCTCTGGCGGCGGGTGCATCGGGCTCGCCGGGAGATCGTGTTGAGCAACCCGCTGGCGCGGCTGGGCGGTCTGGTGTTTGTCAAGCGGACTCCGGCCGTGTTCAGCCATCAACTGACGCAATACTACGGTTCCAGCGCTCGGCCCGGCGGCGGGGTGTTCGTGCTCGAATCGCCGGGTAAGTCGATGCGATGTCGCGAACTGACCGCCGCTCTGCCCCAGGGCAGCTACCAGCATCCGGAGGTGTCCTTCGACGGACGGCGCGTGTTGTTTGCATACTGCCCGGCCAAGAGCGATCCGGCGAACAGGCATCAGCACCTGAATCGGTTCTACCACCTGCACGAGATCTCCGCCACTGGTTCGGGGCTGCGACAATTGACCAAGGGTCCGTTCGACGACTTCTCCCCGCGCCGTCTGCCTGACGGGCGGATCGTTTTCATCTCGACGCGGCGGGGTGGGTTCCACCGCTGCGGAAGGGGCCCGTGCCCGGTCTACACACTGACCGTCGCCGACGCCGACGGGTCGAATCCGCGAGTGATTTCCTTCCACGAGACCCACGAGTGGGACCCCGCTGTCCTGCACGACGGGCGCGTGATTTACACGCGATGGGACTACGTCGACCGCAACGCCGTGCATTACCAGCAGCTCTGGTCGGTGCGCCCTGACGGGACGAACGTGCGGATATTCTACGGTAACAACACGTTCAATCCGGTGGGCATCTGGGAGGCCCGCGCTATCCCCGGCTCGCGTCGGGTGATGGCCACCGCCGCTGCCCACCACGCCATCACGGCCGGTTCGATCATCCTGCTCGACATAAACAAGGGCATCGACGGTATGAGCCCGATTACCCGCCTGACGGGCGATGCGCTGTTCCCCGAGAGCGAGGCCCCGGTGACCAGGTCGCCGACAGGACGATCGGGCAACTGGTCAACGGGCGCCCTGGGCAAGACGCCGGTTCCGCCCGAGGCGAAGCGCTGGCCCGGGCATTGCTATCGCAGTGCCTACCCGCTGTCGGAGGAGTTTTTCCTGGCGGCTTACAGTTTCGACGCGCTGGTCGGCGAGCCGGAGCGAAACCCGGTTAACATGTTCGGGCTGTACCTGGTGGACCGATTCGGGAACAAGGAACTGCTGTACCGCGATTTGAACATCGGCAGCCTCTGGCCTGCGCCGCTTCGCCCGCGGGGGCGCCCGGAGAAGGTCCCATGTATTCTGGACAAACGCCCCAAACGCGATGGAACGTTCTTCGTCCAGAACGTCTACCGGAGCTGGCCCGCTCTGCCAAAGGAGACGATTACACATCTTCGTATCGTCCAGGTTCTGCCCAAAACCACGCCGAATATGGACCAACCGCCCGTGGGCGCCGCCCGCGGGGCGCCCGGAAAGCAGGTGTTGGGAACCGTGCCGGTCGAGCGCGACGGGTCGGCCTGTTTCCGCGCCCCGTCCGGCGTGGCGCTGGCGTTCCAGGCCCTCGACACCCAAGGCCGCGCCGTGCAGATCATGCGCAGCTTAACCTACCTCCAACCGGGCGAGACGGTCTCCTGTATCGGTTGTCACGAATACCGCACGATGGCCCCGCCGACCGGACGCCGCCCGCTGGCGTCGCTGCGCCGGGCGTCTAAGATCACTCCCGGGCCTGACGGTTCGAACCCCCTGAGCTATCCCATCTTAGTCCAGCCCGTACTCGACAAACACTGCGTCCGCTGCCACAACCCCAAGAAGCCCGATGGCAAGGTTGTGCTCACCGGCGAGCCGAAGGGGCGCTACACGGTCTCCTACAACGCACTGGTATCCCGCGTGTCGTATTCGTCCTGGGGGCGAGGCGGTAACATCGAGGGGCGCGCCACCAAGCCCGGTTTCTACGGCGCCAGGGGCAGCGGCCGCCTGATGAAAACGTTCGCCAAGGGCCACTACCGCGTGAAACTAACTCCAGGCGAACTGAGTCGCGTGGTAACCTGGATGGACGCCAACGCACTGTTCTACGGTACGTTCGACCCCAAAGACCAGGCCCGTCAACAGCGAGGTCAGCGCATCGCCGGACCCGCGCTGGAGTAGGACCAGTCCTGGTTCACTGAAGTGACCAGGCCGGGCGTTGATTACTTCCTGAGCTTCTGCTTCTTCGCTGCCTTGGCGGGTTTGCGGACGATTTTGACTATTTCGGACTGTTTGCGCGGGCCCATGGCGACCGTCTGCTTGCGGTCTATTGATAGCGGCAGGTTGGTCTTCAGATCGATCACATATGTGCTTTCGCTCCGCATATCGACCTTGGGGATGTCCTTCACTACCGAGGCCGGTTGGCCCATCTGTTTCGCCATTGCCCGTGCCGCGGCGGTCATGGCCTTAGCGGTTTTTTCGGGGTCGGCCTTTGAGTTTACTGCGACTGTCGCCCGTCCGGCGGTTCGGTTAAGGTCCTTAACCTGCGCCACGACCTTGCTCGTGATAACTCCTTTACCGATGGGCAAGGGCGACTCGTACTCGAATTCAGTAGCATCCTCGCGAGATAGCTCCAACCGGGCAAGCTGCATCAGCAGTGCGAGCTCCTTGCTGAAGAACCCCTCAATCCCTTTGTCTGAGTTCAACATCGAGGTGAAGCCTCGCCGGTATTTAGCCTTCTCCCTCGGAGAAGCTTTCATGTCCTCAAACACTTTGTCGATCACCTTGAGGAAGAGAGGCTTCACTTGCTTGAGGTTCTTCACTCCGAGCAATTCGTACTCGGGCGAGAATTCAAAGAGAATCTGCACACCATCGAATATGGTCATCAGAGCGGCTCCTCGCGGCGATAGGGCGATGAGCTTACCGTCCGGATCGACGACCCCGGTGCGTCGTATCGTCCAGCCGAGAAGAAGGTTCGGACCGCCGCTCTTGACGATTTCGATGTCGATAATCTGGGAACCTCTCATACCCTGTGATAGCGAGCGACCGTTTTGGGTCTTGCTTTTAGTGATCTCCAGGACAAACCGATCACCTTTGGCCAGGCGTGGCGTGAACTTTATTGTCTTGGATGGGGTCTTCCCGGTCTCGGTCTTCTCCGCCGCGTGAATCTGATCTAGGCCCGTAAGGCCCAACATGCACATCAGCATCGTTACGTATACGAATCGTGTCATTAGTATCTCCCTGTCAGCAGGTGTGTTCTTCGGGTAGGGGGGCTACAGCTTGCCGTCGGCGTACATCTTGTAACGCCTGGCGACTGATCCGGCTTTGACGTCGCCGCTGTGGACGAGGATACCCACGCGGCGTTTGAGGCTTTCGCCTTTCTTCAGGACGTATTTCTTGTTACCGCTCCGCTTGTCGATCCTCCGCGGACCGAAGCATCCGTAGTTGCGCGTCAGCCACTTGTGCGGGTGGTCGTTGTCGGGGTGGCTGAATATCGCAAGGCCCTCGGTTACGCCGCCGGCGACGCCGGAATAGTCGATCCAGACCGCGACCTTATTGTGCGTGCCTTTCTGGTTGACGCCGCCGGCGGAGTTTGTGATCGTCCCGCCCTTGTCCACTGAAAACTGCGGGTGCATGCGAACGTACGGCCAGGCGTAGTGTACCGAATCGCTGGTGAACCGCACGTCGCCGTATGCGGCGGTGACGGTGAAGGTGATGTCGAGGAAGTATTGGCCCTTGCCCAGCGCGACGATCCGCATATCGCGCGTCTCGTCGAGGTAGGGCGTTTTGCGGTCGGCCTCCCAGACGAGCTTCATAGACGTGTGGGCGACGGGTTTGTCCTTCTGCACTTCGGCCCGCAGGAATTTCACGTGCCTGATGCGGTCGCGGAATGGACTCTTGGGATCTTTCTTGTCGATGCGTCCGTAGTAGGATGCGTAGAAGTTCACATCCCTCTGGCCTTCGAGTTGGATCTTGTCGGTGAACCAGAACGAGCGGTGGTGGGGGTAACTTTGCTTCTTCTTGGCGTCGGCGATTTTGAGCGTCATCAGCTTGCCCGACGGGCTGCGAACGGGATAAAAGCAGGTGGTCTCCAGATCGGCGCCATGGAGGTACGTGAACGCTTCCTTGCCATCGATCGTGACGGTTTGGGTGGCGGCTTTGGTATCGTTCTTGAATTCGATTTTCGGCGTCGCGGCGGGCTTTTGCGCCAGGGCAGCCGCCAGTGTCAGGCCGATCGCTGCAATTATGGAGGCGTATTTCATGGTCGCTTCCTTTCGGTGTTTTCGGAGGGCATAAGGATACCGCCCGGCGCAGCGGGTTGTCAATGCGAGCGGTTTGGGTACAATCTACGCGAATGGCTCCGCTTGCGGGGCTACTGCACAAGGAGATGCACCGTGAGACGATTCCTGTTTGTAGTTACGGTCATGGCGATGCTGATTGCAGTCACGTGCGGCTGTGCCGAGCAGCCCGCTGTGGTCAGCAACACTGCCGCCGCAACCGATGCTCTGTCCGCACTGGTTGACTCGGCGTTGAAGCGGGCCGGCGATAACGCGGCGCAGCTTCGCCAGGCGATCGATAAGGCGCCCGGCGATCAGAAAGAGGGCGTTCGGTTCCTCATCGCGTACATGCCGAAACGTGATTTGACGAGCCTTTCGGCGGACTTCCTGTTGAACAATGTTCGCGGAGCCTACAAGGCGTGGGACAGGGCGCCGTGGAAGAAGCAGATATCCAAAGAGATGTTCCTGAACGATGTGCTGCCCTACGCCAGCGTCAACGAGCGGCGCGACGATTGGCGGGAGGATTTCTACAAACGCTTCGGTCCTCTCGTCGCCAAAGCCAAGACACCGGGCGAGGCCGCGGTGATCCTAAATGAAAAGATATTCCCGCTTCTGAAGGTACGCTTTTCCCGCAAGCGTCCAAAGGCCGATCAAAGCCCCTACGAGACTATCAAGGCGGGTATGGCGTCCTGTACGGGGCTGTCGGTGCTGCTGATCGACGCCTGCCGGGCCGTCGGAATCCCAGCGCGTCTCGCGGGAACGCCCCTGTGGACGAACAAGAGCGGGAACCATTCGTGGGTGGAAGTCTGGGACGGGGGATGGCATTACACGGGGGCGGCTGAACCGGCGGGGGGCAAGCTTGACCGCGCCTGGTTCACCGCCCGAGCAACCACCGCCCAGAAAGACCACCGGCTGCACGCGATCTACGCGACCAGTTTCAAACCAACGGGTATGACCTTCCCGCTGGTTTGGGACCGCAAGATCGATTACGTCTATGCGGTAAACGTAACCGCCCGCTACGCCAAACCGAAAGCCCCCACAATCGCGCCGAAGAACGCCTCGGGCTTTGACGTCGAAGCGTCCATGCACGCGGTCGACCAGTTGACCAAGTATCTGCAAACCGATCCCGCCAAGCGATCGGAACTGTCGAAGCAGGGTTTCGCTGCCGTCGCGCTTACCCGCAAGCATGCCGGCGACGCTGAAAAACTGCTGTGGGACGATCACGTTAATCGCACAAAGAAAACCCGCGCCGCCGAGATGAAGGCCCGCGTATTGACCGACGGTAAGGTGAAGATGCCCTTCTTCTACAGCGTCACGGGCAAGAAGCCGAAAAACGGCCGCAGCCTGTACATCTCGCTGCACGGCGGGGGAGGGGCGCCCAAGCGTGTCAACGACAGTCAGTGGAACAACCAGAAACGCCTCTACCGCGTGCCCGAAGGTGTGTACGTTGCCCCGCGAGCGCCAACCGACGCGTGGAACATGTGGCACAAACCGCATATCGATGTCCTGTTCGACCGGCTTATCGAGAATCTGATCGTGTTTGAGGGCGTAGATCCAAACCGCGTATATGTACTCGGTTACTCCGCGGGCGGAGACGGCGTGTACCGCCTGGCGCCGCGGATGGCCGATCGCTGGGCGGCCGCTTCGATGATGGCGGGGCACCCCGGAGGGGCCTCTGCGCTGAACCTGCGCAACACGCCATTTACCATCCATGTAGGCGCAAATGACAAGGCGTACAACCGCAACAAGGTCGCACGCGGTTGGGCGAAAACACTCGATAAGTTGCAGAAAGCCGACCCCGAAGGCTACGTCCACTGGGCGCCGATCTACAAGGGCAGAGGTCACTGGCTCAGCCGCCTGGACGCCGCCGCGATTCCGTGGATGGCCAAACACACCCGCAATCCTCTTCCTCGCACAATCGTCTGGCGACAGGATAGTCACCCGCGTTTCTACTGGCTGGCGGTCAAGAAAGTGCAGCCGGGTTTCGTAGTCCGCGCCGAACTGAAGGCCCAGACGATTAGCCTCCAGCCCAGCGGCTCGGGCCAACTGATCATCCGCGTCAACGATCGCATGCTGGACCTCGACAAGCCCGTCACCGTTACATCAAAAGACAAGACGCTCTACAAGGCCCGCATCGCCCGGTCGATCGGCATGCTAGCTAAAACACTCGCCCAGCGCGGCGATCCGAAATCGATATTCAGCGGCGAGATCGTCGTGACGCTGCCGGAAAAAACGAAATGAATCCCGCCGCGTGCGACGCGAGGTGAGTTCCGGAAAGTGAGCAGAAGATGCAGAAGACGACCATGAGACTCCGGCGGCTGGGACAAATCGCCATTACCGTGTCGCTTGTCCTGGTTGTTTGGCAGGGATGTGCGGCGGGCAAGACCCAGGGCGACGAGATACTGTCTGCAGCCGGCGTTACCGGCGGCCTGGTGGTGCATGTCGGGTGCGGTGACGGTCGCCTGACAGTGGCGCTGCACGCTAACGAGGGCATGAGAGTCCATGGGCTCGACGCCGACGCAAAGAACGTTCGTGCGGCGCGGAAGTTCATCGCGTCTGGCGGGGTTTACGGGAAAGTGTCTGCCGACACGTTCGACGGCAAGAACCTGCCGTACATCGATAACTGTGTGAACCTGGTCGTCTGCGAGGATCTCGGCGCCGTGGCAATGACCGAAGTGATGCGGGTCCTGACGCCCGGGGGCGTTGCGCACGTCAAGACCGGCGGGCAATGGCGCAAGACCGTCAAGCCCCGCCCCAAAGAGATCGACGACTGGAGTCACTACCTTCACGGACCGGACAACAACGCCGTCTCGCAAGACACGGTCGTGGGCCCTCCCAGGCGGATCCAGTGGGTCGCCGCCCCGCGATGGGCCAGGAGCCACGAGGGCGCCCCCAGCATACAGGGCGTGGTCTCTTCGGGCGGCCGGTTGTTCCACGTACACGACGAAGGTCCCGTCGGTATGATCGACAAGCGATTCGGGTCGAAATGGTCGCTGGTCGCACGCGACGCATTCAACGGAGTGCGATTGTGGAAACGGGACATTGGGTCCTGGACCGACCCCAACAAATACTGGCTGAATTGCGCACCGACGCCGAACCGGCGGATCGTCGCCGCAGGTGATCGCCTCTACGCCGCACTGGGTTCCGGGCAGTCTGTTACCGCGTTTGACGCCGCGACCGGACGAACACTCGCGGCGTACAAGGGAACCGAGTCCGCCGGCGAACTCGTACTGCACAAAGGCATCCTGCTGGTCGCCAGGCCAACGCAACCGGTTCGTCGGTCGAGGGGCAAGGTTAAGACCGCAACCCCCGCGAATCTCGCAAAGGGCGGCGTTATCGCCATAAAACTCTCGACCGGAAAGCGCATATGGACTGCGAGCGGGCGGATTTCGCCGCTGAGTCTGGCGGCCGGGGGCGATGCGGTCTTCTACGTGGACGGCAAGGATGTTGTATGTGCGGATATCAAGACCGGGGACGTGCGATGGCGTGCGGCGTCGAATCCGGGAAGTCTCGTTGCCCATGAAAAGGCGGTCCTGATCCTCCATTCCAAGGGAGTAACGGCGCACCTGCCGAAGGATGGGAGCGTGATGTGGCGACACAAGCAGAGCATCAGGGGGTTTGTCGGGCCGGCGGAACTATTTGTGATTGACGATCTTGTCTGGCCGTCTGGAACGGGCGTTGGGCTCGACCTGCTGACAGGCAAGATCAAGCGAAGGATCCGCGTAGGGTCCTCGCCGGGTCATCACCACCGCTGCCACCAGCGAAAGGCCACCGTAAGATACCTGCTGAACTCCAAGCGCGGCGTGGAGTTCTTCGACATAAGTGGCAAGGGGGCCCCGCAGTTGCACGACTGGGTACGCGGGACCTGCAGGCTGGGCATCGTACCGGGCAACGGGCTGCTCTATACTCCGTCGCACGCCTGTTTTTGCTATCCCGGCGTGATGTTGAAGGGGTTCTGCGCACTGGCGCCGGAGAGCAAGACCAGCCCCGAAACTCCGGATGCGAAGGTCTCGCGGATCGAGAAGGGCCCGGCGTTCGGGATCGATTCGAGGCGCCAGGTCGCAGTTGCGCAATCGGACTGGCCGACGTACCGCCACGATCCGGCGCGCAGCGGACATGCCTCGTGCAAAGTACCGGCAACCCTGAAGCAGAGTTGGAAGGTCAAGCTTACCGGCGTGGGCAAGCTAACGCCTCCGGTGGTAGCTGCTGGGGTTGTGTACGTCGCAAGCGTCGATACCCACCAGGTCCACGCCCTGAAGACGGCGGACGGGTCGCGTTTGTGGACTTTCACCGCAGGCGGGCGCATCGATTCTCCACCGACGATCGCACAGGCAGGGGCGCTCTGCATATTTGGATGCCGCGACGGATACGTGTACTGCCTCAGATCGTCAGACGGCGAGTTGGTCTGGCGTTTTCGCGCCGCTCGGCGAGACCGCAGGCTCGGGGCATACGGGCAGATTGAGTCGGTCTGGCCGGTTCATGGAAGCGTGCTGGTGCGGGGCGGCAGGGTCTATGTCGCCGCGGGCAGATCATCCTTCGTCGACGGCGGGATCAGCCTCTACGCCCTCGATCTGGCAACCGGCGAGATCCGTCACCGCAAGCAACTGCACGATAAACCGATGACCCTGGAGAATCCCGCGGGCTCGGGCCCGATGGACATGCTCCAGGGCGCACGGACCGACATAATGGTCTCTGACGGCGATAGCATCTACATGTCCAGGGTTCAGCTTGACGACAAACTGACGGTGAGCCCGAACGATTCGGTCAACAAGGCGGGCAGGCGCAAAACGGGCCTGCATCTCAGCGCGACCTCCGGGTTCCTTGACGACACGTACTTCAACCGCTCGTTCTGGATGTACGCTCGCGTTTGGCCCGGATACTCTCTCGCCACCTCGGCGCCCAAGAGCGGTCAGATACTCGCGTTCGACGATAGCACTACCTACAGCGTAAAGGTGTTCGACCGCCGCGGACCGGGCAACCAGTTCCGCAGCGGATACTTCAAGCCCGAGTCCGGATACCTGCTCTGCGCGGATGACAACTCCAACGAGCCTCAGCAGTCATCCAGGGTCAAGGGCGCCGAGGGGGAGCGGCCGGACCAGGTAAGGCCCAAGCCGGCGAAATGGACGCGGCGCATACCGATTCGCGTCAGGGCGATGGTCCTGGCCGATCGGACGCTGCTGGTGGCCGGTCCCCCTGACGTGATTCCCGCTGACGATCCGCTGGCGGCGCTGGAGGGTCGAAAGGGGGCGGCGTTGTGGGCGGTGTCAACGCAGGACGGCAAGACGATCACCGAGTACAAACTGGCACATCCGCCCGTGTTCGACGGGATGGCCGCAGCCGGAGATGCCATCTTCGTCGTACTGAAGAGCGGAGAAATTGTATGTTTCAGATGAGGCCTCATCGCCCCGGCGCCTTGTCAATACGAGCGATTTCGCAGGGCGAATACAGGAGATTTTCGTGAAAGACAGAACACGCACATTCGTAGTTTATGCAGTATTGACCGTTTTGCTGGCCGCTGACGCAAATTCCGAGGTCTACAAGATGACCGCCAAACCGCCGACTGACGGGCTGGTGGGTTCCAATTACACCCCCGCTTACGCGGTCAATCAGGTCCAGTTCTGGCACGACTTCCGCGCCGATGTCGTCGAAAAGGAACTCGCCGCGGCGAAGAAATATTTCGGGATATCGACCCTGCGAGTATACCTGCACGACATCAACTTCTTTCAGGAGAAGAAGGTGCTGCTGGCCAACATCGAAAAGTTCCTGGTCATCTGCAACAAGCACGGTATCCGCCCGGGCTTTGTCTTCTTCGACGGATGCCATCGACACGAGGGTATCTACCTCGACAAACCGACCAAGCCGATCTACGGTTTCCATAATTCCCGCTGGGCCCAGTCGCCCCAGGCCCGCGACATCGACAAGAACAATCTCGAAAAGTTCAAACCCTACGTCCAGGAGATCATCCGCCCATACCGCACCGACAAGCGCGTACTCTTCTGGGAGATTCACAACGAACCGCCGCCCGGCGACGAGTACCGCGACAAACTCAAACGGGCCGGTTACAAATGGGCCAAGGAACTCAAACCCATCCAACCGGTCCTGAACTGTGAAAAGACCTCCGGTTGGGGCGACTGCAAAGATTCGGATATCGTTGATTCCCACGTTTACAACAACGCCTGGGGCTTCTGGGAGGCTTTTTCCAGGATCGGTCTCGAAAAGGGCAAGGGAACCGTATTCACAGAAGCCGGCGCACGCTGGAAGGCGACCCGCCGAATTCACGGTGGTCCCACCGACGTTGTTTCCTGGCTCGAAAAACGCCGCGCCGCCGGTAAGTCGACACCCGGGGTCTACCTCACATGGGAGCTGATGGTCGGTAACTCCAACTGTCGCTGGCACTGGGTTGACAATGGCCATAAGAAGGGTAAACCCGATCCCGAACCGGAAATCCCCTGGTGCGGGTTGATGTGGCCCGACGCGACTCCCGTGTCGCTGGCCGAAGCCGAGGCGTGCAAGAAGTACGTGACGGGTAAGTCCGGCGCCGCCTTCTTCGAATCATTCGAGTCCGGCGCCAAAGGCTGGAAATTCTACGGTGTCAAGCACATGGGTTCCAATCACGGACTCTACGTCCCTCACCGAGCCAAGGCCGTCGCCGGCGATACCAAGTGGACCGACTATATCCTCGAAGGCAAAGTCCTGATCACGATCCCCTGGAAGAGGAGGAACGTCAAGAAGCAGGCATACGACGAAGAGGGCGACCCGACTGCGGGACTTTTGTTCCGAGTCAACAAGCCGGGCGATGAATTCGAGGATGTGCGAGCCTACTCGGTAAGCCACACCGGTAAGAAGGTCGTACTCGGTAAGTTCGCCGATAAGGAATGGAAAGAGTTGGCGTCGTACGATATCACGAAGCTCAAGACGAAATCGCGTCTGAACGAGTGGAGTCTGATCCGCATCGAAGCGATCGGTCCGAAGATCCGCATCTGGTTCAACCGCACCCACGGTGACCCTGAAAAGGGCCTGCGGATCGAGTACACCGACAAGGTCAATCCAATCCTGTCCGGCGCCATCGGGGCGGGCTCCTTCAAGACAACCGCCATGTTCGACGACATTGTCGTGATACCGGTAGAAAAGAAGAAATAGCCACGGATGAACACGGATAAACGCGGATAGGATGAATGTTACGGCACGGCTCGGCGACCTAGCCGTTGTCGCTGCCGTTTCCAAATATATGCTATCTGTGTTCATCCGTGGTAAGAAGCCGTCGTCGTTGCCTCCTTGTTATCGCCAGTGGTTCGGATACAATTGGACGCGGCGATTGGGAGATGATATATGGCTGAGCGGAAACTGGGCGTTCTGATTCATGGTGCGGGATGGGTTTCGACGCAGCATATCGCCGCGTTCACCGCTAACCCGAACACGGAAGTCGTCGCGATATCGAGTCGTACGCTTGCCAGTGCGCAGAAGCGGGCTGATGAGGCGGGGCTCGATGTGGCGTGTTACGATGACTACGATGCGGCGCTGGGGCATGAGGGCGTGGACATCGTTTCGGTCTGCACGCCGCAGCACGTCCATGCGGACAATACCATCGCCGCTGCCGGCGCGGGCAAGCACGTCGCTATCGAGAAGCCTGTGGCGATGACGCTCGATGAGATGCGGGCGATGCGGGATGCTATCGGACAGGCCGGCGTCAAGACAATCGTAAGCTTCGTCCTGCGATGGAACCCGATGTTCCAGAACTGCAAGTCGCTGATCGCGGCTGGTGAACTGGGCGAGATATATTCGGTGGAGACCGACTACCAGAGCTATCTCGGCGACTGGTGGGGCGGATACGAAGAGGGCAGGCGCCTCGATACTGGCGGTAGTGCGATGCTGGTGGCGGGATGTCATGCGATCGACACGCTTCGCTGGTTCGCGGCGCCGGGCGAGTTTGAAACTGCAACGCCCGTCGAAGTATTCGCTTGTGCCGGCGGGAAGCGAAAGGGGACTACGCGTCAGTACAATCCCATGACGGGGCAGTGGAGTGAGGGGGCGCCTCTGGAATACGACGGGCTCGAGATCGCCCTGGTGCGATTCGACAACGGGGTGCTGGGCAAGGTCTCGGTCAACTTCGAGTGCATCCAGCCGTACACGTTCCCTGTGAGCATTTTCGGCGACGCCGGAACCATCCGCGACAACCGGATCTACTCCCACGAGGATCCCGAGCAGCCCGGTTGGCGAGAAATACCGGGCATCTGTCCCGACAGTTCGGACGTTTCGCATCATCCGTTCCAGGCGCAGATGGACCATTTCGTCGAGTGCATCACCGGCGACGTCGAGTCGCACTGCAACTTTGAAGACGCCATCGCAACCCACGAGATCGCCATGGCCGCGGGGGAATGTTACCGAACCAACCGTCCCGTATCGCTGCCGATCATTTGACGCTTGCGGGCAGGGGCGATATACTCGCGCTACATCTTCAGGGGTGCAGCATTTGGCACTCTGCAACCGAGCAGGAGTAATGTAATGAACAAACGCATTCTTGCAGTCACAGTTATGCTGGCTTCGGTCGTGGTCACGTCGGTATGTCTCGGCGCCGAACCGGCGATCAAGCCCGCTTCGATATTGAAGGTTATCCCTTCGGGAGCGTCTTACTACGCGGTTAACGATGTCTCCAAGACCGCCCTGGACGTTGAAAAGTTCCTCAACGATATCGGAGTCGGGCCCATGCTGGGCATCGGTCAGATGCGCCCCGGCGACGGTCGAGCCCCTCGCAGCATGCTGCTGGATATGCTCAAGACGCAACTCAAGCTGGGTAAGGGGTTCGATCCCGCCGGCGGGGCGGCGGTCGTGATGCTCGATCCGTCTTCGGTGGGAGCAGATCTTATCAAACGCATTGATGCCGCCAGGGGCAAAAACCCCAAGCCGGTGGATTACTTCAATGCTGCAAAGTTCAATGAACTCGTCGTCGTTGTACTGCCCGGGAGGCTCGAGGGGCTCTTTGTCGGTGTCGAACGTGCCGCCGATGGCAAGTTGAGCGTTATGAACCTGAACGGCAAGAAGGTATTCGCCTGCCAGAAGGGGCAGTACGTGATTATCAGCCCGACCAAAAAGGCGGTTGTGGCGGTTCAGAATGCAAAGAGGAATGCGACCGCCGACCTGTCCAAAGACGAGTTGGATATGGTCGGACGCGGTAATGTAATAGGACGCTACAACGGCACACCGTTCAGGTCTTTTCTGACAGCATTCCTGAACGATGCGGAAAAGACACTGAAGAAGGAGTTCGATCCGGCTACCGCGGCCGGTCTGGGCGTGTACGTGTCGATTGCCCGCGGGCTGATTACGCAGCTCGACTCGGTGACCGTTGCCATGAGGCTCGGTCGGGACGGTATTAACATCGATTCGATATCCGCCACTCGCGTGGGCAGCACAGCCGCCGAGGTCATGCAGGCCGAATCCGGTAAGTCCGGCGGGGCGAAGGTGCTCGATTCCCTGCCATCGATGCCCTACGTCATAGCTGTCGGCGTAAAAGGATGGATGGACAACAAGGCCCTTTCGATGGCGATGCTGGACTTGTCACAGAATTTGATGGGCACCAAGGCTATGGTCGATATCGACAAGAAGACCAAGGCCAGGCTGAAAGCGAATAATGAGAAGATGGCGGGCATGGTTACGGGCATTCAGGTAGTCATCGGCGGGGCGCCACAGGGCAAGGGGATGGTCACGATGGGCTATGTTATACGGTGCAAGGATTCGACCAAGTACCGCAAGGCAACTGCCGAGAACATCGCTTTGAGCAAATCGGTACTGAAGAAAATGAACCCCGTGGGGGACATGAACTACGTGCAGAGCGCCGAGACAATCGACGGCCTGTCTATAGATGCAGTGGACATTACGATGGACGCGAGGCTATTTGGTCCCGAAGCCATGAACAAAGCTTTCAAGATGGCTTTGGGCGAAGAGAAGTTTCGCATGCGAATTGTCACGCCCGATTCCAAGACGATGGTGATGACGATTGGCGGATCTAAGACGTTCCTGCGTAAGGCGTTGCAGGTGGCCGTCGGCGCCGGTCCTATCCCGAAGATGCCCGGGACCATCGCGGTGATGAAGCATCTGCCCAAAGACTCGACGATCGTTTCGTTGTTCAATCTGACGAATCTGCTCGATGTGGTTCGCACCGGTATGCTTGAGGCCGAAGCGCCGGCCCGGTATGTGGCGATGGTGCCCGCCCTGAAGTGCAAGACCCCCGTCGCCTTCGGCGCCAAGGCCAAGGGCACGACCCTGCGTACGGGTCTGTTCATCCCCAAGCCCCTGGTCAAGGAAAGCGTTGAGGCCGTGATGAGAACCATTGCCCGCTTTCAGGAGGAGGCTATGAAAAGGCAGCGCGAAATGGAGCGAGCGCTTGAAGAGTCGGACCGTGGTGCGGCGCCTCCAGGCAACGGTGATTTCTGAGCCGATAGATCGGCGGTCGGGGAGGGGGAGTGCGGGCACATATATTGTTGCGATCGATTCTTGGTGTTGACTCCGGGACTTGGTTTGCATACAGTTACCTGTCCGACTGCCGCGGGTGCTTGTGTAACTATGTCCCCCCGAGCGGTCGAATCAGTTTGGCCCGGCTGGGGACGCATCGCGTGAATGCGTCTGGACGCCGGGCTCCGAACATGGGAGTTCGACAACGATGACCGACGAAGAGAAAGACCAAAACGAACAAACGACAGAAGATCAGACCGAACAAACTGAAGAAGCTCCGACCGAACCGGCGGCAGAAGACCAGACCGAGCCGGTCGATGAAGATCAAGCCGAGCCGACTGAAGAAGCTCCATCCGAACCGGTCGAAGGGGACCAGGCCGAACCGACTGAAGAAGATCAAGCCGAGCCGGTCGAAGGGGACCAGACCGAGCCGGGAAAAGATCCCGACGAACACTTGGCCGATGACAATACGGTGGCTGTCGAAGACGCCGGTAAACTTAGGAAGAAAGTAACCGTTACGGTTCCCCAGGCCACTATCGACGCCAAGCGTAACGAGGTGTACGGCGAGTTGAGCGATAGCGCCCAGGTACCGGGCTTTCGTGTCGGCCACGCGCCGCGGAGACTTGTCGAGAAGCGTTTCGGTAAGGAAGTTACTGCCGACGTCCGCAACGCTATTCTCAGCAGATCTCTCGGTCATGCCATCGAGACCACCGATCTGGACGTTCTCGGCCAGCCGGACCTGGAACTCGACGACATCGAACTGCCCGAGACCGGCGATATGGTTTTTTCGTTCGAGGTGGAAGTCGCGCCGGAGTTCGAACTTCCGAATCTCAAGGGCATCCCCATCGAGAAACGCATCGTAGAGATCGGAGACGATCGGATCGACGAGTACGTCGACGAACTGCGGAACACCAGGGCTACTTCCGAGCCGTCGGACGGACCCGCCCAGGATGGCGACAGCCTGACCGCCTCGGCGAAAGTCACCGTCGAAGGCGCCGATACCGTCGAGCGCGACGAAGTTGTCCTGCGCGCCGCGCCGGGTCAAATCGAGGGCCTGCCCCTGGTGGATCTGGGTACCGCTCTGGTCGGTAAGAAGGTCGGCGATACCGCCACGCTGGAAGTCACTGTGCCCGAAGCCCATCCGAACGAAGAATGGAAGGGCAAGAGCGCATCGGTCGAAGTGACCATAAAGTCGTTGACTTCACGCGTCCTTCCGGAAGCCGGTCCGGAATTCGCCAAGCAACTCGGATTCGAGGGTCTGAAAGAACTCCGCGAGTTTGTCCGGGGCCGCATGTCAGAGCGCATCGAAGGCGAGATTGCACGAGATATGCGGGCACAGGCTTCGAAATTCCTGCTGGACAATACCGAGTTCGATCTGCCCGAAGGTGTGGCCGCAAGGCATACAGAGGGCGTGCTGCGAAGACGCTATGTCGAGTTGCTCCGTGCGGGAATGCCCAGCGAGCAGGTCGAAGAGAACATGACGGTGATCAAAGCCGAAGCCGAGCAGCAGGCCGATCGCGAACTGAGGCTCCAGTTCATTCTTGACCAGATCGCCGACGACATGGAAATCGAAATCTCCGACGGCGATCTGAACGCCACGGTGGCTTCGATGGCAGCGCAATATCAGCGCCGTCCCGAAAAGCTGCGGCAGGAACTCGAGTCTGACGGGTCGCTCGAACAGGTAAGGATATCGATGCGCGAAGACGCCGCACTCGACAAGCTTCTCGACGACGCCGAAGTAACCGAGATAGCCGAAGAGCCCAAAGCCGAGGAAGAGCCCGCCAAGAAGGCGGCCAAGAAATCCGCCAAGAAGACCGCCAAGAAATCCGCCAAGAAGACTGCCAAGAAGACTGCCAAGAAGGCGGCCAAGAAGACGGCTAAGAAGACCGCCAAGAAGACGGCTAAGAAAACTGCCAAGAAATCGGCTGGAAAATCCCAGGACGATTCGAAATAACGCCCTGCAGGAGTCAAATAACAATGAAACGACCCTCTGATCCCCAGGCACTTGCGTATCCTGACTATGCCGCCAGGCGCGAGATGACCCTCGAGGAGCGGCTGGCGGAGGAACGTATTGTGTTTCTCTGGGGGGAGATAGGCCCGAATACCGCGGGCAGCCTGATAATGAGGTTGCTGGAGTTGCAGGCCAAGGCACGCGAGCGAGCTATCGCGATTTACATAAACTCGCCCGGCGGATCCGTTGACGATACGCTGGCGATTTACGACACCATCCAGTTCCTCGAATGCGATGTGTCGACTCTGTGCGTCGGACAGGCCGCCAGCGGGGCGGCTATCATTCTCGCCTCGGGTACACCCGGAAAGCGATACGCCCTTCCGCACAGCAAGGTGATGATCCACCAGCCCTGGGGCGGGATTACCGGGCAGGCCTCGGATATCGTAATCCAGGCCAAGGAGATCGTCAGGGCAAAGGGCGTTCTGAACGAACTGCTTGGAAAGCACACCGGGCATACCATTGAGGAAGTTCAAACAGACTGCGAGCGCGACTACTACATGTCCGCCGAGGAGGCCGTCGAGTACGGCGTCGTCGACGAGATAATCCAGAACCTCAAGGACACCGATAAATAGTCACCGATCCCTCCGGCGAGCTACTGTGCCCGCCGAACCAGTGACCACAGTGGACAAAAACATGCCATACTACCCTCCACCGTTCGTGATCGAAAAAACCGGCCGCGGCGAACGCAGCATGGACATCTATTCGCGCCTGCTGGCAGATCGCATCATCTTTGTCGGCGGCGCCGTTGACGATGCCGTCGCAAACGTCGTGGTCGCCCAACTGCTGTTCCTCTCCAACGAGGACCCGCACGCCGACGTCCATATGTACATCAACTCGCCGGGCGGAAGTATTTCGGCGGGGTTGGCTATCTACGATACGATGCAGTTCATCCGCCCCGATATCTGCACGTATGCGATAGGTATGGCCGCTTCCATGGGCGCCGTCCTCCTGGCGGGCGGATCGCCCAAGAAACGCAGCGCGCTGCCTTCCAGCCGCGTGCTGATCCACCAACCGCTGATAAGTGGCGTGATGACCGGTGTGGCTACCGATCTGGAAATCGAAGCCAAAGAGATCACGCGCCTGCGCCAGCGCCTCTACGAAATACTCGCCAAGCATACCGGACAGACAGTCGAGAAGGTTCACGCGGACTGCGACCGGAATAAGTGGTTGTCGGCGGAAGAGGCGGTCGACTACGGATGCGTTGACAATATTCTCGAACGCATGCCCGAGATGCCCGATATTCCCGATAAGAAGGGAAAAAGCAAATGACCTTCCGCGGTGTGCTGGTGCTGATTTCGGCTGTTATTGTCTCAGCCGCTTTGCACGGCTGCCGCGGAATGGATATCTTCCAACAGGACAAGAAGGTAAAGCAACTCAAGGCAGATCTCGAATCAGCCCGCGCCGAAACCAAAGCCTCGCGCCAGGCGGTTTCCGAGGCCCGGAGCGAACTCGCTCGCCGGCAGAAACGGATAGACACGCTCGTGTCGCTCGGACCCGACCGCCTCAAGAAACTCTACTACGTCAAGTCTATCAAGCTCGGGCAGTATACCGGCGGGGCGGACCTCGACGGACAGTCCGGGGACGACGGTGTCAAAGTGTTCCTCAGACCGATCGACGCCAACGGCGATACGATAAAGGCCGCCGGTTCCGTCACCGTGCAATTGTACGATCTGGCCCAACCGGCCGACAAAACGCTGATCGGCGAATACAAGTGGTCCGTCGACGAGGTAGCCAAGGCGTTCTCCGGAGGTTTCCTGACTTACCATTTCACGTTCACGTGTCCGTGGAAATCCGGGCCGCCGAAAAATGCCGGTATCACCGTTCGCGTGGCGTTCGTCGATTACCTTACGGGCAAGACACTGTCCACACAGAAGGTGTGCAAAGTCGACTTACCCGCCCCATGATCTACGATATTTCACTTCCACTCAGCGATTCAACGGTTGTCTACCCCGGCGACCGCCCCGTACGGATCGACCGCACGAGCGACATCGACCGTGGGGACGAGTTGACTGTCAGCGAAGTGGCGATGTCGCTCCATGCAGGCACGCATATCGACGCCCCATGCCACTTCATCGCCGGCGCGGCGAGCGTGGATGAACTGGCGCTCGATGTTCTGGTCGGTGATGCATTGCTGGTCGATGTTTCCATCGCCGGAGCCGTAAAGGGTGGCGCACTCGATCGACTCGATCTTCCGGCCGCCACCACGCGCCTACTCCTCCGCACGCCCGAGGCGTCCGCGCTCGATGAATGCGGCGCGAGATGGCTGGTTGCCCGCGGGATTAAGCTGGTTGGTATCGATGGTCTGTCGATAGGGGTTTCCGACCAGAGCGACGCGGTGCATCGCACACTGCTCGATTCCGGTGTCGTTATAGTCGAGTCGCTGAACCTCGCGGACGTACCGCCGGGTCAATACCAGTTGATCTGCCTACCCCTGAACCTCACCGGCGCCGAAGCCGCCCCGGTCCGTGCGATCCTGATCGGTTAGCTGTCGGCGTATCCGAGCGTTTCGATCAGTTGATAGTATCCGGCTCTGGCCAGGCGGGTCAGTTCGTGGTGCAGGCGAACGGCCACCAGGCGGCGCGTGAAGGTCCGTTCTTTGGCGGCGGCGGTGTCTAGGATCGCCAGTATCTCTTCGAGAGGCCCGCTTGTACGCCGGCGGATAAAGTGGTCGACGATCTTGCGCTTCAGATTGTCTTTGTTGATGTGGAAGGCGATTTTCACCGCTCGCAGCGCCGCGGAGTTTTTCGATTCGAACAGTTCGCCCCGGTGGGTGGTCAGGAATCTTCTCAGGGCGATCTGGCCCTTTCCGGCTTGGCGCCCTGTCCGTTCGGCCCGCCTCAGGTCACGCCGTTCGCGGCAGCCGGACCGGATGTCCGACGGCGCGTCGTAGTCCAGAGCGCCGGTGCAGTATTCCACGTCGTACCGCATGCGGAGTTCGCACGCCAACGCGAAATCGGTGTAGAGCATTCTGTCGATGACTTCACCGGCGGTCTCGATATTCGGTCCGAAGACATTATGGATTGCTTTACGCCGCCGCCGGAGAACTTCGTCGCAGGCTCCTTCGAACTCGCTGAGCCACGGAGATTCGGCCTCGCCGGGCCAGAGCAGTACCTGCGAATTGAACAGGTCCGTATCGTAGAGTTTGTTGAGCCGCTCGACCGACGCGCCGATCTCCATCGCGATCATCCGCGTGATGAACCTGAACCACAGTCTACTGGAAATCTTCCTGATCGCGAAGTTCCGCATTCTCACGGCGCCCCAGAGGCCCACTTTCCGCCGGACGGCGGTCAGCGTCGAATTACCTTCGAACTGCTCGCGAAGCTTGGTGTCGCTGCAGTCGAGGTACCCCCCGTCGCGCCAGTCTTCGAGATATCGCAGGTCCAGACCGAGCAGATGCATTTGGCGTATCTGCGGCAGGTGCGAGGCCAGCGCTTCTTCTGCCCGGGCGAGGAAGTCTGACTTCGCGACCTCTTCTACCTCGTCGTCGACGATTTCGTCGCTCAGGATCGACTCGTATCGGAAAACGCGCTGCCAGATCGCCTCGAGGTGTTCGGGCGCCTGGGTCTTGCGGTAATCTTCCATCAGGTTTAAATCCGACGCCTGGGCCACCGTCAGCAGGCGCGAGGAAATCAGTCCGGGGATAACCCGCAGCGCGCTACCGAACACCAGCGCCAGGCCCCCGATGATTAGCGGCAGGGCGATTGCCTGCTGGATCGTAAGTCCGGGCAGACGGAAGCTTTTGGCCAGAACGCCCAGTATACTGAGACCCACGACGAACAGCGTGTATCGCAGCGACCGGCGGTAGATCATGTTCCCAACGTGATACATCACGTCCAGCGGCGAGACCAATCGCCTGACGTCACGCACCAACGCACGAAATGTCCTGGGGGTCCAACTCATGCAAGTTCCGCCTTAAATCCCCGGGCATTATACAGACCCCGCCGTCCACATGCGACGCCTTTACCTGACCGGGTCCGAATGAATCCTCGTATTTGACGTTGAATCTGGCGGGCCTAGAGGATAGGTTCTAGCTGTTCCGCCCCGTCGGGGCCTGATAAAGGAGATATTGCGATGACTAAACGATTCGTGAACTGCGGTGTTGTTCTGGCGGTTGTTGTGTTGGTCTGCGGGCTACCTTCGTGCAAGAAGCCCGACGAATCCCAGGGCGACGCGGTCGGCTCGGGTAAGTTCTGCGTATCATTGGGGTGGTTGGAGAACGAATCTGGCCAGCGTCAGAAGAGGGGTTTCGTAGATGCGTTCAAGATATTCGGAGGCGAGGCTACGTACGCCAATGCAAACTACGATGCCAAGAAGCAGTCTGAGCAGATAGATGCGTTCATCGAAATGAAGCCCAAGGCGATCTTCGTTACACCGTCGGACCCGGCGGGGATCACCCAGGCCTGTCAGCGAGCGGTTGACGCGGGGATACCCATATTCGTAGCCGACGCGATAGTAGCCGGCGTTCCGGCGACTACTTCGATCTGTTCCAGCGACTTCCGCATGGGCGCCTGGACTATGGACTACATCGCCAAACACCTCAAGGGCAAGGGCAATATCGCGATGGTGACACTGCCCGAAAATGAGGCGTGGGCCCTTCGCGGGCAGGGCGCCAAATTTGCCATGGAAAAATACCCGGACATCAAAATGGTCTCCGAGTACGAGCACAATTCGCAGACGGGTATTTCGCCGCTGACGGCAGTGGAGAGAATACTCGATAAGTATCCCAAGGGTAAGCTCGATGCGATCTGGTGTGCCTGGGACGGGGCGGCCCAGGAAGGCGCCCAGGCCATCGAGAACGCCGGTCGCGCCGATGAAATCATCACCACCGGAATCGACGGCGGAAAGCACGCGTTTGAGGTAATTAAGTCCGACGGTCCGTTCAAGGTTACGATGGCCCAGAGCATTTACTACATGAGCTACATGAGCGTCCGTTACGCTCACGAACACCTCAAAGGCGACAAGGCCCCGAGATTCATCATCTCCCCGGTATTCGCCGTGGATAAAGCTACACTCGACGCCCTGGATGAGAAGTTTAAGCCCGAGGACTACGACATTCCGGGCAACGCCGTCAAGTTCGGATGGAAACCGGAACTCTGATCGATCTTGAGTGGATCGCAACGCACCATCGCAGCTAAAGAGGCCGGCGTGGAAGAATTGTCTCTGGAAATGACCGGGATCGTGAAGGAATTCCCGGGAGTCAGGGCGCTGGACAGCGCCGAATTCAGCCTCGCGCGCGGGGAGGTTCACGCGCTGCTGGGCATAAACGGGGCGGGCAAGTCAACGCTCATAAAAGTGCTCTCGGGCGTTTACCAGGCCGACGCCGGGCAGATCACACTCAATGGCCGTCAGATCGTAATCAACTCTCCACAAGACGCAATTGACAACGGAATCGCCACGGTCTACCAGGACCCGCAGATGATCCCGTCGTTCACGGGCTACGAGAATATATTCCTCGGAACCGAAAGCGATTCGGCGGGCCTCTTCCCGAGGATTCGTCGGAAGAAGCTTCTTGCCCGGGCTCGGGAACTGCTCGATAAATTCCCGGTAGATATCGACCTGACCAGACCCGTGGGCGAGTTGTCTGCCGTCGAAAAAGAATCCATCGCGATCCTGCGTGCGCTGTCGCGCGAGAATATGAACGTGCTGGTACTCGATGAGCCCACGTCGATTCTGACCAGGCGGGAAATCGATGTCCTCTTCGAGCAGATTCGCATGCTCAAGGAAAGCGGTATTTCGATTATCTATATCACCCACCGGCTCGACGAGGTGTCCCAGATCGCCGACCGCCTGACGGTTTTTCGTGACGGGCGGAACGTCGCCACGTGCAACACGTCCGATGAAGAGATCGACCACGCCCGCATCGCCGAATTGATGCTCGGCAGGGAGTTGTCGAACGTGTATCCACCCAAGGGCGTCTCGCCCGGCGACGATGTGCTGTCGGTCAGAGATCTGGCGTTGGCGGGCAAATTCGCCGAGACGAGTTTTACCGCCAAACGCGGATGGATACTGGGCGTGTTCGGTCTGGTGGGGTCGGGGATCGACGAGCTGTGCAAAACGCTCTTTGGCGTGCTGAGGCGCACCGCGGGGGGCACTGAGATAAACGGTCGCCCCGTGGCGCTGAGTTCCCCGTCGGACGCCATCGCCAGCGGGCTTTTTCTCGTTCCGGGTGACCGCCGGGCCGAGGGTCAGATATCCGATGAACCGGTCTCTTTCAACGTGATCCTGTCGAATATGGCGAAGGTTGCGGGTCTGGGCTTCCTGATCAACCGTCGCTCCGAGCGCCGCGACGCATGGTCGATGGTCGAGGAACTGGCTATCAAAACGCCCGACGTCAACGAGGACGTATCGCTGCTCAGTGGCGGGAATCAGCAGAAGGTGGTCATCGGCAAGGGATTGTATACCGATGGTGAGGCGTACATCTTCCAGGAGCCCACCGTTGGCGTGGACGTGGGAGCCAAGGCGGGCATCTACGAGATGATCCGCAAGCTCTCTGCGGAAAAAGCCGTCATCGTTGTCGGCTCGGACTGCGAGGAGATCTACGGTCTGTGCGATCGCGCGATGGTGATGTACCAAGGCCGCGTCGTGATGGACAAACCGACAAGCGAAGTCCGCCTCGAGCAGATGCTGCTGTGCGGTCTGACCGGCGGGGGGAGCCAATGATGGCGAGGCGCCGAAAAGGCATTTCGAGCGAGTTTATCACGCTTGGAGTTTTCTGCGCGCTGCAGATTGGGATCATGGGCGTGTTTACGAATCTGGAACCGCGATTCCTGTCGGTCAATAACCTTCTCGGTCTGCTCAATATGATAGCGCCGATGGCGCTTGTGGCCTTGGGGCTTACTTTCGTTGCGGTCACGGGCTATGCGGACATGTCGTTCCACTTCGTAAGTTGCCTGGGGGGTATGACGATGAGCCACATGATCGCCCTGGGCGCGGCGCCGCTTCCGGCGATCCTGATTGGCTGTGCGGCGGGAGGTGCTTTCGGCGTTATCAACGGTTTTATGGTCGGTAAGTTCAAGCTTCCGGATATGGTCGCAACGCTCGGGCTCGGCGCCATTGTTTTTGGTATGGCGTATCTCTACAGCGGAGGTACGCAGATATACACGAACTTCGCCGGTTCGGGCATCAAGCAGCTCTACACGGCTCGCTTAGCGGGCCTTCCGCTGCCGGTGGTGCTGATGGTGATCGCCTACGGGATCGGCTTTGTCGTGTTGAACTGTTCGACGCTGGGAAGGCGTTTTTATGCGATTGGCTCGAACGCGACGGCCGCACGGTTCTCCGGCGTACGCGTGGAGCGGTATATAATCGCCGCGTTTGTGATTTGTGCGGTTGTGGCCTGCCTGACCAACATTGTCAAGATGTCCTCGCTTGCCAAGGGCGAGATAGAAGCCGGGCTTGTCTGGCTCATGCCGGCCTATTCGGCGGTATTCGTGGGTGTGTCGGTCTTCAAGAAGCCGACCGTTGTTGGCACGTTCCTCGGTGCGCTGCTGATCGGCACGGTGCAGAACGGTTTTATACTCCTGGGCAAGCCGATGTACGTGATGGAACTGGTTATGGGTGTATTGCTGATCGTCTCGATCGTCATCTCCAGGATCGATTTCAACGAGATTATCCGCAAGCGGCGCCTTCGAGCCGAACTTGCCGCCGGCGGAGGTGTATCGTGAATCGTCTGGTCGCGTCATTGTTCCGCCCGCAGTATGTGCTGGTGTGGGTGTTCCTGGCGATGGTCGTGCTGTTTTGTGTCGCGGCTCCATCGTTTCGCAGTGCGTCGAACCTGATTAATGCGGTCAAATCCTCCAGTGTCATCGCGGTTATGGTGCTCGGGTTGACGTGGATCGTAGCCAGCGGCGAGATAGACGTCAGTTTCCCGTCGGTTGCGGGCTTGGCCAGCGTGGTGATGGCGTTGTTGATCGAAAACGATGTACCGTGGGTTGTGGCGCCGTTTATCGCCATCGCAGCGGGCACGGTGTTCGGACTGCTCAGCGGTTTTCTTATCGCCACATTCCGCTGCCCGTCACTGATTGCGACAATCGCCATCGGTAGTATCGCCACGGGCGTCGCCTGCATCATAGCCGGAGGCTACGCGCCGGTCCGCCTGGGAAGCACGGTCGGGATCATCAAGACGTTGGGCTCGGGAGGCATGGGCGTGCAGTTGGCCTGGATAGCGGTCGTGGGGGGAGTCTACGTGGCGTTCAAATACATCCAGGACCACACCACCACCGGTCAGCACCTCTACGCGCTGGGCGAAAACCGCCAGGCTTCTATCGAGGCTGGGATCCGCGAAAAGAAAATCATCATCAGCTTCTTCAGCTTGTCAGCGATGCTGGCCTCGTGCGGGGGAGTTGTATGGGTGCTCTTCTACGCACAGGGCGTACCGAGAATGGAAGGGACGGTGTTCATCGACGGAATGACGGCCGTCTTCCTCGGGGCGCTGGTCATCAAGGCCGGCAAGCCCAACGTGATCGGCACGTTTATCGGCGCAATTTTCCTAGCCGTCCTGACAAATGGGCTGACGCCGATCGGCCTGGAAGACTATATTGGCAGCATGATCAAGGGCGCCCTGATGATCTTCGGTGTGGTCATCATCGCGATTTCACGGTACAGAGTAGCGAAGAATGCGTCGGTCGCGGCGCGGTGAGCGCCCGCAACGACCCGAAAGGAACGATCCATGTACACGTTTGAGTTCTACAACCCCGTCAGAGTTATTTTCGGAGCGGGCAAGGTCGCATGCGCCGGGTCCGAAGTCGCCAAACTCGGTAAGAAGGTACTCGTCGTCTCCTACGAAGACCATGCCTTCCTGGCCGAACTGCTCGACAGAATCCGGGACATGATCCGCGCCGAGGGCGTCGAGACGGTGGATTTCTTCAAAGTCCGCGACAATCCCGAAGTGTCTATGGTCGCCGCGGGAGTGGAACTGGCGAAGCGAGAGGGTTGCGATTGCGTGCTGGCGGTAGGGGGCGGTAGCGTTATGGACGCAGCCAAGGCCATCGCCGCCGGCGTCTATTGCGATGGCGACCTGTGGAACATGGTCTATCACCGCCACGACGGGTCCGGCGCAGATGAAATCAGCCCGCCTGCCGACGCCCTGGCGATGCTGATGATCCCCACCCTGCCCGCCACCGGTAGCGAAATGAATATGTGCTCGGTGCTCTCCAACGCCGAACTCAAGGAAAAATCGTACATCTGGGCAGAGTGTATTTTCCCAAAAACCGCAATCATCGACCCCGAACTGACCGTGTCCCTGCCGCCGCTGCTGACTGCGTGTGCGGCTGCCGACACAATCTCGCACGTACTGGAAATATACATCAATTCCCAACCGGATACGCCGCTGCAGCACTACTTCCAGGAAGGCGTGATGCGAACCGTGATCGAGAACGTAACGAAGGTCCTGGATAATCCCGGCAACATCGAGGCCCGGGCGAATCTCTCCTGGGCCTCAACCTGCGCGATCAACGGTTGGTCGTATCCCGGCGACGGATGGACGCCGATGCACCAGGTCGGACACCAGCTCACCGCCCGCCACGGTGTCAATCACGGCGCGTCGCTGTCGATAATAATGGCTGCGTGGATGGAGACCTTCAAAGATCGGCGAGGCGAGCAGTACCTGCGATTCGCCAGGCGCGTGATGGACGTGGACCCGGCGGGCAAAAGCGATCAGGAGATAATCGATGAGGGCGTCGCGAAGTTCCGCGGATTTCTCGAAGCTATTGGAGCCCCGACGCACCTGGGCGAAGTCAACGTCACCGAAGACGATCTCGCCGAGATCATTGACGGCGTGGCACGAGTGAGCTTCGGCGCAGACGGGCAACTGGCGTGCAATCCGCCGGTCAGCCGCGACGACCTGCTGGACGTACTGAGAAAGGCCTTGTGAGAATGGGAATGCTTACGCCACGAGAAATCGCCGGGATGATCGACATAAGCACCGTGCGGGCCGACAGCACCATAGACGAACTCCGCGCGGCGGCGGAACTGGCCAAGGAACACAACTGCATCTGCGTAATCGCTCTGCCCGCTCATACACCGCTGCTGGTCGAACTGCTGTCCGATCGGCCCGATATCCTCGCCGGCGGGGCGGCGGGCTTTCCGAGCGGCGGGCAGACAACGGCCATCAAAGTGGCGGAGACCAGAGAGCTGATTGACATGGGATGCGGCGAGATCGATGTCGCGATCAACATCGCCTGGCTCAAGGCCGGTAACTACGATCTGGTCCGTGCCGATATCGATGCGGTCATCGAAGAATCCGCCCACGTGCCGGTCAAGGTCATCCTCGAATGTCACTATCTCACCGATGACGAGATCGTCAGGGCATCGGACATCTGCGCGGATGCGGGCGTGAGGTTTGTGAAAACGGGCACGGGCTGGGCGCCGAGCGGCGCCACCCCGGAGAACATCGCCCTGATCAAGCAGACCGTGGGCGAAAGATGTCTGGTTAAAGCCGCCGGTGGGGTAAGGGATCTCCAGACGCTGCTGACGCTATATGAACTCGGCGCCAGACGATTCGGTATTGGCGTTCGCACGGCTGAGGCAATCCTGCGCGACGCAGCCAAATCGGCTTGAGAATACAAACAGGATACGCAAATGGCGGAATCAAAACATGTTATCGCATATGACTTCGGGACCGGCGGGACGAAGGCATCGCTCTACGACGCCCAAGGCCGCTGCCAGGCCGACCACTTCGCATCCTACGAAACGCGCTATCCTCAGGCGGGGTGGCACGAGCAGAGGCCCGAGGACTGGTGGGCTTCGGTCGTCGCAAGTACGCGACAGCTTCTGTCCGCCTCGGACATCGACCGCGACGATATCGTGGCGATCGGGATTTCCGGGCACAGCCTGGGCGTTGTCCCGCTCGACGCCGACGGGCAACTTCTCCGCCGGGACGTGCCCATCTGGTCGGATTCCCGCCCCGATACCCAGCCGGCGGAATTCTTCGCCAACGTGCCCGAATCGCAGTGGTACCTGACCACGGGCAACGGATTTCCCCCTCCGCTGTACACTGTTTTCAAGATCATGTGGCTGCGAGATAACGAGCCCGACCTCTTCGCGAGGATCGACAAGGTCATCGGTACGAAGGACTATATCAACTTCCGCATGACCGGCGTTACAGCCACCGACTACTCCTACGCCTCCGGCAGCGGGGTCTACGATCTGGTCGGCTGGAAGTACTCCGACCAGCTCATCGCCGCAAGCGGATTGGATCCGGGGATATTCCCGAAGATCGTGCCCTCCACGGAAGTACTTGGCGTGCTTACCCCGCAGGCCGCCGACGAACTGTCCCTGCCCCAGAGCGTCAAGGTAGTCGCCGGTGGGGTCGACAATTCGTGCATGGCGCTGGGCGCCCGAGCCCACAACGAGGGCGACTGCTACAACTCGATGGGCTCCTCGAGCTGGATAGCCGTAACCTCCGCCAAACCGCTTCTGGACGAAGAGACCCGCCCGTACGTATTCACCCACGTCGTGCCCGGCAAGTTCACATCCGCTCTGGGCGTGTTCTCGACCGGATCGTCATTCAGATGGGTCCGCGAGCAACTTTGCACGAATCTGGACGCGGCCGCCGAGGCAGAAGGTGTCAGCACATACGATCTGATGCTCCGCATGGCGGAAGATTCCGACATCGGAGCCAACGCCACGATGTTCCTGCCCACGCTAGCCGGCGGGTCGTCGCTCGACTCCAGCCCCAACGTACGCGGAGCGTTCGTGAATCTTGACCTGGGCGACACGCAGGGCGACCTGATCCGCGCGACGATGGAAGGTGTCGCCATGAGCCTGCAATTGGCCCTCAAAGCGCTCGAGCGAATTACCAATCTCCGCGGCGAGATGATCGCGGTTGGCGGTGGAAGCCGTTCGGACCTCTGGATGCAAATATATGCGGACCTCTACGACAAGGATATGGTCAGGACGAATATCGGCCAGCAGGCCGCCGCTCTCGGCGCCGCGGCCGTGGCGATGGTGGGCGCAGGTTTGTGGGACGACTTCTCGAAAATCGACGAGATACACGAGGTCCAGGACGTCAGAAAACCCTTGCCCGCTAATCAGGCGCGGTACGCTCCGTTGACGGAGATTTTCGAAAAACTCAGCCAAGATCAGGCCCAAATCGGCGACATGTTCGCCCGGATCGAGTAGGCAATATGAAAGTCACGCTGACCAGCAAAGATATCGCCAGGATGATAGATCTCAGCGTCGTCCAGTGCGACGATGTCGAAACGAGGGTTCGCGCCCTGGCGAAGCGAGCGATGGAAATCCGCCCGTGCGTGGCTACAACGCTCTCGAGTTGGATTCCGCTGATAAAGGAATTGCTCGCCGGCGCCGATGACGTCGGGATCGGGGGGAACGTGGCGTTCCCGTCGGGCGCTTCTCTACCGCAAACCAAGATTGCCGAAACGAAGCACCTCGTCGAGGCAGGGTGCGACGAGATCGACATGGTCGTCGATATCGGCAAACTGCTCTCGGGCGCCAGCGACTATTGTCTCGATGATATCCGAGGCGTGGTCGACGCCGCGTCCGGCCTGCCGGTGAAGGTAATCATCGAATGCCACTACCTCAGCGACGATCAGATCCGCCAAGCCGCCGAGTTGTGCGTTCGCGGCGGGGCGGCGTTTGTCAAAACGGGCACGGGCTGGACGCCGACCGGAGCGACCCTGGAGAACATCACCCTGATCAAGAGCGTCGTGGGCGATGCGGTGGGGATAAAGGCCTCGGGGGGTATTCGCGACATCGAAACGCTCGTGGAGATGTACCGCCGCGGCGCCAGGCGCTTCGGCCTGGGACTCGGGCGGGAAAACGCAATACTCGACCAGGCCGACGCATTGCCAAACGGCGTCGTCCAGTTCGATACGGTGGATTCCGGACCGTAGAGCCTTGGAGCCCAACTTTCCCATATTCCATCATTGAATCCGGCGCACTTAGCTTGTATGTTCTGATCTGGTCGCTGAGTTGTACGGGGCAAGCTGTGTCGGCCGAGCCCCTGTCGCTCGTAAAATCAAAGGAGACGCCATGTTTGATCGAACCCGATACGTCAGGACTCTGACACTCGCCGCCGTTGCGCTGATTCTTGTTTCCGGCTGCAAGAAACCACCGAGCAACGGGCCGTCAGGCGGGGGCAACGATACATCGTCGAATCTGCAGACTCCCAAACTCCTGGTCGAACTGCCCGAGTTCTGCCTGACCCCCGACGGAATGGACATCGACAAGGACGGGAACCTCATCGTTGCCTGCCCGAACTACGGCAGCTACGCGAAGGACGCGACCAAGGGCTCCCAGCCGGGATGCGTGATCAAGATCTCGCCGGATGGTAAGGTCACCAAGTGGTTCGACTCGCCCGTACTGGAAGCCACCGGGCGCGCCTGCCCGATGGGCCTGACGATAGGACCCGACGGGGCGCTCTATATTTCAGATAACCAGAACTGGCCTGACGGGAATGGCAAGGACGGTGAACGAAACCAGGGGCGCATCCTCCGCCTGAAGGTCGAAGGCGACAAGATCGTCGAGACCGTCACGGTCGCCGGCGGGATATCGCATCCCAACGGCCTGCGGTACCGCGACGGTAAGTTGTACGTTACGGTTTCGATGCTACCTAAGGTTAAGCGTGAAGACGGTCTGGTGACCAGTGCGGTGTATGTCTTCCCCGCTGACGGTAAGGACATCACGGTTACCAATACGCTGGAAGACAAGCAGATCATCGCCTCGTTCCCCACGCTCAACAAGCACTGCCAATACGGTCTCGACGGGATCGTATTCGACTCCAAGGGAAACCTGTTCGTGGGCAACTTCGGTGACGGGGCTCTTCACAAGATCACGTTCGACGCCGACGGTAAAGTCGCCGGTAGCACGATCTTCGCCAAGACCGACCACGACTACACCCTCGATCCGAAGGTCGACGGGTTCCTCGCCAAGGCGACCAAAGCCAAAATGCGCACCACCGACGGAATCGGTATCGACAAGGACGATAATATCTACGTGGCGGACTTCTCCAACAACGCCGTAGCGAAGGTCGAACCGTGCGGTACGATCACCGTGATGGCGCAGAACGGCGACACCGACGGTAAGGGCGGACTGCTCGATCAGCCCGGCGAGCCGATTGTCTGGAACGGAAAATTGGTGGTGACCTGCTTCGACATGGTCACCGGCCCGGACAAAGTCAACACCGGTCACGACAAACCGCATACTATGGTCACGCTGGAGATAAAGTAAAACTCGCACAGTCGACCGCGACACCGACAATTAACATCATTCCGAATAGACAGTTACCCGAAAGGTTGGTGGTACGATGGATACGATGGTAGGAATTGGATGGACGATAGTGGGCGCGATTTTCCTTGGAACATTCGCACTGCCCTCCAAGTACATCAAGAACTTTGCCTGGGAAAATACATGGGGCGCGTTTTTCCTCTTCGCCATGCTGATCGTGCCGGTCGCATTCGCATGCGCCACGGTCAATGGGTTATGGTCCAGCTACGCCAACATCCCCGGATCCGTTATCTTCTGGGTCATTGCGCTGGGCTTCCTGTGGGGCTGCGGATTCTGCTGCTGGGGATACGGGCTTTCAATGCTCGGACTGTCGCTTGGGTATGCACTGACGATGGGAACGATGGCGCTGGTCGGTTCGATTGTCCCGTTCTTCCTCGGAAGCGCCGAAATGGCCACAACGCTGCCCGGAATGGTCGTCATTGGAGGCATTCTCATCTGTATTTGCGGTGTGGGGATTAACGGTTTCTCAGGTGTGATACGCGAAAGAGGGCAAGGCGGCGGGGGCGATGACGCCGGCGGAAAAAAAGTCAACATTGGTCTGGGTGTGCTGGTGTGCGTAACCGCGGGCGTGCTGTCTTCGGGTCTGAACATCGCGTTCCACATCGGTGGGGATATCGCCACAGTGGCCGGTAAGGAGTTCGGGAACCCCGACTGGTTGAAGGGCATGGCCGTCTGGAACCTGATCTTCATCGGCGGTTTCCTGTCGAGCGTTGCTTTCTCCGTCATCATGCTGTGCAAGAACAAGACGTGGGGCGGTTTCAAAAACGTGGGCTCGACCAAGAATATCATCTTCGCGATCATCATGGCCGTTGGGCACTTCCTGTGTATTTTCTTCTACGGCGTGGGAGCGTGGAAACTGGGCCCCTTGGGCACATCGGTCGGATTTGCGATCTTCCAATCCGGCGCTCTGCTGCTGGGTATCGGTCTGGGGTTCTTCACCGGCGAGTGGAAGGACGCCAGCGCGGAGTCCAAGAAGTGTATGTTCATCGGTCTTGGGACGCTTATTGGAGGCATTATCATCGTTTCGATCGGTAACGCGTTGAGTTGACGGTTCCGTTTGACATTTGAATACGTGTTTTAGAAAGCGGACGCACGCATGTCGTGCGTCCGCTTTCTAAATGCGCGTTGACAAGTTGTGTGGGGCTCACCTATAATTCGTTAATTGGCGAAGTATAGGAGAATACCGTGCGAGACTTCCTTGCCGTTACAAAAGCTCTTTCCGATCCAAACCGCGTTCGTACGCTTATGTTCCTCCAGGGCGGTGAGTTGTGTCTCTGCCAGATCATAAAGATGCTCGCTCTGGCGCCGTCTACGGTTTCCAAACATATGGCCGTTCTCCACAACGCACGCCTGGTCGAATCGCGAAAGGAGGGGCGATGGGTCTACTTCAGCCTCGCCGAGTCCCGAGATCCGGTCGTCCGGGGCGCCATCAAGTGGGCCATGGACGCACTTGCCGACGACAAACAGGCACGCGCCGACGCTAAAGCCATAAAGGCCGTCAGAAAACTCAACAAAGAGAAACTCTGCTCCACGTACACCCGCACTTGAACGGACGAATAATGACTGCAAACACCGACATCGAACCCCGCAAGGGCCTGAATATCTTTGAGAGATACCTGACGATCTGGGTGGGTCTCTGCATCGCCGCCGGTATTGCTCTGGGCAAGGTCGCGCCGGGGGTGGCCAAGTCGCTGGACGGAATGGCTATCTACGTCAATGACGCACCGGTGGTTTCGATCCCGATCGCCATCGCGCTGTTTTTCATGATGTATCCGATCATGGTGAAGATTGATTTCGCCGAGGTCGTCAAGGCGGGCAAGAGTCCCAAGCCGGTTCTGCTCACGCTGATCGTCAATTGGGGCATCAAGCCCTTCACCATGTTTGCCATCGCCTGGTTCTTCCTGGGCTACGTGTTCCGTGACTTCATGCCCGGTATGGACGTGCTCAAGGACGGTACGCAGGTCGAGCTTTGGCGTTCGTACATTTCCGGGGCGATCTTGCTGGGGATAGCCCCGTGTACGGCGATGGTGCTGATGTGGGGGTATCTCGCCAGGGGCAACCAGGGTCATACGCTGATTATGGTGGCTATCAATTCGCTGACGATGCTCGTGTTGTACGGTCTGCTGGGTTTTTGGCTGCTGGGTATCAACAAGATGCCCGTGCCCTGGATGGCGCTGCTGTTGAGTATAGCGATTTACGTGGCGCTACCGCTGGTGGCGGGCTACTTTTCGCGGAAGTGGATTATCCAGGCCAGGGGGCGTCAGTGGTTCGATGAGAAGTTCCTGCACGTTTTGACGCCCGTGTCGATAATCGCCCTGCTGGGTACGCTGGTGCTCCTGTTCAGTTTCAAGGGTGAGACGATCACCAAACAACCGCTGACGATCCTCTGGATCGCTATCCCGCTGGCAATCCAGACGGTGTTGATTTTCGGCGTTACGTACGCGCTGGCGAGGTTGCTGAAGTTCAGTTACGAGGACGCTGCTCCGTCGGCGCTGATCGGCGCATCGAATCACTTCGAGGTCGCCATCGCAACGTCGGCGATGCTGTATGGCTTGTCGAGCGGGGCGGCATTGGCGACGGTGGTTGGCGTACTCATCGAAGTGCCCTTAATGCTCATGTTGGTCAGGATATGCCTGCGGACCAGGGGATGGTTTTCGCACCGCCAGTGACTGTTTCCGTCGGCAGATGGGGCAATGTCATCGAAACTCTTTACATCTACGGTCAAACGGGGTCTAATGCGTTCAGGGACTAACAGCATTCGAGGAGAATAATCATGCGAACAGTAGTAGTAATCGAGCCGGATAAGGTTGAAATCGCCGAAGTTGGCAAGCCCGAGGTAGGGCCCTACCAGGCCCTCGTGCGGAGCGAGGCCGCGTTCCTGTGCAACGCCACCGACGGAAAACTGGTGGCCGGACATTTTCCCGGCATGGGTCTGGAAAACTACCCGCTGGTGCTAGGTCATGAGGTGGCGGGTATTGTCGAGGCCGTCGGCGAGAAGGTGCGAAATTTCAAGGTTGGCGACCGCGCGATCGGCGGGCTGCTGTTCGAGTTCGACAACCCCGATTACAACACCGGATGGGGCGGTTTCTGCGAATACACGCTCTGCAACGATCATGATGCGATGGTCGAAGACGGAGTAGCCGACGAGGAACACGGTTGGTTCGAGTGCTACGAGATCCAGCGCACCGTGGATGCCGACATTTCCGTTGAAGCGGCTGCAATGCTCTGCACGTGGCGCGAAGTGTACGGCGGATTTGGCGATTTTCAACTGGGTGAAGGCGACGATATTCTCGTATTTGGCGCCGGACCGGTGGGCCTGAGTTTCGTGAAATTCGCCAAACTCCTTGGGCTGGGCTATGTAGCCTCGGTCGATCCGCTCGCCAACAAGCGCGCAAAGGCGCTGGAGATGGGCGCCGATGAGGTGTTCACTCCCGACGACGATCTCAAGGCCATAGTCGAAAAGCGGGGCAAGCCTTTCGACGCCGTGATCGATGCGGTAGGATCGCCGGCCATCATCAACGCTGCTCTGCCCCTGATCAAGATGGGCGGAACGATCGGTGTTTACGGTGTAATCGCCGACGAAACGATTACAATTAACAAGGGCGATGGCCCGTATAATTTCAACCTGTTCGTCCACCAATGGCCCACGCGCCATCGCGAGAGTGCGGCGCAGGGTCCGCTGTGCGACTGGATCCGCGAAGGCAAAATCACCGCCGAGGAGTTCATAACCCACGAGTTCCCCCTCGAACAGATCAACGACGCCCTGGACGCCGTAAAACGCGGTGAGGTGATCAAAGTTCTTCTTCGATACTAGATGGGTCGCAACTTGATCTGGAGAGCATTCTTATGAGCGACAATGTGATGGCGTTGGACATTGGTACGCAGAGTGTCCGGGCGGCAATTCTTACCGCTGACGGCGAGATACTCGGTATTGCGCAGGTCAAGCACGATGTCGACAGCCCCCAGGCCGGTTGGGCCCAGGAGCGCCCCGACGACTGGTGGACCGAGATATGCCAGGCCATACCGCAGGTCCTCGAGGAAACCGGCGTCGCGGCGAGTTCGATAGCGTCTATAGCGACGTGCGGGCAGATGCACGGTCCGGTCGGTCTGGACGATGCGGGCAAGGTGACCACCGAGTGGGTTCAACTCTGGTGCGACAATCGCTGCGGGGCGCAGGCTCGCCGGATCGGTGAGGAACACGATGAATCGCGCTTGGCTGCGATGACGGGCAACCGCCCCAACCCCGCGTGGACCGGGCTCAAGGTTCGCTGGCATCTCGACAACCAGCCGGAAGTCTATAATGCTTCCAGGTGGTTCCTCGTGCCCAAGGATTTCATCAATTTCCGCCTGACCGGCGTAGCTGCAGGCGATCCGAGCGAGGCTTCCGGTTCGTTCCTCTGGGACTCTTCCACTGACGCCTACTCGGCGGAACTTGCCGACGTGGTCGGCGTGGACCTTGCCAAGTTTCCCCCGATTCATCCGTCTTACGAGGGTATCGGCAAGGTTACCGCCGAGGCCGCCGGGCTCACCGGCCTGGCCGAAGGCACGCCGGTAGTAGCCGGCGGCGGCGACTTTCCGGTATCGATGCTGGGCTTTGGTATCGTCGGTGCGGGCGTTACCGCTGACGTAACGGGCACGAGCATGCTGCTTGCCGCCCACACCGAAAAGCCCCTGGTCGATCCGGCGGTTCAGAATCTCAGGCACGTTGTCCCGGGCTGGATACCGTTTACCATTCTAGCCTGCGGCGGTCTGAGCATGAAGTGGTGCAAGGACCTCGCCGAGTCCATGTGCGGGCGGGATGTGTCGTACGATGAACTGATCGAAATGGCGCAGAAAGTTTCCCCCGGTAGCGAAGGGCTTACATTTTATCCCTATATGCTCGGCGAGCGCCGGGCGGAGAACACGACATCGCTGGGCGGGTATTTCGGTATTTCGCTGAACCATTCGGCGGGGCATTTCGTCCGCGCCGTCATGGAAAGCGTCGCGCTGGTGATGGGCAAGGACGTCGCGCAGTTCAGGGCCCTGGGAATGGACGTTACGAGGGTTCGCAGCGTGGGCGGGGGTACGCGAAACGAGCTTTGGAATCAGATCAAAGCCGACGTGATGCAGGTCCCGCTCGAACTGGCCGACGAGCCGGAAGCGGGCCTGAAAGGCGCCGCACTTCTGGCGGCCGCCGGTGTGGGGATGATCGACGATCCCGCCGCGGTCGCCGTCGCCCGGAGCCAGGCCAGCAGGACCGTCCAACCCCAAAACGAAACGACAGAGGCCTACCAGGCCGCACAAAAGGAATTCATCCGGATCTACAACCATATGCTCGGTTTCTGGATGGAGAGTTAGGTTTCACGACTAGAGAAAGGACATGACGATGCAGGCGTTTAACGGCGGATACCTCGGCAGAATACTGAGGGTCAACCTCACTACCAAACAGACAAGCGTTGAGGAATTGCAGGATAACGAGGTCGAGATGCTCCTTGGCGGGCGCGGGATAGCGGCAAGGATGTATTACCAGGAAATCCCCGCCGAGACAAAACCGTTTGACGAGGGTAATAAGCTGTTCTTCGTTACCGGTCCGATGACGGGCGTTCCCCTGCCCTCGACGACCAAGTTCCAACTGGCGACCAAGAGCCCCGAAACGGGCCATTACCTCTGTTCGAATTGCGGAGGCGTGTTCGGTCCGCAGCTCAAGCAGTGCGGATTCGACGCTCTTATCATCGAGGGTATCGCCGCCGACTGGACGTATCTGACCATAACCGACGGGCAGATCGAGTTCCGCGACGCCGCGAAGTTGGTCGGTATGAGTACCACCGATGCACAGGCCGCGCTGCTCGATATCGTCGACGACAAGCACGCCGGTACGATGACGATAGGCCCCGCCGCCGAGAAGCTGGTGCGCCTCTCGTACATTGGCGTCGACTCACGCGCCTTCGGGCGGGGCGGACCCGGGGCCGTTATGGGCTCGAAAAAACTCAAGGGCGTCGTGGTTCGCGGTACGGGCCAAACGCCCGTGGCTGACCGCGCCAGGGTCGACGAGATTCGCAAGGCTGCTATCGCCGAACTCCGCGAGACGCGGGCGGATCACACGCGCCTCGGTACGATGCAGTACATCAAGAAACTCAACGATCTGGGCTGCATGCCTACGCGAAATTTCCAGACTTCCCACTTTGAAGATTGCGAGCCGGTCGAGGCCGACGCCATGAAGGCCGACTTCTACGTCCGCAACTACGCCTGCTACCGCTGCCCGGTGGCGTGCGGGAAGATGTGCGAAGTGAAGGATGGACCCCACGCCGGCGCCCACGCCCGGACAGAGTTCGAGACGGTGGGCCTGTTCGGACCGTGTTGCGGCGTGTCGGATTTCGGCGCGATCGTGGCGGCGAATCAACTCGCTGACGAGATCGGTTTGGACACGATTTCGGTCGGAAACTCCGTTTCGCTGACGATGGAGCTGTTCGAACGCGGGCTTATCACCACCGAAGACACCGAAGGGATCGAGGCGAACTTCGGTAGCGGAGAGGCGCTGATCGAGATCATCCGACTGGTTGGCGAGCGAAGGGGGATTGGCGATCTGCTGGCTGAAGGCATGGCGGAGGTTGCTCGTCGCAAGCCCGAGTGGAGCTGGTACATAATGCACGTCAAGGGCATGCCCTTTGCCGCATACGACCCGCGCGGGTTCTACGGTAATGCGCTGACGAAGGGCACGTCCAGCCGCGGCGCCTGTCACAACGTAGGCGGGTGGAGCATCCGCGCCGAACTGCTCACCGGCGAACACGACCGCTTCGCCCTCGAGGGCAAGGGTCCGCTGATCATGAGCATCCAGGACAACCGCGCTTACGTCGATTCGCTGGGCCTGTGTACTGTCGTGCGAGGGTCGATGGCGTTTTCCGCCAGTCCTGCCGGCGATACAATGGAAGCCGTTACCGGATACGCCTTTACGCCGAAACTGCTCGAAATCGGCGAGCGAATCTACAGCCTCGAACGCATGATCCTCAACCGCGAAGGCGTCAGACGTGCCGACGACATGCTGCCCGAGCGGATATTCAAGGAAGCAATCCCCTCTGGACCCTGCGAGGGTCGCACGCTTACCCGCGAGCAATATGATATAATGCTGGATGAGTACTACCAGGCACGCGGTTGGGACTCAGACGGTGTGGTTACGCCCGAAACCAGGGAGCGGTTGGGCCTGAGCGATCAGATGCTCGATGCCGACTGAAAGGCGACTGAACATGAATAGCGATCAGATGAAGTCGCTCTCGATCCCGTTCGATTTAGTCACGGGCCTCTCCGACGACGTCGAGCCGATCCGCCGTAAGCTGTCGGAAATGGCGGGGATGTACGCCGACCAGCAGGCGTTTGACGAGGCAGTCGCCGGCGGCGACCCGACCGTCTACGAGTTCTACGATCTCGGTATGCCCGACGACGCCGGCGATATCGCCTTTGGTACGAGCATTACGTATCCGGGCAAGGTCGGCGGCGAGTACTTTATGACCAAGGGACACTTCCACTCGATACTCCCCACGGCGGAGATCTACTATTGTCTCCGCGGAGAGGGGCAGATGATGATGGAGAATCCCGAAGGCGACTGGGAGGCCCGCGAACTGACCGCCGGCGTGGCGGTGTATGTACCCGCGAGATACGCTCACCGCAGCATCAACACGTCGAGCGATGAGCCCCTTGTAACGTTCTTCGCCTTCCGGGCCGATGCCGGGCACAATTACGGAACGATCGAAGACAAAGGATTCCGCAAACTCGTCGTCGAACGTGACGGGCAGGCGGTGATAGTGGACAATCCCAGGTGGCAGGACGATCCAGAGGATACGCAATGAAAATACTGGTAACACCCAGATCCGTGACGCGCGACGGGCACGTGGCCCTAGAGAGGCTCACCGAGGCGGGATACGAACTTGTCTTCTCGACGCCGGGGGCGTTCCCCAGCGAAGAGGAATTGCTCGAACTCCTGCCCGGATGCGTGGGGTATCTCGCCGGGGTCGAGGAAATCTCGTCCAGAGTATTCGATGCCGCCAAGGGCCTCAAAGTTATCAGCCGTAACGGGACCGGTGTGGACAGTGTCGATCTCGGTGCGGCCGATCGAAACGGTATCCAGGTGTTGCGGGCTGCCGGGGCCAACGCGCGGGGCGTCGCCGAACTGACTTTCGGACACATCATCGCCGTGATCCGCTCGATTCCGTTCAGCGATGCGGCTATGAAAGATCAGCAATGGGCCCGCCGCAAGGGTATCGAACTTGCCGGTCGCACGCTGGGCCTGATCGGCTGCGGTATGGTCGGTCGGTTGGTCACAGGTTTCGCGCTGGCGTTCGACATGGACGTTATCGCGTGCGATCCGTTTGCTGACATGAGTTTCAAGCCCTCGAAGAGATTCGCCTTCGCATCCATCGACAATGTGTTAGGTACCTCGGATATCATCAGCCTCCACTGTCCCCCGCAGGATGACGGCGCGGTAATTGATATTGCGGATATCGAGAAGATGAAGGATGGGGTGTATATCATCAATACCGCCCGGGCCAGCCTGTTGAATGACAACGCCGTACTCGCCGGACTCGAAAGCGGAAAGATCGCCGGCGTGGTCGTCGACGCGTTCGACCCCGAACCGCCGACAGACTGGCGCCTTGCGGGGCACCCGAAAGTAATCGGCACGCCGCATATTGGGGGCTTTACCCCCGAGAGCATCGACCGGGCCGTATCGGCCGCCGTCGACAACTTGCTCAATGCCTTGAAATAACTGAAATGCGAACGTAACATGTGCGTTGATGTTTGTGGTACGAAAACCCTCGAATCCTCGTAGAAATGGAGCCCCACAGTGACAAGCAAACTTAAGATTGCGGTAATGTTGTCGGTAGTATTGGTTATGATCTGCAGCCCGATCACCGGGGTTGCGGCGCGGAAGAAAGCCCCCACCCCTGCCCCCGGTAACCAGATCGATCGGATCGTCAATGACTGGATGATTCAGGATCACGGTAAGGACACGAAGAAATGCTTTACCTCTACCGCCAACGGCGATGTCGAAGCGAAGATGGTCGCCAAGGTCCTGACCGAGACGCCCGATGCCAAGATGAAGCGCCAGTTGGACTCCCTTGTCACGGGCAAGGCCCCGGGCAACGATCCTCGCTGGAAGAAGCTTTACACGAGCGCCTGCGGAAAGCGACGCGCTGCCCGTCTCAAGAGCTTCCTGGCGGTCACCAGGCGATTCATTTTCACCAAGCACTACAACATGGGCGCTTCGCACTATGCCTACACCGAAGGTCTGTCCGACGCTCAGGCCGAACGTCATTTCATCCCGGGCACGGCGTTGTGCATCCTGACGATGAACGGGACGCAGGGGAAAGTGACGACACTGATAGACGATCCTAAAGGCGTGATCCGCGACCCCGACGTCTCGTACGACGGAAAGCGAATACTGTTCTCCTGGAAGAAGTCCGATCGCAAGGACGACTATCACCTTTACGAGATGAATGTGGCTACGAAGAAGGTTCGCCAGCTCACTTCCGGGCTTGGGCACGCCGACTACGAAGGCGTTTACCTGCCCAACGGTAACATAATGTTCAACTCGACGCGTTGCGTGCAGACCGTCGACTGCTGGTGGACGGAAGTGTCGAACTTCTACATTTGCGATAAGAACGGTAAGCTGATGCGCCGCGTCGGGTTCGACCAGGTCCACACGAACTACCCGCAGGTGTTGGCTGACGGGCGAGTGATCTACACCCGCTGGGACTACAATGACCGCGGGCAGCTATATCCCCAACCGCTCTACCAGATGAATATCGACGGGACCGCGCAGACCGAATACTACGGAAACAACTCGTGGTTCCCGACGACAATCGGTCACGCTCGCGGTATTCCCGGTTCGGACAAGATTCTCGCCATCGCCACTGGTCATCACAGCATCCAGACCGGGGCCTTGATCCTGATTGATGTCAAGCAGGGACGCCAGGAGACCCAGGGCGTCACGCTGGTCGCTCCGCTCGTCGAGGACAAGAAAGACCGTCGCTATCGACGCGTCGACGGGTATACGGGCTTCAACGGGCATTTCCAGTATCCCTACCCCATCAGCGAGACCGAATACATCGCCGCCTACAGCGCCCACCAGACCCGGCGCCGTTCGAAGGACGGATACGGGATTTACTATGTGCGTCAGGACGCCGCTCGCGAACTGCTTGTTGACGATCCGAAAGTATCGTGCAACCAGCCAGTGTTCCTGATGGCCCGCAAGAGACCGCCGATTCGTCCCAGCGTTGTCGACTACAAGAAGAAGACGGGTACGTACTACGTGCAAGACGTGTATTTCGGTCCGGGCCTGAAGGGCATCGAGCGGGGCGTGGTCAAGAAGCTGCGGGTTGTATCGATCGGCTTCCGAGCGGCCGGTGTGGCCAGCAACGGTAATGGCGGACCGGGCGGCGGGGCGCTGGTCAGCACGCCTGTGGCGATCCGCAACGGTACGTGGGACACCAAGACGGTTATCGGTGAGGCGAAAGTCCACACTGACGGTTCGGCGTTCTTCGAGGCGCCCGCCAGGATGCCCCTGTACTTCCAACTTATAGACGCCGACGGATACGTCGTGCAGTCCATGCGAAGCTGGTCGACACTCATGCCCGGCGAGAACTTCGCCTGCCTCGGATGCCACGAAGATAAAAACGCCACCTCGCCTCCGACCAAGACGACCCTGGCGATGAAGGCCGGGCCAAAACCGCTTGCGGACTTCTACGGTAAACCGCGCGGTTTCAGCTACATCAAGGAAATCCAGCCGATCATGGACAAGCACTGCATCAAGTGCCACATGGACCGCACGCAGAAGGGTCCTGCCAAGAAGAAGGGTAAGCCCAAAGTTGCAGCCAAGCCCGCCGCCAAGGGCGACCCGAAGATCAAGAAGGCCTTCAGCCTCCTGAGCGAAACCGCCCGTGTCGGCGGTGGACGGAAATGGAGCGATTCATACATCTACTTCACCCAGAACGGGCGTCCTAACGATATGGTCAAGTGGTTGAACGTCCAGTCGATCCCGCCGATGCTGCCGCCGTACTTCGCCGGGTCGAAGCACAGCAAATTGATGCCCCTGCTCAAGAAAGGGCACTACAAGGCGAAGCTCTCGACCGAAGAACTCGACAAGATCGCATGCTGGATCGACCTGCTGGTCCCGTATTGCGGCGACTACATGGAAGCCAACGCCTGGGGCGAGAAGGGCGAGAAGAAGTACAGACACTTCCAGAAGAAGCGCGACGACATGGCGGCGATCGAGTTGAAGAATATCAAGATCCTCGCCGACAGGAAGTAAAAACCGAGCACTATCGGTGTTAAGCGTTTTTGACGCACACAGCAGCCCACAGATATCTGTGGGCTGTTTTTATGTGCGGGTCAGTTCTGCATGTCAGTCGTATGGATGGAGAGCCCCGACAGGTCGCGGGGTTTCGACTCAGGCAGGAGCAGGCTGACCAGATAACCAACGACCACGCATCCGCCGAGACCAACGACCGGATAGAGCATGCCGTGGAGTTCGGTGAAGTTCATGACCAGGAGTATTCCAATGGCTCCGGCGGTGGCTCCGATGCACACGCCGAGTCCGTTTGCCCGCCGCGTGAAAATGCCCAGCACGAACATCCCTGCCAGCGGGCTGCCCATCCAGAAAAGTATGTACAGAAAAAGATCCCACGTCGATTTGAAATGATCGGCGTAGGACGCCATCACCAGCGCCGCGACCGTTCCCACCAACCCGGTAAGCCCTGTAACGCATCTGGCGAGCATCAGGCAGCTTCGCTCGCTGGCCTGTGGGTAGAAGCGGCGATACGCGTCGGTTGTCACAACGGCCGACACCGAGTTCATGCTCGAATCAACGCTGGACATCGCGGCTGCGAACAGGCCCGCAATCGCCAGACCGGCGATCCCCGCGGGCATCTGCTGGACCATGAACAGCGGAAGGATCTGATCGTTGCGGAGGTCCGTGGGGACGAGCTCGGGGCGGGATTGGTAGAATGCCCACAGTGCTGTTCCCAGCGAGAAGAAGACTAGCGAAACGGGAATAACGCTCAAACCGCCGACCCATGCGGCGCGGCGGGCGGACTTGAGATCAGGCACGGTCAGATATCGCTGAATCACGCCCTGATCGGCGGTGTTGGGCATGAAGTCACCGAAGAACCGCCCGACTATAAACAGCCATAACGCTCCGGTCTTCGGGTCCCATGTGAAGCTTGCGGCCTTGAATTTGCCCGCGTCCATGCCTTTTGATATTACCGCGCCAAGCCCACCGTCGACCTGGTTGGAGATGATGCCCAGGCAGACGATCGCTGCTCCCATCAGGACGACCACCTGGAGCACGTCGGTCCAGATCACCGCCTCCACACCGCCCAGAACGGTATAAACGGAGCAGAGCAGCCCCATGGCGAGTATGCACGCGTAGATATCCAGGCCGGCGACAGTGTGCAGCGCCAGGGCGGGCAGGTAGAGAATCACCGCCATGCGGAGGAACTGAAAGCATATGTACAGCAGCCCGCCAACCAGTCTCGCGGCGAGATTGAAACGTTTTTCCAGGTACTCGTATGCTGTCGTTACGTTCAGGCGGCGGTAGAACGGCAGGTAGAACAATATCACTATCGGTACGATGAGGATTGGCACGAGGTTGCCCGTAAAGTGGAGCCAGTTGCCCGCGTACGCCTTGGCGGGGAAGCCCATGAACGTGATCGCCGACAGGCCCGTACCGACGATGCTCAGACCGGCGGCCCACCAGGGTACGCGGCGTCCGGCTAGAAAGAAGTCGTTGGTGGTCTTCTCGCGGCGGGAGAAGTAGAGCCCCATCAGCAATATCGCAAAGAGGTATCCGCCCAATACAGTCCAATTCAACCAGCCGAAACTGAAATCGGCGGCGACGGCGGCGAAGGTCATGGGCGTCAAAGTTCCACTCCCTTCTGGGCGGGGAGGCCCGATTCGTATGCGTGTTTGACGTGCTGGAGGTTGGTTACCGTGTCGGCCGCTTCGATGATCGCGTCTGTGGCGCCCCGACCGGTGAGGACCAGGCACATATCCTTCCCGACCAGATCGAGCAGGCCCAGCACGTCGGCTTCGGTGATGAGTCCGCAGGTGACCGCCCCGCAGACTTCGTCGAGTACGACCATGAAGTACTCGCCCGATTCGACGGCTTGGCGCGCTTTGATCATAGCCGCTTCGGCCGCGTGGTGGTGTTCGGAAAATCGCGGGTTTTCGGGCTTTGGGACGAAGCCCAGTCCCGCCTGCACGATATCCACCTCGGGTGTTTTCGCCAGGGCGGCGATTTCACCGGTTGATGCGTCGTGCTTGAGAAACTGCAGGAACATCACGCGCATTGCGTGCCCCGCCGCGCGAAGCGACATTCCCAGGGCAGCGCACGTTTTACCCTTACCGTCACCGGTCAGCAGTACGATACGTCCTTTCCGGCTCATCATGCGATCTCCACAAACCCCAACTCAAACCGCCCGCCGATCCGTCGGAGGGTTACTTCTTTTTCCTGCTTCTGACTTCTTCCTTGATCCTCTGGATATGTCCGCGTCCGAGGGCTTTGACTTCACATCCAAGCTCGAAATACCGTGCGATGCTCTCGTCGTCGAGTATCCCGAAGCAGTCGATAACCGCCAGCGGTCCGCCGGACCACTTTACGACATCCTCTGGAGCCAACTGCAGATACGGGGCGTGCGGTACCGCCAGGATCACCGCTTCGGCGCCCTTGAGCACCGCGGGCAGATCCTGGGACACGCGAATCTCGGTCAGGGCGTCCTGGTTGCGGAAGAACCTCGACCACGAGTGGCCTGGGGCGGGGTATACATCCTGCTGTTCGAGTTCGTACCAGTGTTCGACGTACGGGTCGTGTACGCGTATTTCGGCGCCCATTTCGGTCAGCTTGCGGACAACCAGTTCCGAACCGCTGTAGCGCGTGTCGCCGACGTCCTGGCGATAACTGGCGCCGCAGATCACGATATCGGCCCCGGCGATGTAGCGACCCATGTTCCGCAGGGCGTCGCGGGCGAGTTCGGCAACGTGCAGTCCGCGAGTGTCGTTTACGTCGATGGCGGTCGGGGTGATCTTGAAGACGTTGTCTCCGTCTTCAAAACCCAGGATGTGGCGGTAGGCCCAGTATCCCAGCCCGCCGTCCTTGGGCAGGCAATATCCGCCGATACCCGGTCCGGGGAATATGATGTTGCTGTGCGTCGGGCGCACGCCTATGGCCTTGATAACCTTGATCAGATCCACGCCGTTGCGCTCGGCGAACAGGGACCATTCGTTGAGAAACGCCAGCGTAGTCGCCCGGTAGGAGTTCTCGACGATCTTGGTGGTCTCCGATTCGATCGGGCGGTCCATGACTGTCAGCGGGAACTCTTTGGTGTTCAACACTTCCTTGAGGAACTTCACGACGCGTTTGCGCGCGGCGGGGTTGCATCCGGAGCAGACGCGCCAGAAATCGCGGATGCTCGAAACGTACTCCTTACCGGGCATGACCCGCTCGAAACTGTGACTCAGCAGGGGGGTGGCTTTGATACCGCGATTTGCGAAGGCCTTCTTCATGATCGGCCAGGCCACAAACTCCGTCGTGCCCGGCGCTACGGTAGTTTCGATGAGGGTGAGGCACTTGGGTTCGACCTTCTGCCCGATGGTTCGCATCGTGGCTTCCAGGGCGCTCATTTCGGCCTCGCCGGTCTTCATTTGGCCCAGGTCGTGTTTGGTGTAGTCGCACTGGACGTCGACAACGACAACGTCGGCGAGTTTCAGGCAGTCGCTGTTGAAAGTCGCCGTCAACGTCTTCTTGTCCAGCACGCAGCGGGCGATCATCGGATCCACCTCGGGGTCTTCGGCTTTAACGGGCGACTCGCCCCGATTCAGCAGGGGGATCTTCCAGTAGCTTCTGGTCGACGGTCTCTGGCATCCGATAACGAACTTCCTGGACTTGCCCTTCTTGTCGGTGGTATCCGCGACGATTGCCGCCATAACCGCCCCAACGAATCCGACTCCCATCACCACGACGATTTCCTTACCGTCCTTGCGGGCCTTGTTGACGAGTCTCTTGAGGCGTTTGAGTTCTTTGGCGTGTTCCTTTTCGGACGGGATTGCGAACTTTTCACCGGCCGGACTCACTGAGTACTTTGACATCTGTCATTCCTTTCCCGATACGCATATTACTTGAGGTAGATTCACCGGTCCGTCACGACTGGGACCTGGGATCAGCAGGCTAGAGATTATCCGACCGTCCGGCGATATGCAATTCCTATCGCGCTATTTGCGGTTAGCGGTTCCCGGGTGTACTCAAAATACATGCACTGCTAATTAAGTTGGTGGTCGCAAGTTCCGATAGAAAACGCACAGGGTCGGGCTCTCGAGATGATGACGCGGTATGGAAGTTACTGCCCCGTCTCATGTCGAGTGTGACATGCGGTGCCGGAAGCGGATTTTTTGAGGGTCGGACGCATGAGTAGTAATACGGACAATCGCAATACCGATCGGGGCGTTGCGGACAACGATGTAGAGGACGACACCAGCCGGGGGAACCTCCGCTTGCAGCGGGAGCTTGGGGATTCTCGCTGCAGGCCGGAGGAGCTGGAGGCGTCCAGGGAGCAATTGCAGTCTCAGGTCCAACGCCTGGAGCAGGAGATGGAGTCCGCCCAGAGTGAAGTCACCTTCAAACTTGCCGAGATAGCCGAGGCTCGCGGTTTCGAAACCGTGCAGCACGTTATGAGAGTAGCGGAACTCGCCTACCTGCTTGCGGTTAAGTCCGGTCTGGACAAAGGGCAGGCTGATACCCTCCGCCTGGCCGCGGCGATGCATGACATTGGGAAAGTGTGTATCCCCGACTCGATTCTCCACAGTACGGGCAAGCTCTCTCCCGCAGAATTTGCGGTCATGAAGTCGCACACCACGGTTGGCTACGAGATGCTCAAGGGCTCCAGCCGCGGCGTTCTTCAGGCCGCGTCCATCATCGCATTGCAGCACCACGAGAAGTACAACGGTCGGGGTTATCCCCTGGGGCTGTCCAAAGACAGGATCAATATTCTGGCGAGAATCACGTCCATCGCCGATGTGTTTGACGCGCTCGGTAGCGACAGGCTGCACCGCAAGGCGTGGGATGTCGACGATATTGTCGAGCATATGCGCCAGGAGAGGGGCAGGAGTTTCGATCCGATGTTGGTGGATGTATTCCTGGCCGATCTCGATGAGTTCCAGGCCATTCGCCAGGCATTTCCGACGACCGCCGGTCGCAGATCCGCTCGCTTACCAGACACCTCAGACTACGGAACCATCCGGAATACCCCGGTGCGGACGAGCCCACCTGACAAAACCGGCGGTCGGGCAGGCGGTGTCCGCCAACCGGTCAGGGTATTGTTGTGCGAGGCGGACCAGGCCACACGCGAGTTGCTGATAATGACCCTGGGCGAATGCGGCTACGAGGTCGCCGACGCCGAAGACGGCGAGCAGGTATTCGAGGCGCTCGGAGGGGACCAGGCGCCGCCATTGGCCATCCTTGATACGGAAATGCCTGACGGGGATTGTATTTCCCTGTGTCGCAGGCTTCGCAACCGCCCAAGCGGGGATTACACGTATGTGATGTTGCTGACCGGCAGGACCGACGGACACGAGACCATCGAGGCGCTTGAAGCCGGCGCCGACTGCTGTATAGCAAAGCCGGTGAATCCGCTGGAGTTGAAGGCCCGCCTTCTGGCCGCCCAGAGGGTGCTGGACCTCCGCGACGAACTGATCGAAACGAGGACGACACTCCGCACGCAGGCGGCGCACGATGCCCTCACGGGCTTGTGGAATCGCCCGGCGATAATGGACATACTGGGCATGGAACTTAATCGTGCCACACGGCATGGTACTTCGGTGGGGGTAGTGATAGCCGACCTGGATTGCTTCAAAGAGATAAACGACACGTACGAGCATGTCGGCGGCGATGCCGTCATTCGCCAGACTGCTCGGACGATGCGGGCGGCATTCAGGCCTTACGACGGGTTTGGACGCTATGGTGGACAGGAGTTCCTGATTGTGCTGTCCAGATGCGACATCACCTTCGCCTCACACGTAGCCGAACGATTGAGAAAGTGCGTCGAGAAACAGGTGGTGACCGTTGGGGACAGGCAAGTGTCGCTGACCATGTCGATGGGTGTAGCCGCCCAATGCGGATTCCCAAGCATCGGGGCACACGAACTCATACAGTCCGCGAGCAAGGCGCTGTACCGTGCAAAACTTGCGGGGCGGAACCGCGTCGAAACCGCGAAGGAAGAGGACGCCGAAAGCTGAAGGGGATCGCGCAAGTGAGGTTTGTCATTTCTGCTGCTGCTGTTGCCCGTTCAACCGGCGTTGGCGGATGATTTCAAGGGATCTGGGCGGGGGGAAGAGACTGTCGAAATCCAGCTTGTCAGCCTGGCATTGGCGCATCAGCGGGCGGCGAATCGGGTTGTAGACGCGATCGATCACCCCGGGCCAGCGCTCCCGCAGAGTCCGGTACATCATCGACCGTTTGGCCAGTGGCATGTCAAGGCCCAGTAATTCCGGACGAACCAGAAGTTCCGAGAGGGTGCCCGCGGCCATTACTTCCAGCGGCGGAAGGGCAAGGCGCTCGCTTCTCATGACTTCACTCTTGTGATACTCCCGATGGAAGCGGCGGGCGTAGCCAATATTGGACTCGAACGCACTGTACTTACCTCTGGCCAACCACACCATCGCCGCCTGCAGGCCCGCCGTCAGTTGTGCAGTGGTGACCCGGAGGATGAGGTTCTCCTGGTTGCGGAGGCTGGTCCTTACGAAACTTTCGAGGTTATCGGCGCCCCACAGTTCATCGTCGGCTTTCTTGTAGTTCTTCCGGACCCAGTCGAAATACTTCTGGGCCTCCTGGCGGCGCCCCCTTACGTAAAGCGCCGCAATCGCATTGTCCAGGAAGTTGATGTGCCCCGTATCGAGGGGATTCTCCTCGAACTCTTCTTTTCTGAGTTTGGCCTGCTCGGCCCCCAGACGCATATACTCCTGGTGCGTTGTTTCTATGAACCGCCAGTCAGATCGGAAGTTGATGGTTGGAACGGGTTCTTCGGCTTTCAGGTCGGACCGCGGCGCGGCGGTATAGTCCATTTTTCCCTGCCAGCTCAGGGTTTTCAGGCAGGTCAGGAGCGTTCGATCCGTGTTGAGCCAGTCGATGTGTTCCTTTGGTACGTCTGTGCAGTGGTCCACGCCGTACATGGACCAGTAGAGCCCGTGGCTCGCGACAAGGCGCCAATCGATCGGTCCGAACCTCTGCATCATCTTGTACATATAGTCGGGATCCATCTTGTGGACGCTCCAAAGCATCTGTGCTCGCACAAACGCCAGGGCCTTGTCGAGGGCTTTCTTGTGGGCTGGATTGTTTATCACCTTGGCCCACTTCGCCCGGCGGTCCAGTTCCGCCAACCGCCTCGCCTTTTCCAGGGGATCATCGATCGACATGGCGGCGTCTCTCAGGCGTTGATTCCTGTCGTCGACGGACTCGATCCGCGTAATGTCCACCGTTTCGCTCAGCGTGCAGAAGTTGTATGCCCTCAGGAGTCCGGCGTCTATCTTCAGACCCATCTTGTCCGTTTTCAATTTTGCCTCGCCGAGGTTCCGTGCAAGAGCGACGACGTCCGGATTCTTATCCAGCAACTCCTGCCTCTTATCGCGCTGGATTCCGGCTTTTCTGGAGCGATAGGGCTCCTTGCCGAGCGGTGCATCTGCGATCTCTTTGAAAGCGGCGAGTACTTCCTGGGTGGTGGTAAACGGTTGACCGCCCAGCAGATACTGCATGTCCTGGGCCCACTTCTTCTTGTAGTACCAGTGCGTCTCATCGGTGTTGTCGCCCATTTTGGAGATGAACGTCCAACTCAACTGTTTGTAGAGCAGCAGCGAGTTGGGGTTCATCACGATACCCCTGTCCCGGAGCAGTTCGATCCCCGCCCTCACCCAATGCCACCGTTCCTCCGGCGTGTGGGCTGTGGCGGAGATGTTCCACGCCAACTGCCACGACTGGAACTGCCAAACACCCGGAAAACGAGGTTGGAGCATGCAGATCATTTCCGCCGTCTGCATTGCGTCGAAATGTCGCCCCTCGCGGTGCAGAGTCTGCGATCGCATCCAGAAGTAGTTGATTCCCAGAGATCGCAGCCCTCCCGGAGCCATACTGATCACCGCCAGGTCAGGGTGTCGGGCCAGCGCCGCATCACCGGCGGGGACAAGCTTGTGCTGCCGGCTGAGTCGATCGATGGGTTTGTGGACCAGCGAAGCGCAAACGAAAAGGGCGGCGGATATCGCCAACCAGACAATCTGCAGAGTTTTAGGACGCAATTCGATCATATCGTCTCAGACCTCAGATCTGTACGCGGGCCAGTTCACGCCGGTGGAAGATCAGGCATGCCAACAGCAGCGCCACGCCCGCCCTTATCACTACGTCGGCGACGGCGGTATCGCCGACAAAGGCCCACGAGATATCCATTCCGTCAACAAGGCGGTCTCCGGGCATCGTTCGCGCGAAGTCCGGAAGCAGTACGTTGAGAGGCTTGAACACGTAGTGTGCTATCCACATCATCGTGTCTACATCACCGCCGATCGAGATATTGGACGCCTCGACCAGGAACTTCCGCGCCAGCGAAAACGGTACCAGGACAAAACATGTAAGGCATGCGACGGGGAACGAAACGAAGCTGCCCGCGAAGATACTGACACCCGCCAGGTACGCCAATTGGCACAACATGAGCAGCGAGGCACGGATGAAGTTGTTTTCGAAAGAGTCCACGTCATACAGAAGCGCGACGTCCCGGAAGAGGACTTTTGCGCTCGTCGGCGAGAGGTTGTTAATGGCGAACTGCACCTTACCGTTCTCGCCGACCAGCCCCGCCGACATGGTGAGCGTGACTTTCTGATCCGTGACGTCCGGGAGATCGGGCCATTGGAGACCAGGGCGCGAGCGGTCGGTGGCCTGCCATTTGCCCTTGAATTTACCGTCGGGCAGGGCGCTGTGATCGGTCGGGGTGAGTTTGTACGATATCTGCATAATCGGTTCGACCGTAAGCTCGACGGTGTCACCGGCCACCAGGTTCGAGATGCGCTGGCGCCCGCCGCTGGATTTGAGGAGGCTGGCGACAACTGTCCGCCCGTCGGTCGCGACGACCCCGGCATCGAAACCGTTGATCTTTACAGGTCCGTTCTGCCACAGGCGGCAGGCGAAGAACTCGGTCGTTCGGAACTCCATCCTCCCTGTCGCACCGAGCGGAGTGACAACGTGGGCCTTCCGCGTGACTTCTCGCCCGGTAACGTTCACGTTCGAGAAGCTCCACCACATCGTTCCGTTTGGCGCGATGGATTGCAGTTTTCCGCCGATCTCCCGCCGGAGTTGATCCAGCAACATCCGCTCGGCTTCGTCCTTGTTCCCCTCGGCCTGGGGCATCCATCCTTCCACTGCCGTCCGGTATTGCCTTGCATCTTTGAGTTCTTTGACCCGATGTGCCAGCGCCGTATCCAGCGCCAGCGGTTCGGTCTTTTCTGCGATGATCTCCCGCTCGATATCCCGCTTGAGCAGTCCGGCGGCCAGGTCGCGATTGCCCTCGGCCTCGGCGAGCCATTTGTCTACGGCCTGTTCGTAGGAACCCGCGTCTCGCATCTGTTTGATTCGCCGGGATACGGTCAATTGCAGGTCGAGCGGATCGGGAGTTATCTGCCTGCGGGCGGTGAAGATTTCGGTTTCGACGGCGCGGCGGTCTGGCATTGAGACGCGGCGGAGACGGGTCGTGCCCTTGTCTTCGATACGCATGTACTGTTTGGTTCGCAGATAGTGTGCCGTCGCGTAAATCGCCACGCATGCCAGGACGAGCAACACCGCGTCGAACAGCACCAGTCCGACCCATCGTCCCAAGAGATACTGCCACCTGGCGATGGGCTTCACCGCCACCGTGAATATCTGTTTGGTCCGGATGTCATCGGACACCAGGGCGGCGCCCACGAAAATGGTCATTATGCTCAGCAGCCCCAGCGATATCCCGGTCCCATATTCCAGGAAGGTTCTGATTTGTCCGGCCAGCGTACCGTCCCCGGTCATCCGTCCGGGCAGCGCCAGCAGCACGACAGCCAGCAGCACTATAAAGGCCGCGGCGAGTTTCATCCGTACGCACTGGGTAAAGGTGTGCTTTGCGATTGACCAGATACCGAGCATCTATCGGGCCTCTTCATCGTCGTCGGGGCTGGGGGCTATCAGATCGTCTATGACGCCGCGATCTGCCTGTGGCGGTGGAGGCTGCGGGGCGGCGGGCGGAGGTTGGGGGGTGTCATCGCCATTCTTGTCCGGTTTTTCGCCGGTGTCGTCGTGTTGGGCGGCGGCAAGCAGTTCATCGACTACGGTCTCGCGAACCGGCGCCTCGTCAACCCGTTCCACGTCGCCGGCGCCAGGGGCCTCCCGGAGTTCGAGTTGCTCCTCGTCGACCGCCGCGCCGGTCACCAGTTGTTCGATTACCTCGCGGCCTTGAGGTTCGGTCTCGGGCGAAGACTTGAGGAACTGGGCTACCTGTCCGCCGGCGATTGCTCCGCCGGTGTCGAGCTGCTGTGCCTGGGCTTCGCTGACTATGTCCAGGAACAGGGATTCGAGCTTGTCCCGCGGCGAGGTTACGTCGAGGACCTCTCGTCCGCCGGTCTCGACGAGTTCCCTGACCTGCTCGATGGTGTCGTCGTCCAGTTTGTCGGTGGTTATCTGCGTTCGGTCCTGGCAGGCGAGGAGTTCCGAGACGCTTCCTTCCCGCCGCCGGCGTCCGCCGTAGAGTACGCAGATTCTGTCGCATACGTCTTCCACGTCGCCCAGCAGGTGGCTCGACAGCAGCACGGTTTTGCCCCGCATCGCCAGCGTGCGGATGAGATCCTTGAACTGCCTGGTTCCGATCGGGTCCAGACCGCTGGTGGGCTCGTCGAGTATCAGCAGGTCGGGATCGTTTATCAGCGCCTGAGCCAGTCCGATTCGCCTCTGCATTCCCTTTGAATACTCGCCCACCCGCCGGTACGCCACGGCGGACAGGCCAACCATGTCCAGCAGCATTTCGATCCTGTGATGCCTCTGTCGTCGCGGTTGGCGGAATAACTGCCCGTAGAAATCGAGCGTCTCGAAGGCACTGAGGAACGGATAGAGATGCGATTCTTCCGGGAGGAAACCGATGCGTGCCTTGGTTCGCACGTCTGTGGGGCGCCGCCCGAATACTGCTATCTGCCCCCGGGTGGGGAACATCAGACCGAGGATCATCTTCAGCGTCGTGCTCTTGCCCGATCCGTTGGGACCCAGGAGTCCGAAAACCTCATGCCTGCCTATGTCGAGGTCCAGATCGCATACGGCGGTAACTTTCTCGCGCAGCCAGAAATCCCTGAATATCTTCGTGAGCTTGACTGTGCGGACTACTGATGATGTGTCTTCGTTGGCCACTCTTTGTATTCTCGATTGGTCCGGCGCCGCGGGCTTATCGCCGGTGGTTACTTATCGTTTCGCCCGATGTGGGCGGCCTTGATCCGGGCCAGTTCTCGCACGATTCTGGCCACTGTTTCGGGGTCCTGTTTTGTATGGATGACGACCTTGCGGTCTCCCGCCCCGACGATCACTACCTCTACGGTTGGTGAGGCGAAGATCGCCGAGAGCACTTTCGACCATTCGGCGGCAAGCATGAATTCGGGATTCTCGTTGTACTTGGGCAGGAGTTCGGTGAATCGTCCGGCCCGCCTTTTTGTGGCTTCGGTGAATTCGGTGCTCTTTGTCTGTGCGTCGTCGATGAGCTTGCGGGCTATGCCTTCTGTCCGGGACAGCACCTTGTTGATCCGGGTGAGTATCGCTTCTGACTCGTCGGTGTTGGCGCCGGTTCCGGTCGCCCTGGACCTGGCGTACTGCCCGATCAGATCGTACGGGACCCCGTCGTCTTTGTCCTTTTGGTCCTGGTCCTTCCGGTCGATCGGATCGCCGACCAGTTGTTTGTAAGTATTGCCCGCGACGAGTTGGAGGATTCTGGAGGCCTGGGCTCTGGCGGCGTCGGTAACTGCTTTATTCTTGCGTTTGGCGGCCTCGGCGGCGGCGAAATCGCGGAGGGCCTGCAGCGGCCAGGTACTATCGGTGACTGACACATTCACTATTTTCATACCGGAGCGCAGAATGTCGAGGCGTTCCTGAGCGAGTTCTCCCACTTTCTCGGCGAAGTTGCCCCTGTTGCTGTAAAGATCGTCGATAGTTCTTTGACGTGCGGCGTGAATTGCGGCGCTACAGACGGCAGATCGCACCATTTTGGCAGCGGCGGGGGGGTCGGTGACGTTGAGCTTGTACTGAATGGCCGGGTGGATGTTCTCGTCCAGCCTGTTGTTACCGGATCGGATCTGGTATTCGCACCTGAGACGGACGTGATAGAGGCTCTGGTCGCCGGTCAGCAGCGCTCCGTCGTATCCCGGACGGAGCCCGTCGAGCGGAACGTTACGTTCGATCAGGGGGGTGGTGCGTTCTTCGGGTTTCTCGAATATCCAGAAATCGTTTATCTCGATCTCCTTCTGCGAGGTATCAATTTTCTCGACCCTTCCGATCATGAAAGGCCAGGCAAAGGCAAGCCCTTCCTCGACGACGTCATCCTGTATCCTTCCGAAGCGATATACGATCCCGACCTCGTTGGGACCGATGCTTGTCACTTCTCTGACAGCGAACAGGATCAGGACAAATATCATCAGGAACGACAGCAGGCGAAAACTGGAACGCAGCGCCTTGGCAAGCTGCTGTTGGGCGGGGTCCATCTGTTCGACTCGCAAATCGCCATCGGGTTGTTGATCTTCGTTACTCATTGTTTTTCCACTATTTACCGGCGCTTTGAGTGCTGGGTTTGTTCTTTGCCTTGGTCTGTGGTTTCCCGGGCGTTGGAACTACCGGTCCTTCGGGTAGTGAAGGTCCTTTCCAGAGGAACTGAACTCCGGGGATCTTCGTACCGTCCAACCAGATGGTGGCGTTCTGCCCGAGTCCGGATTGCAGGGTGTCGAGATACCGCAGGAACATTCCGAATCTCGGTTGCTCTTTATACTGGCTGTAGTATTTCGCCGCTTCACGGTGGCCCGCGGTGCGGATTTCATCGGCTTTTCGTCCCGCGAAAGCGACTATCTGTTTACTGGCGTTTTCGGCCCGCGATCTGATGGTGTCGGCGGTGGCCTGACCCATTGATTCGAGCTTGGTGATTTCCTTCTGGCGTTCCTCCTTCATCGCGTCAATGACCGCTTTTGAAGTGTCCTGGGCGAGTCCGAGGGCCTTTATGCCCACCGTCAGGATTTCGACGCCGAGTTCGTTCTCGATTTCTCGGAGTTCGCCGATCACTTCTTCTTCGATCTTGGCGAGTTTCATTTCATCAGGATCGGTATTGACCAGTTCCCGCATCGGGTGCTTGGGGATTATGTCTCCCTGCTTGGCCTGTAGACGTTTGCGAATTCGCCCGCGCGCCACTTCGATCGTCTTGATTTCCTTGAGGAACGTCTCCGGTTTCTTGACCCGCCATGCGCAGTACATGGTGATCTGAACTTTCTGCTTGTCGGAGGTTTGAAGTTCCTTGTGGACATCCTCGAACATGTCGATGCGGTTATCGTATCGCACCAGCTTATCGATGGGGAATATCCACCTGAAGTGCAGACCGGCATCTCCGTCGGCGCCGTCGAGTATTCTCGATGTCCTGCCAAGGGTCTGGACGAGCACCAGTTCGGTCGATTCGACGGTAAAACAGGTCGTACCTGCAGCCAGTATGAGCAGGACTGCTACCGCCAGGATTATCAGGCTCGTTTTGTTCTTCATTTTAACGTTCCTTGCTATCTGTTCGGCGCTTGATGGTGAGTGGTCGTTATTGTCCGGCGTCCGTGGGCGGTTTGTTGAAGACCCCGGGCATCACGCCGGTCTGCCTTTCCCATTTGAGCCAGTGTTCGATTCGGTTCGGATTGAGGCCGATTACGTATTTGTGCTTGCCCGTCAGTGCCCGGTCCCAGGTGTCGAGCCATCGATCGAGCATGTAAATCTGCGGGGCGGCGTCGTACAGCATTGTCTGGCGGGCGAAGGACTCGGCCTTTCCGCGTTCGGACAGTTCGTGGCGCCACCTGTCGGCGAAGGCCTTGGCGATCATGACCGACGCGCTTCCGGTTTTGAGTTTCATCAGGCGCTCGTCGGCGGCGGTTCCCGCTTCGGTGGCGAAGGTCTCGAGCAATTGTGCGGCGCGGGCGGTGTCTTCTTCGTCTTGCAGGCGCTTGAGGCGATCGATGTGTGCCTGGTAGTCATCGAGAACGGTTTGCAGCGAATCGCCCGCATCGCCGGGCGACTGGGACGTCTTGCCCCGTGATGTATCCTGTTGGATCTCCTTGCGGAGTTCGGCGGAACGGTCCTGCGCGATTCGCAGATGTTCTTCGATCGCCGAGGCGAATTGTTTGGGTTTTTCAGTCGGGGATGGAAGGTGACCGAGATTCTCAGAGATCGATATCGCCAGGGCGAGCCTCAGGGCGCTGGGCGGATTACCCGCCACGCCGGACAGCGATTTGATGGCAAGGGATTGTGCCCTGTATCGCTGCTGGTGCTGCCTGAGGCGGGCCTCGATGACCTCCTCGAAACTCTTTGCCGCAGAGGCTGGCGGGTGGACCGTCAGGAACGACACACTGACGATCTCGATCATGTCCTTGTCATCCTTGTTGGTCTTATCGATATCCTTGATGGCCTTCTCGATCAGTTCTTTCAGCCTGCGTGCAGCCGATCCCCGCCCGTAAGTCATCAGGGCCTCGGGGCGGTTCTCCGCCCCGCCGGGAATCGGCGTGTCGAGGGTCGCCGACGAGCAGTATCGCACCATTTCGCGGCTTGCGAGCGATTCAATCATGCCGGCCGCATCCTTATAGGTATATCCGAACTTGTAGGCGTTGGTTATGCGGTACTGCACCGAAACCACCAGCTTTATTATATTTACGTCGGCGGCGTCTCTGGTGCTGATACCCTTTCTCGACTCGGGCGGTACTGCCAGGAGGAAGTCCTGCTCCTCGTGGGTACCGTGTTCTTCGGTCCAGAGCGCCAGTTCCCGACCCTTGAACGCGCCGGAGGTGATTATCTCGGCTTCCTGATGGTCTCCGGCGCCTAACTGGAATTCGTACAGGTGTCCGGTGTCGAACGCGCGGGCGGTTTCCACCGGCCAGGGCAGCTTGAAGTATATCCCAGGCTCGCTGAGCGATCGCCCGGGGTCGGGTCGTCCGAAGCGGCTGATAACGTATTCCTGCCCCTCGTTGACGATCACTATCGAGCTGATCGCTATCAGGACGGCGAGACCAAGGATCGCCAGGGGTACGAACGACTTGACCAGCAGGCGATAGAACCACGTTCTGGAGACCTCGAAGCCGAACTGGTAGTTAACCGCGTCGGCCAGTGAATGCCCCACTCGATCCGGTTCGGCAAGGAGGTTCAGCAGGCGTGAGTCGAAAGCCAGGCGTGCTTCCTGTCCGGGCAGTCGCGGGCGGAACATGTCCAGCACGAAGTTGATCACCAACTCGACCGCCAGGACCATCATCAGTATCGCCGCGACCATCGCCACCCAGTAATCCAGAGTCGCATAACCCTGCCAGGCCCCCAGCAGCGCGACAGCGGCGGCGCCCACCATCAGGGCGCATCCGAGCATGTAACTGCCCGTCGCACGAAGGGCTCTCCACTCGCTTCGCGTACCCATGCCCGTCGAGTAGCGGGAAAAGAGGAACACCAGGAACCCGATCAGGATCGCGAACATGGTTCCCTGGCTGCTGTAGGCGATTTCCGGCGGCGATTCTGTGGCGATGACCCGCCAGACCACCACGGCCATGCACCCGTGCCATCCGGCCCACAGAAGCGTGAATATCGGTACGATCCACCGCTCGATGAAGGCGCTCCTGGCGGCCATCGGTTGGCTCTGAACCTGGTCGCCCTGGAAGATGCTGGAATCCGAAGCGATCTCTTCGAGTTCAATCGCTTCGCGGCGCTGCATTTGGCGGCTGTAGAACAGCAACAGGACAACCAACCACAGCGCCACGCCGCCGGTGAGCAGCCAGACGGTTGCCATCGCCGCACGCGAACCGGTCAGCAACCAGATCGCCAGCATAACCACCGTGAAGGCGACCTGCAGGACCAGACCCACACTCGCCACGTTTCTTCCGCGTCTCTGAGCTATCATCTGTCACATTTCTCCCCGGCCCGTGCGGGATGCTTGCTCCCGGGGGCGCATGGGTCTACAATTCTCCCCTCGCGGGCAAAACTAATTTCGCCCCGAGGCGTATTACACCTGAAGCGGCGCGGGCCGCTGACGGAGAACGACTCGATATGATCAGGCTTTGGGCCATCGGCCGGACAACATTCCTGCAAACCATTCGTCAGCCCATATACGGTGTGCTGATATTGGTCACGTTCGTTCTGCTCGTGACGAACCTGTCGCTGGCGGGATGGACCGCCAGCAGCGACGGAGGCAAGAGCGACCAGAAGATGATGGAGAGCATCGGTCTGAGTACGCTGATGGTCACCGGACTGCTTATCGCCGCGTTCAGCGCCGCCGCGGCGCTGGGGCGGGAGATCGAAGACAAGACAGCACTTACAGTAATCGCCAAACCCGTTACGCGGGCGACGTTCGTTTTGGGCAAGTTTCTCGGAGTGGCAGGTGCGGTTATTCTGGCGTACTACCTGTGCAGCCTCGCGCTGCTGATGACCGTTCGCCACGGGGTAATGCCCACCGTCCGCGACCCGTATGACTGGCCGGTAATCGTGCTGGGACTCGTGTCGCTGGTGCTGGCGACCAAGATTGCAGTAATCGGGAATCTGTTCTTCAACTGGACGTTCACGTCGGCAAACATATGGGCCCTTACCGTATTGATGACGGTGAGCATGGGCACAATTGCGTTCGTGGGCAAGGGATGGGAGATCGTGAGTTTCGGGCAGGGCATCGGGGCCCAACTCCTGGTGGCGATGGCGTTGATGCTGATGGCGGTGGTGGTGTTTGCGGCCATCGCGGTCGCCGCGAGCACCAGGCTCGGGCAGGTAATGACGCTGCTGGTCTGTTTTGGGATATTCGTTCTGGGCTCGATGTACCGCAGCCTGTTCGGGCCCGACACGCAGGATATCTTCATCGCTCGAGTGCTCGGGGCGATCTTGCCGAACCTGACGGCGTTCTACATGCTCGATGCGATGATGCTCGACACGGTGATACCCGCCACGTACTTCCTGACGGCGCTGTGTTACTGCGTTTTGTACAGCGCCGCGGTGCTGGCGTTGGGGATCGCCATGTTCCAGACCCGCCCGCTGGAGACACAGGGCGGTTCGGGGTCGATGCCCGCGCTGGTCGGCGTGTTGGCATGGTCCGGTCGGGCCGGGGCGGTTGCGTGCGGAATTACCGGGTCGGTCATCCTGTCGCTTTCGAAATATCATACGTTTGACGGGCTGACGCTGGCCGCTGCGCTGCTCGCGGCCGCCGGGGCGGGATGGATTCTCTGGGGCTTCTTCGGTCGGGGCGTGCGATGGACTTATTGGCTGGCGATTGTCGGTGGCGTCGCAATCGGCGGGATGTCCACCGCCGTAGCTACCGGCGTATGGGAGTTCGGATCGCTCGAGGATCCTCGAAGTGTGACCACACCCGCCGCCGGTATCGCTGCCGTTTCGCTCGGCGTGCTTCTGGTCCTGGTTTTGCCTCGTACGCGTCGTCATTTCAGTTCTGAAGGCGTTTGATAGTCTGATAGTTCGATCAAGTCGCCGCTACGGGCTCCAGCTTGACTTCCGGCGGGGCGGTTTCCTGAGGCGGGGCTTCCTGCAACTCTTCGCCGAATCGCACCAGGCGGGCGGAGTTCAGGATTACAAACGCCGCAGCCAGCAAATGCAGCAATGCACCCGTTATCGCGTGCAGGTATCCCATGCCCGCGAGAATCATGAACACCACGACAAACACCACGCCGAAGCCAAGGGACTGGTGGATCACGCTGGTGGTTCTGCGGCTGAGGCGGATCAGGAATCCCAGGCGATCGAGGTTGTTGTTCATGAGCACGATGCTCGCGGAGTTTATCGCCACGTCGCTTCCGGCGGCGCCCATGGCTATCGACAGGTCGCCGGCCGCCAGTGCGGGCGCGTCGTTTACCCCGTCACCTGCAACCGCCACGCGGCGCCCTTGTTCTTTGAGCGCGTCGACCAGTTTGAGTTTGTCCGCGGGGAGGACTTCGGCTTGTACTTCCGTGCAGCCCATTTCGCGGGCCACTCGCCGCGCCACCGACCACCGGTCGCCGGTTACCATGACTATTTCCTTGATCCCCAGTGTTTGCAGATCGCCGATCGCATCCCGGGCCTCTTGCCTGGTGCGGTCTTCCAGTCCGATCCAACCAAGCAATTGCGGGCCCGAGGCGACAAACAGAGTGCTCAGGCCTTCAGGCTCGGCGTACTGTTCTCCGGACAGCGGTGAAATATCGATTCCCTGCTCGACCAGCCAGCCCTTCCGACCGACGAGAATCCAGTTTCCGTCGACTTTTGCCCGTACGCCGAGTCCCGCCGCTTCGGTGAATTCAGTCGGTTCGACGGGCGTGATATTGGCTTTGCGCGCCACTTCGCCAATTGCTTTGGCGACGGGGTGTTTCGAGCGCTGTTCCGCCGCCGCAGCCGCCGCGAGCAGGACCGCGCCGTCAACGTTGGGAGCGGGCATCATTCGCGTGACGCTGAGTTCGCCGGTCGTCAACGTTCCGGTCTTGTCGAAGACGAACGCCGTGATATCCTTGGCGGCTTCTATGTTCGAGACGTCCTTTATCAGGATACCGAGGCGTGCCGCACAGGAAAGCGCCGCGACCATCGCCGTCGGTACAGCCAGGATGATCGCACACGGGCACGCCACCACGAGCATTGCGATGGCGCGGTTCATGTCCTGGGTGAAGACGAGCACCGCACCGGCAAGCATCAGGATGGTGGGTGTATACCATCCGGCGTAGCAGTCGATCATTCGCATCATCGGGATTCGAGTTTTCTGGGCTTCCAGGATGAGTTTGCGGACCTTGCCCAGTGTGGTGTCGGCCCCGGCGCGCGTCACCCGAACGTCGATCGAGCCTGAGATATTGGTCGTGCCCGAGAAGACTTCATCGCCTTCGGATTTGTCGACGGGCAGCGATTCGCCGGTGACGTTTGCCTGGTTGACTGACGACTGGCCTGAGATTATGTCACCGTCGGCGGGAATGTTATCGCCCGGTCGGATTCTTATGATATCCCCGGCGATCAGGCTGCGCGGTTCGACGAGTTCCTCGCTCCCGCCGGCGCCGAGCCGGTGGGCCTTGGTCGGCGAGAGGCGAATGAGCGATTCAATGCTCGCCTTGGCGCCCAGAGCCGTGCGGGTTTCTATGAGATTCGCCAGCAGCAGGAAGAACGCCACCACCCCCGCGGACTTGTAGTTACCGCCCGCAATCGCCGCCGCAATCGCCAGTGCCACCAGTTCGTCCATGTGCATCTGCCCTTTGATGAGATGCGCGAACGCGTGGATGATGATCGGGAGGCCCAGCAGTATCGCGCCGATCAGCGCCAAAGCCGAACCGTAGAAGTTGTCCTCGAATAACCAGTCGGCGATATAGGCGTTGACTACGAGTACTCCCCCGAAGAGGATCGCCAGGATAAACAGGCTCGCTCGCCCGGTCTGGGCTTCGACCGATTCATTCAGGATATCATGAGCCATATGCAACTCCGGCGGAAAGAGAACGATGCTTTCCGCGGATTACGGTCGCCCGCCGCCCACCTGAGCCGGTGGCGGGGGGACCTGGATATAAACTACCGGTGTCGTGAAGGTTCTACGCTTCGGCGAGGCGGGTAGTTCGGAAAATTTTTCCGTATATAATCGCCCTTGCCATGCTACACGATCTGCTGTAGGATAACTGCGCGTGGATTCGACCGAATCCCAAGGGACGTTGCTGATGCGGCATCATTTGAACGGTGCAATTGGTTAAAAGGTATTCCAACACAGGAAATCAGATACAACCATCCCGGCGACAAAGAGAGCGTCTGAATCACACATCTTTTCGTTCGAAGAGATAATCATGGCTAACGAACCTACAGATAATTCCGACCAGGCGACGGACGTTGGGCGTGCTATACGGCAGGCACGCGAAGAGAAGGGGCTGAGTATCGAGCAACTGGCCGAGCAATCGGGCTGCTTCGAGAGCACCATCGAGAAGATCGAACAGGGCGAAATACGGGGTGACCGAGAGCAGTTGCAGAAACTCTCCGACGTGCTTGGGCTCGATGCATCGGAGCTTTTTGCGCTTCTGCTGACCAAACGTACGACCGATTCGCAAGTATATAGTGGTTCTGACGTTCGGAGGGCTCGTAAGGCGATGGGGCTCACTCAACAGCAGTTGGCGGCTTTGGCGGACTGCTGCGGGCGGACGGTATCCTCATTTGAACTGGGCAAGAATCGCCCGCAGCGAAGGGTACTCAATGCCATCGTCAAAGTACTGGGAGAATACCTGGCCGAGGTTGCCCCGGGCAAATCCGCCGAGCCCCGGTCCAAGACCGCCAAAGGCAAAGGCAAATCCAAGAGGAAAGCCAAACTCCCCCCGCCCGCGCACATCGGCGAGAAGATAAAGCGAGCCCGCGAAGCCAAGGGTATAACGCAGGAACTGCTTGCCGAGATGATCGGGGCGTATCCCTATACCATCGCGTGGATCGAGCGAGGCAAGGAGAGGCCCACCCCCGAACTCGAACAGGCCATCTTCGAAGCGCTCGAATCAGACCTCTCCAAGCCCGAGCCAAAGGCGCATCGAGGCGATACCAGCGGTATCTTCACCTCGGGAAAAAATCTCCTGAGAGATTTGTTCGGTAACCCGGCTTCAAGCGGGGACGACGAAGACGCCGAGGCATGGACCGAGCCGGGGGTCAAATCTGAGACTCCTGATACCCCGCAGTTGGTAGACCAGGCCCCGCCGGTCCCGCAGCCCGCGCCGCGGGACACAAAGGACGAAGAACCCGACGTTCCAGCGACCAGCATAGCCCAGGCCGTCAAGCGGGCCAGAATACGTGCCGAACTCACCCCGCAGGCACTCTCGCAACTCGTGCCCAGTTGTCCCAGCGGTATGATTGCCTACATAGAAGCCGGTTTCAAAAAACCCACCCGCGAAATCGCGAAGGCTCTGGCCATTGCGATGAATGTCGATCCGGAAGAATTCTTCGCATTTCTCGACTAGACCGGACGGCTTGGCACGATCACTACGGGGCACGCGGTTTTGCTGAGAACGCCCTGGCAGACACTACCGGCCAGCAGGTTATACAGCGCCCCGTGACCGTGCGAACCGAGTACGATCCATCCGGCTTCCAGGCTGATCGCCTCCTGTAGAATTTTTTCGACCGCCTCCCCCGGAACGAGCATAGCGGTGACTTCCACCCCCTCGGCGCGGAGTTTGTCCTGGTATTGCCCCAGCATCTGATGTTCCTCGCGGAGATGCCTGGCGGCGCTGTCGCGGATGTATTCCGGTCCGACCTCGTATCCGACGAAATCGGGTTCGGGTACGGCGGCGTGGATCAGCCATATCTTGGCGTCGAAGGCCTTGGCGAGTTGCGCCGCCCGGGCGATCACCGCGTCGGTGACGTCGGAGAAATCGATTGGCACGAGGATGCTTTCTGACATGGTATTGCTCCGCTTTGGTTGTAATTAATTGTACGCGATCGTTCGGGTTTGGACAAATCTGCGAGCGGTTTCACGCGGAATCACAATCGGTGCAGTTGTCGAACGTGACTTCCAGACAGGCCCCGCCCGCGCGGGAGCAGGCCCTGGTCAGGAGCGTTATGTAATGGTCTGTGCATGGTTCGCCCCGGATGTCCAGCTTTCGGCGGACGGTTTCAATCTGCTTGGGGGTCGGGGTTTCTATCTCGATGAATCGACCGAGTACGGGCAGTTCGTCCAGTTCGATCCGGCAGGAGCCCAGGCGGTAGCTGGCCCGCTTCTTCTGGACCGTGAGCGTGGGCTCGAGCCCCAGTGCGGAAAGTGTGTCGCCCAGGGCCTGGTGCGAATCGACGCGGGTTTGGATTTCCCGGCGGATCTTGGCCTGCTTGTGTCCGTCGGCCGGTCCCTTGTAAGTGAGCAGAGGCCGGGTGTCGGCCTTGGGGGGCTTTCCGCCGACCGGCGAGGGGCTGCGGAGGCGGCGGGTGCGGCGGATGCGGAGCCCTTTATCTCCGCCCAGCAGGCGGCGGTCGGGGGTGTCATAGTACGAATCGGTCTGCAGGTCCGTACCGAGATAGACCGCCCCGAGGGCAGTCAGCCGCTTGCGGACCGCCCGGAAATCTGCGACCTTGAATTTAGCTTCAATTTCGTGCGGCATACTGGGTTACTTACCCGGCGACGGGCACGCCGGGAGTTTGGCGCCGGGCATGTCCATTCGCGGCTGACCGGTGTACATCTTGATTACCGGATCGAAGGTCTTGACGATGGCCTTGTAGTCCGGGTCGTCCTTGTTGGCGAATATCGCCTTTCCGCATTTTTCCGTCCCGCCTGCCGATTTCGCCAGCGGCGCCAGCAGGAACTCGCTGTTCTCGACGTTCGATATGCGGATGTAGGGTTTGCGGGGAATCTTGTTTCCCTTGTGGCACGAAGCGCATCGGCGTTTGGACACTGCGGCGAGAACCTTGCTGAGATTGGCGGGGATCATCTGCCTGCAGCCTCTCAAGTTGTAGTAATTTGACGAGGACGTTCCGTAGTAGGGCACGTTCAGATCGATCCAGGCGAACACGCGCCGCTGCTCGACGGCGGAAACCGCGGTTCGCTTCTTTCCGTCCTTGTCGGGATGTCCCTTCCGGACGATTTCAGCAAGCTTGCTTGCCGGCGAGCCCCAGTACTTCGGCGTGATGTGGAGGATGTTGGCCTCGTGTCCGTTGTAGGTCGGGATCCACTTGGTGTAGGGGTTCTGCCCGGGTCGCCCCTGGCGGGCAAGTACTTCGTACGACACGTTGAAGAAGTCGGTCTTGTCGCCGCTGAGGTCGATACCGCCGTCGGCCTTTTTCGCGTTGTGACATTTGACGCAGTGCTTGTCGAACACCGGTTGGACGATCCGTGAGTAGCTGAAGCCCGTAACGCCCCACTCGGGCTTGTCGAGTTCCTGGGGCGCCCGCGTCGCCGCGATCGGGCGCTTCGTGGTGACCGGTGGCGTGGCGTAGTTCCTGTCGGCGTGGCAACCGACGCATCCCTGGCGTTCTCCGGGCATGAGGTGCGTGAAGCTTCTCATACGCTGCAGGGCGCGTCCCTCGGCGTCCAGCGCCATGAAGTAGATGGGCAATCCCGCGGGCGCCTTGAATGACGCCGATCCGTCGGATTCGACTTTGGCGTAGCCCCATACGCGTTTGGGCGCGTAGGTAGCCCCGCACGAGACTACCGGGAACTGGAATCCGAACGCCCTGAGGCGGACTGCGGCACGAACAGACTTCTCTATCTCCTGAACTACCGCGATCTGCTTGATCTCTCCGCGTTTGATGTGCGGTTCCAGACCGTTGTACACGTCCTGAAGCGTAAGGGTCGCCCAGTTGTCTGCCCCCGGTTTCAGCGTCGAAGGCCTGACTCTGGGCCTCTTGGTGGCGCCGATGGGTTTGGCGCTGTAGAATCCCATCGGTCCGGTGGGTTTCAGTATGGTAACCTGGGCGGTTCTCTTGTAATCTCGCAGCATTGTCGTCCCGGCGCGGGAGACCAGGAAGTACTTGTCGTCAATGGGGAAGGGGCTTTCGTACGGCCCGCGAATACTGTTGCCATTGCCCTTGTCGACCTGCCCGATATCAATTTCCAGCGTCAGGTTGGTTATGGCTTCCTGGGCATTGGCGCCCTTGGCGGGATCGACGATCCCGATCGCGCCGCGGCAGGACCTTCCGTGGGCGGTCATCACGCAGAGTACCTTGTTGCTACCGGGGATTTCGCGGGCCTCCATAAACGTACCCGGGTTGATCACGCGATTTCCGAAGAAGCCCGCGACGTTCGTCCCGTCCTGGTTGATCGTCCAGAGGCTCTGGATCGGAATCGCCGGGCGATCGACGTATTCCCAACGCGAATAGAGGATCCGCCCGTCGGGCATCACCGAGGGAGTGAAATCGTTGAGATAGTTCGACGAGAGCCGCACCACGTTCCCGCCGTTGGCGTCGCAGCGGTAGAGTATTGGCGAGGTCGTGTTCCAGCAGTACGCAAACGCCGGCTTGCGGTCCGAGAGAAACGCGATCCCGCCATCGGGCAGCCAGCAGGCGTTCATGTTGTGCGTCTTGCCCCTGGTAACCTGCACCATACCGCTACCGTCGGTTTTCATCCGATAGACGTGGTAGGTTTCCAGGGCGCTCTTGCGCCAAGAGAACAGTATCTCCTTGCCATCGTAAGACACGTTGCAATCGAGCAGCTCGCCCTTTGGCGAATCCACGAGTTTCTTCAGGGCGCCATCGCCCAGGGAAAGTACGTACAGCCCGCCGCCGGCTCTAAAACCTTCGGCGTGGTAGGTGTAGACGTGGCTCGAGTTGATCGGGGCACGCTGGATTACTATGAGCTTATCGAACCCGAGCTTGCCCGCCTTAAGATCGGCCGCCAACTCAGGCGACTCCGGGACCGTCCCCGGCGCCGCCGGCGCCCGCGAGGCGACGCCCAGGACGAACATCGCCGCAAGAGCGAACTGTAACGTGCGATTTCTTCGGCTTGTCATGATTCTACGCTCGAATCGCTCCTGGGGTCTTCCTACTTACCCGGCGACGGGCACGCCGGGAGTTTGGCGCCGGGCATGTCCATTCGCGGTTGGGCGGTGTACATCTTGATTACCGGATCGAAGGTCTTGAGGATGGCCTTGTAGTCCGGGTCGTCCTTGCTGGCGAATATCGCTTTACCGCATTTCTCCGTCCCGCCTGCCGATTTCGCCAGGGGGGCCAGCAGGAACTCGCTGTTCTCGACGTTCGATATGCGGATGTAGGGCTTGCGGGGTATCTTGTTTCCCTTGTGGCAGGAAGCGCATCGGCGTTTGGACACTTCGCCCAGAACCTTGTTGAGATTGGCTGGGATCATCTGCCTGCAGCCTCTCAGGTTGTAGTAATTCGACGAGGACGTCCCGTAATAGGGCACGTTCAGGTCGATCCATGCGAACACTCGCCGCTTCTCGAGCGGAGAAACGTTGACGCGATTCTTTCCATCCTTGTCCGGATGCCCCTTCCTGATGTTTTCGGCGAGTTTGCTTGCCGGCGAGCCCCAGTACTTCGGCGTAACGTGGAGGATGTTGGCCTCCTGACCGTTGTAAGTCGGGATCCATTTGGTGTAGGGATTCTGCCCGGGGCGCCCCTGGCGGGCGAGGTATTCGTAGGAAACGTTGAAGAAGTCGGTCTTGTCGCCGCTGAGATCGATCTTCCCGCAGTATTTCCTGGGGTTATGACATTTGATGCAGTGCTTGTCGAACACCGGTTGCACGATCCGCGAGTAGCTGAAGCCCTCGACGCCCCATTCGGGCTTGTCGAGTTCCTGAGGCGCCCGCAGCGCCGCGATCGGGCGTTTCGAGCTGACCGGCGGGGTGGCGTAGTTCCTGTCGGCGTGGCAGCCGACGCATCCCTGGCGTTCTCCGGGCATGAGGTGCGTGAAGCTTCTCATGCGCTGCAGGGCGCGCCCCTCGGCGTCCAGCGCCATGAAGTAGATGGGCAATCCCGCGGGCGCCTTGAACGACGCCGATCCGTCGGATTCGACTTTGGCGTAGCCCCATACGCGTTTGGGTGCGTAGGTAGCTCCGCACGAGACTACCGGAAACTGGAATCCGAACGCCCTGCGGCTGACCTCGGCGCGAACCGACTTTTCGATCTCCTGGACCACCGCGATCTGCTTGATCTCGCCGCGTTTGATGTGCGGTTCCAGACCGTTGTACACGTCCTGAAGCGTAAGGGTCGCCCAGTTGTCGCTACCGGGTTTCAGCGTCGAAGGCCTGACCTTGGGCCTCTTGGTGGCGCGGATGGGCTGGGGGCTGTAGAATCCGATCGACCCGGTTGGTTTTTGTATCGTGACCTGGGCGGTTCCCTTGTAGTCTCGCAGCAGTATCGTCCCGCCGCGAGAGACCAGGAAGTGCTTGTTGTCGAGGGGGAAGGGGCTTTCGTACGGTCCGCGAATATGGTTGCCCGAGCCCCTGTTGACCAGCCCGATGTTAATCTCCGGGGTCAGGTTGGTTATGGCTTCCTGGGCATTGGCGCCCTTGGACGGGTCGATGATTCCGATCGCGCCGCGGCAGGGCCCGTTGTGCGCAGTCAGCACGCAGAGAACCGTGTTTGTTCCCGGAATCTCGCGGGCCTCCATGAACGTCGCCGGGCTGAGTACGCGATTACCGAAATAACCCGCGACGTTCGTCCCGTCCTGGTTGATCGTCCAGAGGCTCTGGATCGGAATCGCCGGGCGGTCGACGTATTCCCAGCGCGAATAGATGATCCGACCGTCGGGCATCACCGAGGGAGTGAAGTCGTTGAGGTAGTTCGACGAAAGGCGCACCATGTTCTTACCGTCGGCGTCGCAGCGATAGAGTATCGGCGAGGTTGTGTTCCAGCAGTACGCGAACGCCGGTTTGCGGTCCGAGAGCAACGCGATCCCGCCGTCGGGCAGCCAGCAGGCGTTCATGTTATTGGTCTTGCCCTTGGTGACCTGCACCATATCGCTACCGTCGGTCTTCATCCGGTAGACGTGGTAGGTGTCCAGTGCGGTCTTCCGCCAACTGAACAGTATCTCCTTACCATCGTAAGATACGTTGCAGTCGAGCATCTCGCCCTTCGGCGAATCCACGATCTTCTTCGGGGCGCCATCGCCCTTGCCCAGAGTAAGCACGTACAACCCGCCGCCGGGCTTGAAGCCTTCGGCGTGGTAGGTGTACACGTGCGACGAGCGAATCGCGGCGCGCTGGATCATTATGAGTTTGGTGAAACCCAACTTGCCCGCCTTAAGGTCCGCCGCCAACTCCGGCGATTCCGGAACCGTCTTTGCCACAGGGCGACCGCCGCGGCGGGGCGCGGCGAACGGCGTCAGCTTGCCCAGCACATTTGCAGGCGGACTCACCGAGTAGACCTGAATCTCCGACGCGCCCGGATTGGTCCCGCCGTACGAACTGGTGAACTTTATCCTGATCTTGCGGAGCTTTGTCGCCCGCGCCAGTTTGATCCGCTGCGGTCCGTGTCCGCTCTTGAGCTTGCCCTTGACCGAAGGGGTAGTGCTCGAGTTCAGGTACACTTCATAGTCTTTCCAGTTCTCGCCTCCCTCGAAAGCCGTCCTCCCGAAGTAGACGATCTCAGCGACCGCAATCTCCGCCGCCCACTCGAAAGTGATCGCCGCACCGTTGCGATGCTTCACGCCGTTGACCGCCCAGGCCCGCTCGAGGTCACGACCCGAACCGGGGCCCGGGATCTTCCCGTCGGCTACGAATTTAGCCTGATACGACGAGTTGTATTCGGACGTGGCCGATATCTTTGCCGACGGGGCGAGGTTCTTCAAAAGCACGGCGGTCTTTGCGATTGCAGACGCGCAGGACCCGACGATAAGGACGAACATTGCGGTGAGGGCGAACTGTAACGTGCGATTTCTCTGACTTGTCATAATGCTGGTATCCGATATCGCTCCTGTGGTTTCGTGGACTGCTCGATTGTACTACGGTTAGACGCGGTAATGCAGGAGTACATCATCCGCGGGATTATTGTACCATCGTCCAAACGTGTGTAACAGGTCATTTCTCCTCGGTCGCGGCGCAATCGCATATGACATTGTCGGGTGTCGGGCGGTTTGGATTTCGACACAGAGACTCAGAGGCTCAGAGAACGGCAACGGCGACGGCAGAACCTCTTTTTTTGTTACGGCAACAGAAACGGCGAGAGAAACAGAGAACGGCGAAGAACAGAGACTTTGTTTTGTCGTTCTCTGTTTCTCTCGCCGTTTTAAGTCGTTGTCGTTAGCAAAAAAAAGTCGTTGCCGTTCTCTGAGCCTCTGAGTCTCTGTGTCGCAAACCGATCCGGCACAACCGTTCGGGCACAATAAACATTGGATGCGGTTGCCCGCGCATTATCGCCCGCGTCCGGCGCGGATTCTCGCTTCGTAATGTGCGTTCAGACCGCTCTGCCCGGATCTCTTGAGGTACGCTTCGACCTTGCGCTGGATCAGCTTCTGGTCGAGCGCGGGATAGTACTGGTGCCTGGGCAGCTTGCTCCGCAGACGCATCATCCGCCTGGTGGGGTCCAGGATGTAGATATCGTCGTCCGCGGGATATTCGACCCAGACATGTCCGGACTCGACGTGCTTGAGATTCTCTATCCCGAAGACTACCTCGGACTGGAGACCTTTGAGGCCCAGGAGATGATGCAGATAGATCGCCTGGTCTTCACAGTCGCCAGTGCCCCTGGCGATCGTCTCTTCCGGACTCTGCCAATAGTCTCCGCCCTCGTCGTCGATGTATTTGATTCTTGCGGCCTGCTGCATGGCGCTGTCCAACTGCCCGCTGACGCAGGCGCAGTTGACAAAACAGCTCGCCCCTGACGCCAGGATGGCTAGAAATCTGCACGAAATTTCAATTACATTGCGGGTCATAATCTCCTCGAAATCCGCACCGCCGATTATCGCCTCGCCGCCGGCGGTGTCAATGAGCCTCTGGGTAGTATCGACCGTGGTGTCCTCTGAGCCCCGAAGCTTTGGCGGACATCTGTTCGCCAGTGGTCTGGCGATTGCTTGTGGGGCTGGGGCACCTGCAAGACAGCGCAACGGCTAGGGAAAAACCCACAGCCGCAATGTTTGGTGCCATTACGTGTTGGCAGAGCAGGATTAGCGGAAGCGAAAAAAACCATAAAAATCGGAATTCTGTTCTTGCATCTTTCTTAGTCAAGGGTATAATTCAGTGTTAGATTACTTGTCTCAGCGTTGTGAATAGGTCTTTCGCAGAGTTGGAGTTGCCCTGAGGCGAGGCACGTTGCTCGGAAAGGACTACCGGGTAAGAGCATCACGGAGGAAAGAACAGTCGCATTTGCAGTTCTTGTAGATCGGATCATCCAATGGCTCCGAGCGACACTGCGACGAAGACAGGGTGGGTTCCTCAACCCAGAGGTTTGGTCAATCACGACCGGGCCGGGCAAAACCGGACCACCCGAGTGATCGTAGTGGGGGGGCAGCGGATTGTACGGCATGCGATCGATGGTTTTCTGGCTGGACGTGGGGTGGATGTTGGTCGTCCTCTCGGTACGGAGGAAGACCTTGCCCAACTGCTACAGAACAATCCTGATAGTTGCGACGTGATCGTGCTGATCCTTTCGGGAGCTGCACCGTTCGGGATGTTCAGGCGAATTCACAATACACTGGCTCAGACCGGGAGGATCCTGCCATTGGTCGTGCTGTCGGAACAGGCCAACCGCGGACAAGTGCATACTGCTCTGCGACTGGGCGCCAAGGCGTTTGTCAATATGGGCGCCGACCCGGATGAATTGATCCGGGCGATCAAGATGGCCTCTATTAACCGGGCGTATCTGGCGCCGGACGCGGCGGAACTGCTGGTCAACGATGTTTCGATAGCGATTGATGGCGGGCACGGTTCGCGGCTTCCGAAATCCGAACTGAGCAGACGGGAGATTGAAGTGGTCCAACTGCTCTGCGAGGGGCTCAGCAGCAAGCAGATCGCCAAGCAACTGCACATCAGCCCGAAAACCGTCGAAAACCACCGCTACAACACGTACCGCAAGTGCGAAGTAGACTCAATCGCCACGCTCATGCGCTACGCAATTCAACACGGTCTGGTCTCGATCTAGTCGGTAGCGAAGAAATCCACCGTCCAACCGCGTACCACGGTCTTCACATGCGCGCGGCTGGGGGGAATTGCCAAGAGTCGGGTGACCGGCGGTAGATACCGCTGGAATAATCAGAAAAACATGTTTTTCTGTACTATCCGAGAATTACCGCAAGGCATTACGCCAGAGGATATTAAATGGTGAGGATGCTCCTGACAGGGGGGCGAAAGTGAATGAGATTTCCCATGAGCACAGTAAGTGAAAGCACCTATAAGAGATGCGAATGAGGCGGTGGGGGTACAAGCAAGTGGTAGTATTGTCAATCGATGGGTACAGTATGTAGTGGGCGTGCGAATCGCAGACACCCATGCCGTGTGTTTCTGGCAAGAACCGGTCAGAGACCCTAATTTAACATCGAAATGACCCCGCAAGGAAGATGAATCCATCGGGGTCGCACACCTAGTATTTTGGGGGATACTCCCGGATTGCCTTCCGTGTGAGACATATCAATAATTGTAGTGTTACTTGATTCTCAATTCAAAATTCAAAACGGACACGGCCTGGCCGTGGAACAAGTATGACAGAGAATCGGCTGATAATTTTCCGGGCTGCAGGAGAGGAGACTCAAGATGGTGGCACTGGATTCAAAACAAGCGGTGGTAGCGGCTGAAGAACTGGCACGGAAGTCACTGGGGATGGTTGGGCGGATTGCCTCGCGTCTCCACAGGTGCTATGGATGGGTAGACCTGGACGATCTTGGGAGCTACGCGTATCTGGGGTTGGTGAAAGCGGCAAGAATCTACGAGAAGGGCAGGGGCGTTCCGTTTGAGCGATTCGCATTTCGCAAGGCCATGTACGTCGCGATCGACGAGATGCGGAGAGACGGTGTCCTCAAACGCCGCCGGGCAAATCCCGGTCCATCGTTCGTTGCGCTGAGCCCGGACATACCAGATCCGTCGGGGTCGAAAGGGTTGGCGGAGCTTGAACGACGGGACCTGTGCCAAACGCTCCTGGGAAGACTCCGCCGGAAGGAGCGACAACTATTACTGATGCACTATGCGGAGCAAATGACTTTCAAGCAGATTGGCGACGTATTCGATATCAGCGAATCGGCAGTCTGCCTTCGACACAAGGCGCTGATCAAACGTCTGCGCAGGGGGGTGCGGTTGGCGTCTATCACCTGATTGCTCAGTGAGGAGTAACAGAAAATGTTTGATGCGTTCAGGACATTACGGGATCGGCGGATACTGATCGTCGACGACTCAGTCCAGATCACTTCACTTCTGGACGAGGTATTCAGCGAGTGTGGATCGACGGTCGTGACCGCAAATTCCGGACGTGAGGCCTTGAGCAGGCTGCAAACAGGAGAGTTCGATTTGGTGATTCTGGACCTGGTGATGCCCGAGCCCAACGGAATGGACGTTGTGGAATTCATGCGCAAGACCAGACCGGAAATGCTCGATCGGACAATCCTTCTGACCGGAGATCGATATCATCACCAGAAGCTTCACGATATCGACGAGACGGAGATCTATATCGTCTTCAAACCGTTCAATCTTAGCCTTCTGCGTTCGGCGGCGTGCAAGATAGTCAAGCGCGCCCGATCACGCGGAGCGGCCTGACGCAGCGCAGAGACGCTCAGGTCCGGAGGACCGGAGGACTCGTCGGGAGGGTCAGCGTCCTATCGACATGGTCCGGTTCGATCGAGGGCACATCTCAGTGGCAGCATCGCCACCACCGTCAACGGAGCGATGCCCCGTGGGGCGGGGCCACTAAAAACGGAATTATCTGAAAAAATGAATGAAAGGGAGTTCATTTTCCCCCTTTAATAAGTAGGTGTAAACACCTAGTCAGGCGGTTTCCCGCGGACCGGTGCGAGTCGAATCATATAGGATAAGGTTGTTCTGTATCCGGTCATAAAACACTGTGGTGAAATAGAATACAGTGTAGGCGTGCCATGTGCCAGGCGATCGCCGCACTTGGCGGCGGTCGATGGGGGTGGGCGAATCCATCATTCCGATTATTATGGACCCATGGCTTTGAGGAGAAACACCCGTGGGTTTTCAGCGGTCCGGCGACGATCATGTAAGGTGTACTCCAGGCGATTTATGATGCGCTCGGCTGGTCAGAACTGAACGTCGTGCGGATGGACGTTTATGCTGACTGGCGAGGAGTTCGACAAAAAGCAATTTCGTGTTAAGTTGGGCCCCGGCCCGCTGGAACAGGGCAAGCCAGATCCAGCGGGGTAACCGTTGATTGGTGAGAAGTTCGGAATGCAAGACTCTAACTGTGGAAACATGAGTAGTGGTGACATGGGACGATACTTCAGCAACGTCCATCCGCCTTCAGTGCCGATCGTCGGGCAAAGTGAAGGTATGCTGGAGGCCATCGAGATGCTTCGAGTGGTGGCCAGAAGCGGTTGCGATCCGGTTCTGATCCTCGGGCAGACCGGTACGGGCAAGGAACTTGCAGCCCGGGCAGTGCATGCCTGGCAGGGGCCCGGGGCGGACGGTGAGTCCCGCCGCGATGCTTGCGAGACACAAGAGAGGCGATTCGTTGCAGTGAACTGTGCCGCCCTGACTGCCAATCTGCTCGAGAGCGAGATGTTTGGACACGTTCGCGGTGCGTTCACCGGCGCTGACCGCGAGAAGGCGGGCCTGTTTGAACTGGCCGGTTCGGGAACGATCCTGCTTGACGAGATAAGCGAGATGCCCCTGGAACTACAGGCCAAGTTCCTGCGAGTGCTCCAGGAACGGACGTTCAGGAAGGTCGGGGGTACCAAGGATATCAAGTGCTGCGCCACCATCGTCGCCTCGAGCAACCGTGACCTGCTGGAAGAGGCCAACGCGGGCAAGTTCCGCAAAGATCTTTACTACCGCCTTGCGGTATTCCCGGTGACGCTACCGGCGTTGAGCAGCCCGCAAAGGAGCGAGGATATCGTGCTTCTGGCTGAGTACTTCCTGAGGACCTCGACGCTTCGCCCGGCGGAGAAGATAACCGGTTTTGACCCCGAAGCGGTCGCAATGCTCAAATCGCACGATTGGCCCGGTAATGTTCGCGAACTTTGCAATGTGGTGGCGCGGGCGATCATGTTGACGCATTCGGGTCGGATTCCGGCGTGCAACCTGCGGTTGGAGACCGTCAACACACCGCCCGCTGCCCGGGCAGGAAGGAAGGGCGACAGGTCATACGTAGAGGTAGACAGGGACGACTTCTCGCTGCAGACCGCAGAGCGCGAGTTTATTCTGCGGGCATTGCGCCAGACCGGCGGGCAGCGCACCCGGGCCGCGGCGCTGCTTGGGATCACCCGCGCAACGCTTCACTCAAAGCTCAAACGTTACGAGATAGACCAACCGCCGACGAGCCCCATACCGACCGAACGGTTCGCCGAACCGGTCGGATGCTGCTGATCCGAGGCGACGAACCGCTCGCCGAAGCGACAGCGTCGACGGGCTGGAGCAGGCTGACGTTAAGAATAATCTGAAAAACATGTTTTTTCTTGTTTAGGAAGCAATCAATGCAAGAATTTATTATACAACTGGTTAGATGGTGGATGGCCCTTGGCGGACGCAACCTGGAGTGCGGTGAATTTCCCTGTCTACATATAGGTGAAAACTCCCATGAATGACCTGAACGGTGTACTCGAGGGAACCGAGCAGCGAAACTGCCCGCGGGTAAGCCCAACGTGCGGCAGATTCCGGCCGGAAGGGCAGTTATTCCGGGTGCGTATGGGAAAACCGGGACAGAGTACCCAGCTTTACGGCCGCGGGCGGGTGGCGCGACGGGCAATTTGTACTGGGGACACCCCCAGCACTTTGAGGGAACATCCGGATTGATAAAGATGTGTTAAGCGACAAGAATCATAGCGTAACGGGATGATCGCAGAAAGAAGGCAGTCGGACGCAATAGAGAATTCAAAGGCATATGAGAAAACAGTCCTCGCCCCGCATCGCAAAGAGAAAAGGAGACGCAAGATGACGACACTGGAGTCGGAGCGGAAGATCACGGAAGCTGAGCAACTAGCCAACAAGTACCTGCCGATGGTCCCGCGGATAGCCGCACGCCTGCACAGGTGGTATGAGTGGGTGGCTAG